>CAKRRD010000003.1 GCA_934394815.1 uncultured Acetatifactor sp. | reverse complement strand
CCTTTCGGAAAGCAGTTTTTCAAAATTGCAAAATTGTCTTTGATGCCATTTGGGGCAGAGGTAATATAATAAACAGGCGGTGTAGATGGTGCGATTCATAAAGCTTAACTGCTATTTTAATTCTATGAAGCTGGCATTGGATAATGGAATCAGGTCTATTGCATTTCCTTCCATATCAACGGGAGCATATGGTTTTCCGGTTGAGTTGGCAGCAAAGATTGCAGTACATACAGTAAACAGATTCTTGCAGGAAAGTCATGACCAAAGAGTGCTAATCAAATCATATAGACAGAGTATGGCAACAGCAGGTTGCTTTTCATAACATAAATTTATCTATATGATATGTTTATGGGAGGTGACGACTATGGAAACAAAAAATATAATTTTGAAACTTCGTACGGAAAGAGGAATGTCACAGGATGAGCTGGCAGATAAAATCATGGTTACAAGGCAGGCAGTATCACGCTGGGAAAATGGTGATACCGTTCCCAATACTGATACACTTAAGCTCTTATCGAAAGAATTTGATGTTTCGATCAATACGCTTTTGGGAGAACCCAGAAAGCTGATCTGCCAGTGCTGCGGAATGCCAATTGATGATGATTCCATATTGGGACGTGATAAAGATGGCACATTAAATGAGGAGTATTGTAAATGGTGCTATGCAGATGGAACGTACACATATAACGATATGGATGAATTGATCGATGTATGTGTAAAGAATATGGTAAATGAAAACTTTACCGAAGAACAGGCATGTTCTTATCTGAAAGAAATGCTTCCTAAATTGGATTACTGGAAAAGGTATGATGAACTTAGTGACAATGGGCAGTTTGAAGAGTTTAAAAAGCAATTGATAAATGAAATAAATGATTTGCATATAGACGGACTTCCCAGGGTAGACAAACTAAACGCACTTGTGGGGAAATATGTGAATCTGGAATATACTCTGCCGAATGGACAAAAAGTGAAATTCCTTGATGATCGGAAAACATATCTGGGCAATCAACTAGAGTCTGAATTCGGAGGAGACAGGTGCTTTGGTATTCTGGCAAGTATGGATTTTATTCTGGTATGTACCTATGAGAAGAATGGTGAAAATCCGGAGCTTCTGATTTATAAAAAGAGATAATATCAGCAAAAGAGAAAGTCTTGACAAATAAACGACCGTTTACTATTATAAAAATGTAAACGGTCGTTTATTTGTTTTGGAGTTGAAGTGAAGGAGTAAAGGAGACGGATGACAGAAAAGCAGCAGAACTGGGGATTGAAAAGGTCAGGGAATTCAATCGGTCACTGGAGATGCCGTCAACTTTGACAGAAGTAGGTATATTGCAGGATAAATTTGATGAAATGGCAGCGGAAGCGGTAAGGACAAGTGGAATCGCTCTAAGGGCATATGTTAAGCTTGAGATTTCTGATGTAAAGAAGATACTAATGAACTGCAGATAAATCTGGGATGGAAGCCGCCTGTTACGATCAAAAATACTCCCCGAATCATCCGGGGAGTATTTTAATAGGAGATATTAGTGATCTTTTTTTGTTTTGGAACGTACGATGGTATACGCCGGAATGACCAGAGCAAGGATACCGATATATCCGATAATGCTGGTACCCTTCTGAAGCAATGCCTTCATGCCGAAGGAGGCACCAAAAGCGGCGATACCTAACAGGATGACGGTAATGACTGCACGGCGCAGCTGCGGGTTTTCAATAAAGGAGAACAGTTTATTAAAACGTACGCAACCGGCATTTGCAAGTCCGGCGGCGCTGGTAAGTACTGCAAGTGTCATCAGCGCTACGAAGACATAGGTCAGCCAGGAGAATCCCAGTCGGCCCAGTACTGCCATGATAGGAACCGGTACAACGCCGGGATTACAGAGATCCGGGATCACCGTAACATAACAGAACAGGGTAAAAGCAATGGCGATCATCAGAATGACGGTGATGATATAGCCGGCAATGATTGCTTTTTTTGTTGCGGCTCTGTCTTCCAAAATATCGGCAACAGACATAACATTAAAACAGATCGTGGACTGGAAACAGCCATATAAAATTGCGCTGAAAACAGCATAGAGCAGGTTGGGCTCTTTGGTGCTTACCGGTGCTGCGGCGATAGCGGCACCGAGATCATACTGACCAAACACAAGACTTAATACCGCAATCAGCAGGACTACCAGAACAATGGCGTACATCATATATTTGGATGCCCTGGAGAGTAATTTGGATCCATACAGGCAGAGCAATGCCGAAATGATAATGGTCGGGATGGCAGCACCCCAATAGCTGAACCCAAAATTCATAAGGACATTTGCTTCACCGGAAAAGGCCAGACCCCCCGCACACATAACCGTTGCCAGAAAGAGCAGATCGTAAACGATACTGATAAATTTACCCGCCTTTTCCCCATAACAGGACAGAACAAACGGTTTGTAACTTGTGGTACCGTGACTGCGGGCATATTCCGTCATATAGAACATGACACCACCGGTAACTAGCATGGCAAGCAATGGCATGAATAAGCCAACCCAGCCGTATTTTACATAATAAGTGACACTGAAAGCTCCCGTGGCAAAACCCGGACCAAAATGGCCGCCGAGCCATACGGCGGCAACACCAAGATATGAAGTCGCAAAAAGATTCTGTTTTTTCATGTGCAATCCCCCTTACTATTTATTCATGGTCAAAAGAAATTCTGGTGACCACAGCATCTTTGAAATTATCAGCCATTGCCACATGCAGCGGATGTGTCAGATAATCCTTAAGCTGTGTGGCGTTATCCAAATGAATCGTGGCCATGATATCTGCGTTGGAATCCCGGTCAACACAGTTGCGCCAGACGAAAGGCTCTGTCAAAAAAGGCAGTTCCTGCTCCAGCTGGCGGTAAGTTTCACGCATACTGAGCTCAATGGCATCCACATCAGTTTCCGCTTTGAATTTTAGTAACACGTAATGTACCATATAATACCTCCATTTGAACACTTTAACGCATTAGTGCTTTAATTAACAAAAGTATTATACGATAGGAAGGAAAATAGAGCAATACATTTTTGACTAGTTATATATATTTTTTTAGGAGGAAACGCAAGATATTTTCTCACTGTAGTTTTTTCCCGTTCCATATGTTATACTTAAGTTTAACACATCTGTGATGTAGCAGGTTACGGTAAAGGAGACGGAAGATATGAGGTGTGAGTTACTGTCACCCGGAGAACTGGCGGACTGGGCTGCCTGCATCCCGCAGGAGTTGTTTGTGGAACTGATGAACGGGAGAGAGGGAATATATGCGCTGGGCGTCTGGCTGCTGGGGGAAGCGCAGGGGGCGCTTGTATGGGAGGAAGACGGGCAGAGTGTTGTACTGGAGAGCATATATATCAGACCGCAGGCGAGGCGCCTTGGGCTTGGCACGGCATTGATACGTCGCTTTGTGCGGGAGGTCCGGTCAGAGGAAAGAGAAATTTCCGTTTCTTATGTGGAAGAGGGGGAGCGATGTCTGCTGACACCTTTTCTGCGGGATAGTGGTTTCTTCGTTGACACGGCTGCTTTCCCAGCAGGCACAGTCACGCTCCGGCGGTTGAACGAGGAACTGCTGCCACAGCTTAGGACGAACAGAAGCGGAGTCCGTCCGATCTGGCAGCTGTCCGTAAGGGAACGGGGCGTATGTGAGAAATGGTTAAAGGAGCAGCTGGCTCTGCCGATGCAGCCGTACCTTTGGGCAGAACCGGCGAGTTTCGTGGCAATAAGGGGCGGCGAGGTGCAGGGAGCGGTACTTCTGCGGAGACAGGAGAAAGGAATTGCGTTGGATTATTGCTGGATCATGCAGAGCAATCCCATAGTGCTTGCAAAGCTGCTGGCCTGTGCCATAGAACATCTGGATGAATTATATGCGCCGGAGACGATGGTGCGGATGACACTTTCCACGACACAGGCGCAGGCGTTGTTTGAACGGCTCTTTGGACAGACAGAAGAGACGAGTTGTTTTTGCAGTGGAATTTATGGAAATGACAGAGAACAAGGGGGACAAGAATGGACGGAAAGGGTATGATGGAGAACCAACTGCAGAAGGAGCGGGAACACAAGCTTCAGATCACGACGCAGGAGCAGCAGACGATAGAGACGACGGCGTTTGATGAGCGTTTTTTGCAGCTGACGCAGGAAAGCTATGCGAACCAGACGGCAGAGCCGGATTCGCTTGCATTATATAGGGAAAAGACTGCGGAAATGAAGGATACTGCCGAGCTTGGAGGGACATCCGGCAAGGGAAAAAAGAGCATTAATGCCGAGAAGAAGGAGAAGATCCGCAGAAGCAAGGCATTGACAGGCAAAGCGACTGCCTATACAGAAGAAATTCACACACAATTGGCGGAAGTTCAGCAGGAGACAACAAAAAATGATCCCGAGCTTCAGCTTCGGTTTCTGGAACAGTACCGTTTTACACCGCAAATGTTTGTGAGTAGCAATATCCGTGCAAATTTTAAGGAATATGTGAGTCTGGTCAACAGCTATTACAAGCTTCAGGGCTTGTATGAGGAAAGCGAGGATGCGGCGGGCATGCAGCGGCTGGAGGCACTTGCACCGATTGTGGAGGCCTTTACGCACAGACTTTCGGTGTACTGTGAACAGAACAGAGTTTTCCTGAGCGGGGAAATCCTGGCCGATAAACAAAAGGCATCACAGCTGACGCAGCAGGAGATAGATAACTGGTACGGACTGGTCAGCGAGTATGAGCCGGAGACGGCAGAGCTTCCGGCGGCACCCGAGGAACAGCTGACGGCGGAGGAAATGAAGCAGGTGTGCGCCCAGATCCATCTGCTGCGGGAAGATGCCGAGACAGACCCGAACAGCGATCCCGCATGGCTGGAGGATCTGCAGCTGAGAGAGCAACGCTATCAGGCCTATTATCTCCTGGCGGCCAAAAAGGCCGAACTGGCAGACGGCGGGGACACGGCGGAGCTGGAGCAGACGATCCGGGAACTACAGGAGGATGTCAGGAGGCTGGAACTGCGGAAACTGCGCATGGAATTGGGAATGCCGCAGGCCGGGCAGCAGACAGAGACTGTCCGCCGGACAAGAGAAGAAGCTATCTCCACGGATTCAGATAAGCTAAGTTACCAGTCAAGAGACCGTCTGGCGGCATTGAACCGCAGTCTGCAGGAGGCGGGCGGATCGCCGGATACGGTGGCGTTGATCGGGCAGTATGTACAGGGAACCAGGTACCGGGTCGGTTATACCCGGGAAAGAGAGAATCTGCAGGCGGCGCGGAAAGCGGTTGAGAAGGCTTTGCAGCAGGAGAATAATGAACAGATCCGCGAGGCACTTTTGGGGGTCAAGTCCTATTTTGACACAATGACAAACGGCACACTGGTGGTCCCGGAGGGGGCGGAGATTCTTGACTTTCGGAATAAGCGGCCGGAAGAGTCCGGTACGGGCCAAAGTGGGGCTACGCGCAATGCCCTGATCCGCAAGCTGACGTATTGGAGTGACCAGAAGGATACACCGTTGTTTGCCCATGAGCCAACGGTCAATGACCTGAAGCAGCGTCTGGTTTCCAACTGTTACATGATGGCATCCGTTGCCGGACTGGTGGAGTTTTCACCGGAGATCCTGAAAAGCTGTATCGTGGATGAGGGGGACAGTGTGGTGGTCCGGCTCTATGAGAGAAGGGTGGTAGAGAAGGCAAAGAAACAGCCTGAGGAAGAAACGTCTGTGGAGGAATTGACGGAGGGAGAGTTACAGGAAGACCAGTTGGGGAAAGATCTGCTGAATGGCTTTGAAGTGGTGGATGACTTCGAAGAGACGGAATTGGCACCGATCTATGTGCGTGTCAGCAAGGAGATTCCCCGGATTGCCGGTGCGGATGCATTGTCTTCCGGTGCACTCTGGATGCAGATGATAGAGAAGGCGTGTGCATTTGTGGGAAGAAATGGGGTCAAGGGTTACCAGTCACTCTGGTACGGCGAGGTCGGATCGTTTCTGGAGCGGCTCCTTGGGATCTCCAAGGAGCCGGTGGAAACGGAGAATGAAGACGCTTTGTTCGAAGAGATCCGCACCGGCAAGGAGCGTGGTTATGTCTATCATGCCGGATCGAAGGGCACAGCAGGCAAGGAGGACGGTCTGAACGGCGGGCACGCCTATACGGTCATGGGGGCAAAAGAGATTGACGGGAAGAAGTGCATTCTCTTAAGAAACCCCTACAGTACCTTTTCCCTCCAGTATCAGGAGAACGGCGAGAAGACCAGAACCGGCGACCTGATCAATGTCTCCTCGGACGAGACCTACGGACAGTTCTATATCGAGGTATCGGATTTCGTCAGAACATTCGAACGGGTGAGCCGTACCAATATCGCCGCAGGGACATAGCGGTCAGCGCGGGGACAGATTATGGAGCGCCTGATCTTTGGTGAGTACGAAATCTCCCAGGGTCTCGGTGCTCCATTTTTGCAGGTCTTCCAGGCGGAGGGTTATACCGCCGTAGTTACGGATGCCATGGGATGCAGCAAGGTCCTCCGTATAATCCTCTAACAGGTATACGTTCTGAAAACGTACCGGTCCTGCAGTATACTGACAGACGAGAGGAAGTGCTCCGGTATGTTCTCTGTCTATCGTAATATTATCTTCTGTGACATGGAAGGTGACCCAGGCAAGCGCTTCCAACATGCTGATGGCTTTCTTCTGGGAGGATACATAATTTCCAAGAGAGTAATAGCACAGGGCTTCATTGCCGTTTCCTGCGGTGATCCATTCCACAGGCTCTACTACATGAGGGTGGGTTCCGATAATGACATCAGCCCCGGCTTCGGTCATGGCCTCAGCCCACTTTTTCTGATAACCTGATGCCTTGGATGAATATTCGGTTCCCCAGTGAGGACAGACGATCACAATGTCAGCAAGCTCTTTTGCCCGGGAGATGTCCTCTAAGACCTGAGGGTTCAGTGTGGTGAAATTCATCTGCCCGGTCTGTTCATTTACGGCACACAGAAGATTCAGATGTCCCAAAAGATTTAAAGGCAGTGTCTCTGTATTGGCACCGTATGTATAGTTCAGGATCGCAAAGGTCACATCCTCTATTGTAAGCAAAGGAATATCGTCTGCCTGAGAAATATCTTCGTGGATACCGGTCACAAGAATATCAGGATGCTGCTCTTCCCAGAATTGTGCACAATACAATAAGCCGTCCAGTTTTTGGTCTGCGGTATGATTGGAGGCATGCAATACGACATTGAAGCCTGCATCTGCGATTGCATCCCCGACCTCAGTAGGAGAATTAAAATAGGGAAAACCGGAAAAACCACGGAAATTTCCTCCAAGAATAGTTTCCTGATTGATGATCTTCACATCTGCGGTATCCAGAAAAGGGCGGATCCCATTGAACAGCATGGAATAATCATAGGTATCATTCTCCTGTCTGCCACTGGCCACGATCCCCATGTGCATCAGATTATCCCCTACAGCCATAAGAGTAATATCGTGCTCCAAAAAAGGCGTGGGGGTAGGAAGCGGCGTGGGGGTAGGAAGCGGTGTGGGAGTGGGAAGCAGCGTGGGAGAAGGAACCGGTGTGGGAGTAGCAGCAACAGCAATGGGACGACCGCCGGTAGCGGACGGCCCTGAAAAATAATAGCCAATAATGCCGGCGAATAATATAAGCGGAACAAGGATCAGGAGAAGGTATCGCCGGGAATTTGCTTTTTTCATAAGTAAACCCTGCCTTTCTGCAACCTGTAAAGTGGCGGCGCAATCTAAGGTGTAAAAATACTATAGATATTGTACCAAGTTGCTGGCGCAACAGCCAGCCCAGAGACATAAAAATCTTTGTTTTTCACAAAAACTGCTATGTTTAGTTTATCATTGTTTTGTTATCTCAACAACTACATACCTCATAACGGAAAACCTCAGGGTCATCTTTCAGCTTCGGAATGGACAACGTTTTAAGCAGCGTTACCAGGGAATGACCATGGCAGAACTGTAAACAAAAAACACGCATAAACTCCCGCATTGCGTCGGGATATATGAGATCAAAGATATAATGTCGAAGTGTTGTGAATTCTGATAAAATATGCTATGATATTTTCCAATTATATCAACTTGCGGATGTTTCATCATGTCCGTACGGGGATGGGAAACAGCAGGAAAAAAGTTTCTATCAGAAAATGAGGAGGGTGCTGAAATGAAGAAAAAAATGGGGTATTTGCAGTTGATTTTAATGATCGGCTGCATTCCGATGCTTGCAACGATGGTTGCCCTGACTGTATATGCATCGAGCAAAATGAAAAATGAGCTGGTCGACAGTACCTATCTGCGGCTGAAAGCATGTGCTACATCAGTGGAGCAGTATTTCACATGGGATATCCGTGAAGATATTCTGGAAAAGGATGATATCAGTTATCAGTTTATAGATTCTTTGCAGGATGAACATATTGAACAGACGCTTTTCATGGAGGATGAGAGATTTATTACTTCCATTGTGGACCAGGATGGGAACAGGGCAGAAGGAACCAAGGCTGATCCAAAGATATGGGAGACGGTCAGAGCCGGTAACGATTATGAAACTGATGGAGTAGAGATTCAGGGAGAAGAATATTATGTCTATTATATGCCGGTATGTTCCGATGACGGAGAGATTCTGGGAATGGCTTTTGCCGGAGAACGGGAGAGCATAGTTCAGGATGCAATATCCGACATGTTAAGAAGCCTGGTTCTGCGCTCAGTAGGTCTGAATGTTCTTTTTATTGCTGTCATGGTTTATCTGTCATTCAAAATACGAAAACCATTACTGACGACCGCAGAATATATTGACCAAATTGCCAATGGAAATCTGTCAGGCAATCTTGAAGTGAAATCTGTGATCCGTGAAGTGACCACTCTGATCCGGTCATCTGTCAGCCTGAGGGATAAATTGAACAGTATTGTCACCGAGGTGGATGGACATGCTGCACAATTGGATAGCAGCATGGAATTATTAAATACATTGGCATCTGCAAGCAGTAAGGGAACCAACCAGATCAGACAGGCTGTGGACGAACTGGCTGCAACCTCTGTATCACTGGCAGAGAATGTACAGACTGTTAATACCAGGATGCTGGAGATGGGGGACAATGTTAATGCGATCCATTCGGAGACAGTAACATTGAATGAAAATTCCAATAAAATGGATCGTGCCAATCGCAATGCTTCAGAATCCATGAATCTGGTGCTGGAAAGCTCGCATACCTCTTCAGACATTATTACTGAGATGATCGTACAGGTAAAGGCAACCAATGAGGCCATTGCATCCATTAGTAAAGCAGTGGAACTGATTTCCGATATTACCTCACAGACGAATCTGTTGTCATTGAATGCTTCCATTGAAGCAGCGAGGGCAGGACAGGCAGGCAAAGGCTTTGCTGTGGTCGCTACAGAGATCAAACAGCTCGCTGAACAGAGCAGCCAGAGTGCGGATACGATCAAGAAAATTGCGGATGATATTCTCGAAAAGTCCAATAAATCTGTAGAGTTGGCTGAACGGATGCGTGCATTGGCAGAAAAAGAGCAGGCAGACATCGGAGGTGCCAAGAATGGTTTTGATACTCTGAGCCAGATTATTGAGGCTAATGTTACGACAGCGGGAATTATTGCGGAAAAAACGAAGAATCTGGAGGAATTGAAACAGACTATTATAAATAGTATAACAGAACTGAGTGCGATCAGTGAAGAGAATGCAGCCAGCAACGAGGAAGTAACGGCAAACGTCTCTGATATCGCAGAATCAGTTAACAAAATTTCGGACGATACAGGAACAATTAAAAAGGTATCCACTGATCTGGAAGAGTTGATGCAGTATTTTAAGTAGTTTGAGACAGGCGTCTATGAGTAGTAAAATTGCAATTGCAATCTGAAGAATTTGCTGTTACAATATGTAACAGCAAATTCTTTGTGTAATGCAAATATGTGCAATAGCTGATTGGGAGAAAATAGAAATGAATAATTATGTGCTGAGTTGTTGTTCGACTGCAGACCTTTCCAAAGAACATTTTGAAGCAATTAATGTAAAATATATTTGCTTTCATTATGAATTAGATGGAGTACCTTATCTGGATGATCTGGGGCAGAGTATATCGTTTGATGATTTTTATGCAAGAATGGCAGCCGGTGCAGAAACAAAAACATCACAAATTAATGCAGATGAGTTTGCAGAATATTTCAGATCTTTTTTGGAGCAGGGATTGGATATTCTTCATGTGTGCCTGTCATCGGGAATCAGCGGAGTGATCAATTCTGCTAATATTGCGAAAGGAATGTTAGAGGAAGAGTTTCCGGACCGGAAAATATATATCGTGGATTCTCTGGGCGCATCCTCCGGATATGGATTGATCATGGATACCATGGCGGGATTACGGGATCAGGGAATGAAGATTGATGAATTATATCATTGGATAGAGGAGAATAAATTACGAATGCATCACTGGTTTTTCTCAACAGATCTATCTTTTTATATCAAAGGCGGAAGAATCTCAAAAACAGCCGGAGCCATTGGTCAGGTGCTTAGTATCTGCCCGCTTTTGAATATGGATGATCAGGGAAGACTGACTCCGCGCTATAAAATCAGAACGAAGAAAAAGGTGTTCAAGGCTGCTGTTGATAAAATGGAGGAGCTTGCTGATGATGGTTTGAATTATTCCGGAAAATGTTATTTATGTCAGTCTGCCTGTATGGAAGATGCGAAAGAGGTTGCCAGACAGATCGAAGAGAGATTCCCAAAACTGAATGGTAAAGTGGAAATTAACAATATCGGAACTACGATCGGCAGCCATACAGGACCCGGAACTGTGTCTATATTCTTTTGGGGACAGAAGAGGATTGATTAATTAGTCTAATCAGAGTGGAGGTAGGATGTCCAGATTTACACAACAGGCAATTATGCACTGCATGCTTAACTTGCTTCAGGAAAAGTCCATTGATAAAATCACCGTAAAGGATATTTGTGAAATATGTGAAATCAACAGAAATACCTTTTACTATTATTACAGTGATATCTATCAGGTACTTGAGGAATTACTTCGGACAGAGACACAGAAAACTTTAAAAGAAAAACAAGAAAATGATTCTTTTTATGAGGAGTATTTAAATAAATATCATCTTGTTCTCGCATATAAAAAAGCTGTATATCATCTCTATAATTCTAAAAACAGAGATTTGATCCTGAAATATTTATATGATATTACAGAGGATTTTGTGAGAAAATATGTGCAGAAAGAAGTGGAAGGAACAAGGCTTTCGACAGCAGATATTCAGTTTATTGTTGATTTTTACAGTAATTCCATGATCGGAAATATTCTCCGTTGGATGCAAAGGGGAATGCAGGAACAACAAGAGAAGCTCATTTATAAAATGTCCATTTCTTATCAGGCAACGATTAAAGCATTAATTTCACAAATAGAAGAAGAGAAAAGTAAAGATCAGACACATTTTTGACAGTGCCCAAAAACAGGACACTGTCTTTTTTTTGTCTGTTTGAAGAAAGCGATATTTGGATTATGATCGATGGATGGAAGGAGGAAAATACAGTGAGAAGTTTAAAACGAGCAAAAAATGTGTATGTGGCAATATCAATATTCTGTATTGTTGGTGGTATATTACTTTTGATATGGCCGGGACTAGGACTGGATGTGCTGTGTAAGGTCAGTGGATTTTTTTTCCTGATATATGGTCTTGCAAAAATATCCAGTTATTTTACTAAGGATCTGTTCCAATTAGCGTTTCAATTTGACTTTGGACTGGGAATTGTATCGGTGATGCTGGGAGCACTGATTATTTTCCGGACGGATCATATTGTAGGATTTCTGTCTTTCTGCATGGGTATGTTTATGCTGGTAGATGCTGCATTGAAGATACAGACATCTTTTGAAGCTAGGAAATTTGGAATCGAGCGATGGAAATGGATCCTGATAACAGCATTGGCAGCAGGGATTGTCGGGGGATTTCTTTTGTTTTCACCGATGGAAGCCACAGATCTGATCGTCAGGGTAGTAGGACTTGGTATCAGTCTTGATGGAATAATGAATCTGGTGGTTGTAACAAATACAGTCAGAATGATCAGAAATACACAAACAGATGTTATGAATGCTGACTAAGAAATTTACTAACGGAGGAATGAAAAATGAGCAATTTAGGACATACTGCGGCAAGAGCAGCCGCTTCAAAAATTATTGATGTACTTCTTAAGAATATTGGTAAAGACAGAGAAAAAGAAATGGTAAAGCTTATAGATCTTATGGAGAAGTACATGTCAGGAGAGAAGCTTGACGTTGACTATGACAAAATAAGGGAAATGGTCTGTAATGAGGACTGTGCTTTAAACCATTATTTAAATCATTTACTGGACGAACTTGATCCTAATGTAATAAAAACGACTATTCTCAATTTTGGTTTTGAGGCTATGCTTTATGGCACCAAAACAATACGTAAGATGAGAACTGTGCATAATTGCAATATCCCCTGGCTGATATTGATGGATCCTACCAGTGCATGTAATCTTCATTGTACCGGCTGCTGAATATGGCAACAAACTGAATCTCTCTTATGATGAATTATCAGGGGTTGTAAAACAGGGAAAAGAATTAGGCGTTTATTTTTATATGTTTACCGGCGGAGAACCTCTTGTGAGAAAAAACGATATTATTAAGTTGTGTGAGGAGCATCATGAATGCCAGTTCCTTGCATTTACCAATGGTACACTGGTAGACGAAGCTTTTTGCAGGGAAATGAAGAGAGTAGGAAACCTGATGCTCGCAATCAGTCTGGAGGGATCACCGGAGGTAAATGATCTGCGCAGAGGAACCGGTGTATATGCAAAGGTTATGCATGCAATGGATCTGCTGAAAGAAAACGGTCTGATTTTTGGCACATCCATCTGCTATACTTCCAGGAACTGCGAGTCAGTAACGAGCAAAGATTTTGTGAAGCTGATGGTAGATAAAGGCTGTCGGTATGCGATGTATTTCCATTATATGCCTGTTGGAAATGAGGCATCGGTAGAACTGCTTCCTACGCCTGAACAGAGAAGCTATATTAAGGATAGAATCCGGGAAATCCGCCGGCTGGAAAATGGTGAAGGCTTGTTTACGATGGATTTCCAAAATGATGGAGAGTTTGTCGGTGGATGTATTGCCGGTGGAAGAAATTATTTTCACATCAATGCAAACGGAGATGCAGAGCCCTGTGTATTTATCCACTATTCAGGGGCAAATATAAGAACACACAGCTTACTTGAAATATTAAAACAACCTTTATTTATGGCATACCGTGACAACCAGCCATTTAATGAGAATCATTTGAGACCCTGTCCAATGCTTGAGAATCCGGAGATCCTGCAAAGAATTGTAAGGGAAACAGGTGCCAAATCCACGGATTTACAATCTCCGGAAACAGCAGAGCATTTATGCACAAAGTGTGAGGAGTATGCAAGAAACTGGAAACCTTGTGCTGATAAATTGTGGTCAGAGACTAAGGTAAGTCCTAAGTCATATGAAAATTATAAAAATAAGTGATAAAGGAAGCTTTCTGATTGAAAAAGGCACAGATTGATGTTACAATTTGTAACATCAATACAGTTGTGCAGGAGGTATAGTGCATGGAGAGCAAGGAACGCATTGCGAAGATAATAAGAACATTATCTGTTCCACCGGTTATGGTTTCTGTACTTATTATTATTTTAGCCATTAACAAAGAGGGTATATTCAGAAATACTTTGGAAATAGTTGTGTCCATAGTGCTTCTTGGCTTTGTTCCGATCCTGGCATACGTCCTGAATGGAATCGTGCCGGGATTCAGGAAGCAGGGAAGAGAAGGGCAGAGAAAGCTGGCGTTTGTTACCAATCTTATTGGTTATAGTGCTGCGTTTTTATGGGCTCTTCTTTCAGATGTAGAAAGCGCACTGCTGCTCATTTGCTCAACATATTTCTTTTCTGTTCTTATTTTAACAATATGTAATAAAGCATTTCATTATCGGGCAAGTGGGCATGCATGCAGCTTTACAGGACCGTTGGTGCTGATGATCTACTTTTTTGGGTGGAAAGTTTTCATCCCTTGTTTATTGGTCGCTGCGCTGATTATCTGGTCTTCTGTTTATCTTAAGCGACATACGGCAAAGGAATTAATAGGCGGAATCGTGGTATGCCTGTTCTCATTTGCCTTATCACTATTTTTGATTACTCTTGTATGAGGGAGATAGGAAGAAGAACATGAAAACTGCAATATTAACAGATACAAATAGCGGTATTTATGCAGAGGAAGCGGAAAAACTGGGCATATTTGTGATGCCCATGCCGGTAATTATAGAGGATGAGACATATTATGAGGGAACAAATCTTACAGAAGAAGAGTTTCTGGATGCCCTTACCTCAGGGAAGAGAGTAACTACCTCACAGCCGGCCTTGGGGGATCTGCTGGATACATGGGATGAGCTTCTGAATGAATATGATCAGGTTGTTTATATTCCGATGTCCAGTGGACTTAGTAACTCCTGTCACGCTGCAATGGCAATGGCAGAGGAATATGAGGGAAGAGTTGTCGTTGTAGATAATCATAGGATTTCAGTTACGCTAAGGCAGTCGGTGCTGACAGCAAAAGCGATGGCAATGGAAGAAAAGAGTGCAGAGGAGATCAAGTTATTTTTGGAAGCAGAGGCTCTCCGGTCCAGTATATATGTGTCAGTAAATACCCTGGAATATTTGAAAAAGGGTGGGAGAATTACACCGGCTGCAGCAATGGTTGGCAGTGTATTAAGCATAAAACCGGTGCTGACAATTCAGGGGGAGAAATTGGATTCCTTTGCAAAAGTCCGCGGCAATATGAAGAAATGCGAGCAGAGAATGCTGGAGGCCATCAAAGCTGATATCCGGAACCGATTTTCCGATGTACCTGAGGAACAGTTACATATTGGAACAGCAGGAGCAGGCTTAAGCCCGGAATGTAAAAATGAATGGATGGAAATGATTTCCGAAGCGTTTCCGGAAGCGGATGTGTATTATAACCCTCTGTCTGCAAGCATTGCAACGCATACCGGTCCGGGTGCCGTTGGACTGGGGGTAAGTGTTTTTTGATCCCGGACTTCAAAAATAAGAGATATGAAAAATGTATTTTGCTATTTATTATGTTTTCTTTTGCAGCAGAATCATTTTTAAGATATTTAGGGAAATTTGTGGACTGGTGTTGGCGTATGTGTTATAATTCCGAACGTCATCAGAAAACCAAAGTTGCAGGAAGTAACAGGGATTATAATGAAAAAAAGAATGTTCATGGCACTGGCGGTAGCTCTCACCGGAGTCAGTATGGTGGTGGCAGCAGGAAACGGAGAACTGAAAATACAGAGTGAAGCCTCGGTACAGAAAGTACATGCGGCAGAAATACATCAGATCGGTGTCGAGCCGATCCTGGCTACGGGACAGATTACCATAGAGGATCTGCTGGCGGTACAGGGTGGCGAGACGGAGGATCCCAGAGCACTGGAAGGGGTGTCGGATCCGGAGGATGTCCCGGTAGACGAAGCTTCCGTAGAGGATACGAGCGCAGATGAGTATGCATCGTTAGCGATCGCCAATGTGACGAATTACGTCAATGTCCGGACGGAACCGAACACGGACAGTGCCGTAGTGGGCAAAATCTATGACGGAGCGGTGGCACAGATCCTGGATGTGGCAGGAGAGGATCAGGACTGGTTCCGGATCATCTCCGGTAATGTGGAAGGCTATATCAAGGCAGAGTTTTTCATTTATGGAGATGCGGCAGCTGAGGTTGTAGACAATTATGTGACCAGATATGCTGTTGTTACCGCAGACCGTCTGAATGTGAGACAGGATCCTGCCACAGATGCAAAAAGAATTGGTTACATTGACAATGGAGAAAAGGTAAAAATTCTGGAGAATGACGGAGACTGGCTGAAGGTACAGTACACCGACAGCAAGGAAGGCTATGTCTCTGCGGAATATGTGACGATTTCGGAAGAATTTATCTATGCGAAGACAATAGAAGAGGAACAGGCGGAAATTGCCGCACAGAAGGCATTGCAGGCAAGAGAACAGACTGCCGAGCAGGATGCCCCGGAGGTGATCACGAGCATCACACTTCCCGCAACTACTTATACCTCCAATGCAGAACTCAGACAGGGAATGATTGAGTATGCCATGCAGTATCTGGGCAACCGGTATGTACACGGAGGTTCCAGTCTGTCAGGGGGTACGGATTGTTCCGGATTCACCTGCTTTATCTATGCGGAGTTCGGCTATTCTATCAGCCGTACACCGGGAGGACAGTATTCCGGTGCCGGACGCAGCATCGGCTCTGAAGAACTTCAGCCCGGAGATATTGTGTGTTATAGTTCCAATGGAGGGAAGAGCTGTACTCATGTGGGACTGTATATCGGTGACGGACAGATCATTCATTCCGCTAACTCACGGAAGGGTGTCATCATCAGTGCAGTGGATTACAGCCCCATTATTGGCATGAGAAATGTTATTGATTAGCCACATTCGTATTGAAATTATGGAGTACCCGGTCTTTGGTGAGCACGAAATCTCCCGGAGTCCCGGTGCTCCATTTTTGTACAGTGAAAAATAAATTACTGTTTTCCTATTGACATAGTATGAAATAGGAGATATAATCCTACCCATAAGTTGATTCGATACTTAAATGAAACATCGAAGAGGAGGAAAAGAATTATGAAGAGGTTTGAGTGGAAGAATGTTTTAACACTGGCATTAACAGGAGCACTGGCACTGGGACTGACCGCCTGCGGCAGCAGTGATAACGGTGCAGCAGCCGCCGGCAGCAGTGATGCAGGCAGCAAGGCGGTATACCGTACTCTGGATGAGATCAAGGAGAGCGGTACCATCAACATCGGTGTATTCTCCGATAAGAATCCGTTCGGTTATGTGGATGAGAACGGTGAATATCAGGGCTATGATGTATATTATGCAAGAAGACTCGGCGAGGATCTGGGCGTAGATGTGAACTTCGTATCTACTGAGGCAGCCAATCGTATCGAGTATCTGCAGACCGGCAAGGTAGACGTGATCCTGGCGAACTTCACCGTGACTCCCGAGAGAGCAGAAGAAGTTGATTTCGCTTCTCCTTATATGAATGTAGCACTCGGTGTGGTATCCAAGGATGACAATGTGATCACCACTCTGGACAACTGGAATGCCGACGATTCCATCATCGTGATCTCCGGTACTACCGCTGAGACCTACCTGATCGCCAACTATCCGGATATTCCTTTACAGAAATTTGATTCTTATGCGACCGCAAAGGAAGCTTTCGAGAACGGCACTTCCGTAGCATGGGCAAACGATAACACCGAGGTTATCGCATTCTCCCTGCAGAACGAAGGCTATACCGTAGGCATTCCTTCCCTGGGCAGTGCAGATACCATCGCTCCCGCAGTATCCAAGGGTAACACCACACTGCTTGACTGGATCAATGATGAGATCGCAAGCCTTGGTGAGGAGAACTTCTTCCATGCAGATTACGAGGCTACTCTGGCAGACACTTATGGTTTGGATTACGAGGAAAGCCTGGTGGTAGAGGGCGGTAAGGTAAACGCACAATAAGTACGGATCGGAATAGAATGATAGAGAGGGGACTGCGGGGCACGTATGTTGCCGTCGCAGTCTTTTCTTGCATCGCGGAACTTCTTTTGTTATAATCTAAAAGTTGTGTGGCTGTTCGTAAAGTGAACCGGACAGTCGTATTTGCCCGGAAAGGAAAGAAATACATGAACTGGGAATTTATAGGAAAATATCTGCCCATGTATGAAAAGGCAGCATGGCTGACCGTGAAGATTGGCGTCATCGGAATCCTGTTTGCCATTCTGGTGGGGCTTATCTGTGCGGCAATACAATATTATAAAGTGCCGGTACTTCGGTGGATCGTGGCGGTCTATGTGGAGCTGAGCCGGAATACACCGCTTCTGGTGCAGCTGTTTTTTATCTATTACGGTTTCCCGAAGATCGGACTTCGGATGCCGGCAGAACTGTGCGGTGTAGTGGGACTGGCGTTCTTGGGCGGCAGCTATATGGCGGAGGCCTTCCGCAGCGGTCTGGAATCTGTGGAACCGATCCAGGGCGAAAGTGCCATCAGCCTCGGAATGAATTCCAGACAGGTATTGGGTTACGTGATCCTGCCCCAGGCGATGTCTACCAGCATTCCGGCCTTTGTGGCGAATATTATTTTCCTGTTGAAAGAGACCAGCGTATTCAGCGCCATCAGCCTGATGGATCTGATGTTTACCGCCAAGGACCTGATCGGTCTCTATTATAAGACTACGGAGAGCCTGTTCCTTCTGGTGGTATTTTATCTATTGATCTTGCTGCCGGTATCCATCGTGGGATCTCTGCTGGAGAGGAGGATGCGTTATGCCGGATTTGGGGATTGATGTATTATTCAAAGGCACGAACATGCTTCGGCTGCTGCAGGGATTGTGGGTAGCCATGAAGATCAGTATCGTGTCCATTCTGATCAGTATGCCTCTGGGCATTCTGGTGGGCGCGCTGATGACTGTGAAGAACCGGTTCGTGAAGGCTGTCTTCCGGATCTATCTGGAATTTATCCGGATCATGCCGCAGCTGGTGCTGTTGTTTATCGTTTATTTTGGATCCACCAGAGCGCTGGGATGGAATCTTTCCGGAGAGGTGGCTTCCGTGATCGTTTTCGTCCTGTGGGGTACCGCGGAGATGGGAGATCTGGTACGTGGAGCATTGATCAGTATTCCGAAGCACCAGTACGAAAGCAGTGAGGCACTGGGATTTAGTAAGATACAGACCTATCTGTACATCATTATTCCGCAGACCGTGCGGAGACTGATCCCGTTATCCATCAATCTGATCACCCGTATGATAAAGACCACCAGCCTGGTGCTGATGATCGGCGTGGTGGAAATGTTGAAGGTGGCACAGCAGATCATTGAGGCCAACCGTATGAGCAGCCCCAATGCCGCTTTCGGAGTGTTCCTTGTGGTATTCGTCCTGTATTTTCTGGCCTGCTGGCCTTTCAGCGTACTGGCGGGAGTGCTGGAGAAAAAATGGAACCAGACAGGGAATCGGACCCGAATGAGAATGGAGTAAAAACATGGCAGAGACATTGTTGAAGATAGAAAATCTGACAAAAGAATATGAGGGACAGAAGATTCTGGATGGCATCGATCTGGAAGTAAAACAGGGCGATGTCCTGGTGGTGGTAGGCCCCAGCGGCTGCGGTAAAAGTACACTGCTACGCTGTATCAATGCACTGGAACCCATTCAGGGCGGGACGATAAAACTTCAGGGCATGGATATCCGTAAGGGCAGCAAAAATATCACGACCCTGCGGCAGAAAATCGGCATGGTATTCCAGAGTTATGAACTGTTCCCGCATCTGACGGTATTGGATAACATTACGCTGGCACCGGTCAAGGTACAGAAGCGTGACAAAGCGGAAGCCCGTAGGGAGGCCATGGAGCTTCTGGAACGTGTGGGACTGGCAGATAAGGCGAAAAGCTATCCCAGACAGCTGTCGGGCGGACAGAAACAGCGTGTTGCCATCGTAAGAGCGCTGTGCATGCATCCGGAGATCCTGTTATTCGACGAAGTAACGGCAGCGCTGGATCCGGAAATGGTCAGAGAGGTACTGGATGTTATGCTGGATCTGGCCAGACAGGGCAAGACCATGCTCATCGTCACCCATGAGATGCAGTTTGCCCGGGCGGTAGCGGACAGAGTCATCTTCATCGATCAGGGAAAGATTGTGGAGGAGGCTGCTCCTGACAAGTTTTTCGAGCATCCCGAGACCGAGAGAGCAAAACAGTTTTTGAATGTGTTCACCTTCGAACATGTGGAGCATCATGCAGAATAAGAAATACTAAGAAAGATAATGAAGAGAGTTTTCATTATCTTTTTTTTATGCTATACTCATTGTGGATTTTTGCGTTCTGTTTCAAATGATTTCCAAAATGTTTCGAAGGAGAAAATAAAAAGGTGAAGAAGAAACCTTATATCAGATATACAATCCTTGGGATTCTTGCAGTGCTGATGGCGGGCTGTATCATCCGGATTGCCATGCCGGACAGAGAATGGAATTATGACGGAAGCTGTGCATTCACGGAGGGGAAAGCAGTCACGGATCGGGCAGTGTATGAGCATATTCCGCTGGGAAGGGGTGTTTACCGAGTGGAACTGTCCTATGAGAGCGGAGGAGATGCCAATGCCATATGTAATGTGAAGGACAGCACGGTCTATACCGGAGGCCTTCTGTGCAATGGAGAGCATTTCTACCGGGCGCTGGAACATACTTCTTATGATTTCTGGCTGTATGAATCCACGGAAGAACTGGCGGTAACGGTGGATTATTCCGGACAGGGAGCACTGACCACGGGGAATCTGCGGATCGTGGAGACGAATCTTCTGTGGACCAGATATCTTGTAATCCTGCTGGCGCTGGCAGCGGTCATGGGGGGAACCCTTTGGTTTGATAAAAAGGCTGTGCAGATAAAGGAGACGAAAAGACTGGTGATTTTCGGAATCGGTGTGATCGCTTTTCTGGCATCAATCCCCTATCTGTATGACGGACTGATCTCCGGCGCAGATCTGACCTATCATTTACAGAGGATCGAAGGAGTGAAGGACGGTCTGCTGACAGGGCAGTTCCCGGTGCGGCTGGAACCGAGATGGGTATTCGACCATGGCTATGCCAACGGTATTTTTTATTGTAACATGTTGTTATATTTTCCGGCACTTTTAAGGATGCTGGGCTTTACCGTGACGGAGAGTTATATTCTCTACTGCATCGCACTGAATATTGCGACGACTGCAATCTCCTGGTATTGCTTCGGGAAAATGTTCCGGGATGAGAGAATCGGTCTGGTATGCAGCGGACTTTACACGTTATCCATTTTCAGAATCTATAAACTGCTGATCACGGGAGCTGTCGGTGAGGGAAGTGCCTTTACCTTTCTGCCGTTAGTGTTTTATGGAATCTGGCTGGTCTTCGAAGAAGATGTGGAGAAACCGGAATTCCGGAAAAGCTGGCTGGTTCTGGGAGCCGGTTATGCAGGACTGATCCAGACCCATGTACTGACCTGCGAAATCACCGCCTTTATGACGGTATTACTCTGTGTGCTCTATCTCAGAAAGGTGTTCGAACTGCCGAGACTGCGGCAGCTGGTGCAGGGAGCACTGCTGACGCTTGGCTTAAGCCTGTGGTATCTGGTACCGTTCCTGGACTATTATATAACGCAGGATATGAAGATCCAGCATGCTTCCGCCAGAACCATACAGGACAGAGGAGCGATCCTGCCACAGCTGTTACATCATTTCTGGATCAGCGGACAGGCAACCCCGCTGGGAGATAACGGCATGCAGTATTCCCATCCGGTAGGTGTGGGACTGATTCTGGTGGTGGGTGTCATGCTTTTCTGGATCCTGTTATTCCTGGGAGAACTGCGGGAGGAAAAGTCTGCAGAGAAAAATTTTGCAATCCGGGCAGCCGGACTGGGATGCCTTGCACTGTGGATGGCCACTAATTATTTCCCTTGGGACCGCATCCAGAATACTTCAGGTATTGCGGCAACGCTGGTGAGCAGTCTGCAGTTCCCTAATCGTTTTCTGGGATGGGGAACCGTTTTCCTGGTGGCAGTGGCAGGCTATGTGCTGAAGTATTTCCGGAAGAATAGACAGATGCTGTACCGGATGAGCCTGGTCGTAACCATCGTGGCATTGTCCACTTCTTACCTGTATCTGATGGATTCCGAG
Source organism: uncultured Acetatifactor sp. (assembly GCA_934394815.1). GTDB lineage: Bacteria > Bacillota > Clostridia > Lachnospirales > Lachnospiraceae > Acetatifactor. The sequence continues at coordinate 72,294 of CAKRRD010000003.1, read as the reverse complement.
GATCAGGAGACAGATTACTATCTGTACAATGAAGAGAGCATGGGCTTCGGATATATTTCGGGTGCGGAATATCTGATCTACGGCACGGATAGTGACAAATTGACCTTTGCAAAGCCGGAGGCGGGAGAGAAGATCCGGATTACGGATTATGTGAAGAGAGGATTAAATACCACATTCTATTGTCAGAATGACGGAGAGGAACAGGAACGGATCACCTTGCCGGTGCTTCTGTATAAGGGATACAAAGCGGTCGGAGAAAACGGCGGGAGACTGGAGATCGCAGATGACGGAAATCATCTGCTGCAGATATGTGTACCGGGAGCCTATATGGGACAGATCACGGTACGGTTTGCGGAGCCATGGTATTGGAGGGCGGCAGAGGCCGTTACCTTAGTTACGATCATTGGCATGAGCTTCTGGCTGATCCGGAAAAGGAGATACCGATGAAAAGAAAAATACTTTTTTTAACAGAAGCAATTCTTTTGCCGGTTCTGTTGCTGTTTTGCTTTTTCGGATCCGGTGAAGTGTCTGGGACAGACAGCCGTACCCTGCAGCGGGAAGAAGAGACCGGGGAGCTTGTCAGTGATACGTTTTCACTGAAGCCGGGAGTCTATCGCATTATCGTGGAGGCAGATGCCGCAGACGGCGGGGTCGGAGCCGGCATGGAGATTGGTTTGAACGCAGAACAGATGACATTTCATGCCATAAGAGGCAGCCGGGCAGCCTTGTATGCCGGTACGGAGCATAAGGAGATCACTTATTATGTGACAGCGCCGGTAGAGGGGGCTTATGTGTCGATCCTTCCTTTCTCGGAGGATGCGGAGGTATCCTATGAACTCAGAGTGGAGAGGACGGCAGCCGGAAGCCGGATGACTTTTGTGATGGCCGTACTGCTCTGTGGAATCCTGAACGGTTTGCTGGCCTTTCGCAGAAAAATAATGACCGGTAAAGTCAGTGCAGGGAAAAAGTGGACCGCATGTGCACTGGCAGCCATCTGGGCGGTGGCATGTATTCCACTTATGGTGGATTATCTGATCCTCGGTACGGACAGTGTACAGTGTCTGACGGAGACAGAACAACTGTTACGGGGAGAGTGGGGAACGATCCCCTTCCTGCATCTGCTCTATTTATGGATCCCGGCGGCGGTGCGGGGAATCGGTTTCCCGGTGATGACGGCATATAAGGTATTGTTTGTCCTGCTGACCGGGGCGGCAACGCTGTTGATCTACGGAGTGTTTTTCGGACAGACAAAGGACGTGCGTCTGGCGCTGCCTGTGACAGCGCTGGGCGTATGGAGCCCTCTGGCCATGAAGTGGATGTACACACAGGGAAATCCGGGGAAACTGGTGATATATGTGCTGGCCTATGCGCTTCTTGGGCTGATCGTGGGATGGATCCTTGGGAAAAAGAAAACAGCAGACCGGAAAATTTCCCCCTGGATTTTATTTACGGTTTCACTGGTGCTGATATTGCAGGTGTTATATTTTGAGGATAACCTGACGTTTCAGTCAGATGTGTACTATTGGTATAACGAAGAACCTTTTATGACGGGAGAGTAAACCATGGAGAAAGCGTTGCTTCTGTTGAGTCAGGTCGTGACTTTGGGAATGACGGGATGTATGTTCCACAGTATTTTTAAGGAAAACGAAAATTATAAAAACAGATCCCTGTGGGTGAGAACCGGAATCCTGCTGGCAGGAAGTCTGGTCTATATGTTGCTGCCGGTGCATATAACTGCAATCCGGGAACAGAGAGACTGGATTCTGATAGGGATCGGGATGCTGCTGCCGGTACTTGTTACAGCGCTGCTCCAGCTGACATATGCGGAGAAAAAAGGTTGGAGATTCGGCTTCGGACTGGTGGCGGTACTGGTCCTCGGAGTGATCGGCCGGTGGGACGGCGTGGCCGGACTGACGATACTTTTCCTGATCTGCATTGCCGGGATCTGCAGGAAATGCTGGGAGTATCCGGTGATCGGGGTACTGGGGACCGGACTGGCCTATCCCACATATCTTGCATGGAAACACTGGATTTTCGATGGCAGCTTTGCGGAGAGTGGCTTCGAATATACGAGCATCATGGATATGGGATACAGCATCGGCGGCCTGTTCAGCACGTATTTTCACCGGGGCGGCAATCCCGGCATGGGAATCCTGCTGTTTGGCTGTCTGATTTTTTTATGGTATGTTACTTTTGTAAAAGGGCAGAAGATCTGGAAGAAGACGGATTTTATCTGGCTGGGAACAGCCGGACTGCTTACCGTCATGTCCCTGCGGTATTTCCCCTGGGATTATGTACAGAGGATCGGACAATGGTCTCTGGGACTGGTATCCCTGATCAGGACCCCAGCCGTATTTTTTACATATGCGCAGATAATCCTGAGTATCTTAAGCGTGGAAAAGATCGGAACCCTTGTGCTGATGGAAGAGGAGTCAAAAGAAGAATTGAAAAAGGCAGTGTAATGCGGCTGCAGAAAGGGAAACAAAGGCTATGAAGGAAGCGTACCGAAAGTACAGAGGATGGATTATTACGGGCATTCTGGGCGGACTGCTGGCATTTCTGGCAGTGTATGGCTGGCAGAGCAGTATGAAATACGATACTTTTTTATTACAGGCGCAGATATGGAGAAAGATCGGACATTTATCTCACGCTGGTTGTCTGCTGGCATTTGCGGTGCTGTTTCCTTTCTTTACGTGGCTGCTGCATTTCAGTTACACATGGCTGGAGCGCCGCCGGGGAAAGGAAAAACCGGAGTTTGCATGGAAAAGCTGGCAGCAGTGGCTTCTGGCAGGAGGAATCCTGTACGGCTGCTATCTGCTCTTACTGATTGCCTGCTATCCGGGTTTTTACAATTATGATATCGGGAACCAGCTGCCCCAGATCCTGTATCCGGAAGTTCCGTTCACAGCACATCATCCGCTGCTGCATACGATTGTAGGCGGCGGGATCATTACCATCGGATATCATCTGCGGAGCGTGGATCTAACCTTCGGAGTTTTTTTATATAATGTGGTACAGATGGCGGTCTGTGCATCCTGTTTCAGTTATGCTGTTGTGTTCCTGTACCGGAAGACCGGGAACAGAATTCTGGCGGTACTGTCGGAGTTTTTCTACATTTTATGTCCTCCGGTGGTGATGTTCGCCATGAGTACCACCAAGGATGTCACCTGTTATGCCTTTCTGCTGGTGGCGGTACTGAAAATCTATCAGATCTATGCGGATCTGAATGCACAGAAATCCCCCACCGTAAGACAATGGATCACAACCGGGATCCTGTTGTGTCTGGCCTGCCTGCTTCGCAATAATATCGTGTACGCACTGCCCTTTGCAGCAGCTTTTGCCGTGCTTTGCACCTCCTGCCGGAGAAAACAGCAGATCCTGTTCTGGATCGTGATGATCCTGGCACCTTTTGTACTGAATAAAGGTCTGATGGCTGCTGTGGACGCAGCGCCGGGAAGTGCCGCCGAAGCGCTCAGTGTACCGTTCCAGCAGATCACCCGGGTCTACATGGATAAGGGAGAAGCAGCATTTACGCAGGAGGAACTGGATTATCTGTATACCTGCATCGACAAGGAGGATTTTGCCATGTATGATCCGGTGATCGCCGATGCTATCAAGACGGCATTCTGGCGCCATCTGGATGTGATCATGGCAGATAAGGGAAAAGCCATTAAATTCTGGATCAAAAAGGGATTGCAGTATCCCGTGTGTTACATAGAGTCTTTTCTGGATAATACCTATCAGGCTTGGTATCCGCTGACAAAATTACAGGATTATAAGAAGTCACGCTATTTTATGGTTACGGAATGGAATGAGGAATATGCCAGACCGAGGATGCCGGGAATCTACTATTTTTATATAGGAATCAGTGAGGACAGTTATGTCCGGTGGCCGGTTTTCCGTCTGTTGTGTGTGACCGGAACCATGTTTCTGACACTGCTCATTGCCTTGTTTTATGCCTGGTGGCGGAAGGATAAAGCTGTGGGTACGGCACTTTTCCTGACGGCTCTGGTGGTGGGAACCTGTATGTGCGGACCGGTATCGGAGATTCGTTATTATCTGATCGTCTTTGAACTGTTCCCGGTACTGTCAGGGTATATGGGAAGTGCAAAGAAGGCGATGACACTTGCAGCAAAAGAGGAAGAGAACAATGAATTTGTTGAGGAAGAGCAAAGAGCAGTATAAGCGTGTGTTGTTTTATACAGCTGTCATATGGCTGTTGGTATCGACCCCTGTTTTCTCTAAGGGATTTATGATGGAAAATGACTGGAGAACGGCGGGAATCCTGTTGGTGATCAATGCAGCTACAGTGGGATTTACCTTTTTTACCTTTTATGGAATTTATGCGGATTCTGCCGTAAGCGCGTTAAGTACAGCCGTGTATGTACTGTCGGTATACCGGTTTGAACGGTATATGCTGGAAAGAGATATGGCAGAACTGATTTTTATGGCCGTGCTGCCGCTGTTGTTCTATGGAATCTATGGGATAGAAGCCGGAAAGGGAATCCGTGCCGTCCTGCTTCTGGGAATTGGCGGTCTGGTGACGGCAGTGTTGGATATCGGCCTGTTGGAAATCGCGGTGATAACGGTGATTATGACGGCAGTGATGGCATTTTTCCTGAACCGGAATGGAAAAGCACTTCTGCAGATCGGAATTGCAGTGGTTGTGGATTGTGCGGCGGGAGGAATCCTCTGGCTGGGCAGAATGCAGAATCCGGAGAATTACTCCCTGATCCAGAAAAACGGACTTCAGCTTTCCGGATTGCTGGCGGAATTCTGGAAGATAAAAAGTAAGATTCCGGGACTGGAAGAAGATGCCCTGTATAAATATCCTCTGGGAATCGGACTCTTTACGCTGGCAGGCATGGGAATTTTCCTGGGGCTATGGTTCCTGGGGCACATCAGCTTCCGGAATGGAGGAGAGAAATCTGTGGTGGGAGCTGCGGCGGTTACCGTCTGCCTGGAACTATGCATGACATTAAAGACATTTCCCTGGGACCGCATACAGCTTATGAATGGAGTTACCTATCGGGTTGCCGGAGCGTTGAAGGCTCCGGCGGCTTTTCTGACACCGGTTATATTCGGCTGTGCATTGATCTGGGGATACCTTCTTGACAGAAATAAGAAGAAAAAAGACAGCTTTCTTTATTTGGTTTGTGTGGCTTCTGTGGTGACTGCAATTATTGCGTCGGGAATTTATGTGATGGATGTCGATAATTTTACAGTAGATTATTATGAAATGCTTCAGATGCAGAGCGGACTGGAAACGGAGTAAGAAAAGGAATCATGAGGGACGGGAAGATTAAAAAGTTTCAAATAGTGCTTTTGGCGGAAATACTGATACTGCTGGCTCTTTTTTTCCGGTGTCTTGGGAAAGAGGAATTACAGGGTATTTATTATGGAGAGGATATGGCAGAGGCGGTTCAGGATCCTTCGGCAACACAGATAGAAACAGAGCCGATGCGTTTACCGGCAGGCGTATACAGAGTTCATGTGCAGACCAATATGGACGGACAGGAAGAGACGCTGGGAGTCTGCGTAGAGAACGGAAGAGGCTATACCAATTCCCTGAAAGCAAATGCAGTAACGATTCTGCCCGGAAATGATGCTATGGATTTTGACTTTTTCCTGACGGATACGGCCTATGAAGTGTATCTGAAGATTGATTACGGAAAAACGTCTCTGGATCATTTACAGGAGATCTCTGTCTGGAAGACTCGTGGCGGAGAGCGGATTCTGCTTTTTACGGCCCTGATGATTTTCCTTGGAATAGATATGCTGCTTGTTTTCCGCAGACGTTGTCTGGAAGGAAAGGTCAGTACAGAGCAGCAGGTGGCAGTGGTATCATTATGTGCACTGGCGCTGATACAATTTATTCCTTATTGCAATGATACCATGATCTTTGATGTGGATGTTCCTTATCATCTGCTGAGGATAGAAAGTCTTGCCAATGCAATGAGGACCGGGGAAGCATTTCCTTATCGGATCACCAGTTACTGGCTGGATGGACATGGATATGCGTCCTCCCTGTTTTACTGTGATTTCTTTCTGATGATACCGGCATTATTCCGGGTGATCGGCTTCCCGATCATGACGGCATATAAGATGTTTATGTTTCTTGTAATGGCGGCAACCGGCGTGATCACATATGCTGCACTGCAGCGTTGTGTCCGGAAGGAATATGCGGCACTTCTGGGAACAGCGGTATATGTGCTGGCTCCTTATAGATTTAACAATTTCTATATCCGGGGAGCCGTGGGAGAATATCTGGCCATGACTTTTGTCCCCATGGTATTTTGCGGCTTTTATCTCTTATGTACGGAAGACATTGCTTCGGAGAACTACAAAAAGTGTAAATGGTGGATCGTATTCGGTATGTCTGCCATCCTGGAGTGTCATTTGCTGACAACGGAAATGGTGGCATTGTGTCTCGCGGTATTCTGTGTGATCTTTGTGAAACGGGTACTGAGAAAACGGACTTTTGTACAGCTGGCGGAGGCAACGGGAATCGTATTGCTGTGGAACTGCTGGTTCTATGTGCCGATGCTGTATATGATGAATAAAGATACTTATAAGCTGCAGCAGATTATTGGAAAAAATCTGTCCCACGGAATGGAACTGGCCTCCTCTGTGGTGATCTGGCAGAACGGAAAACAGATTACTTCCCGGGATGGCATCTATGGACGGGAGCCGTATTCCATTGGGGTGGCTGTTTTGCTGTTCATAGTATTCTGGCTGATTTACGGATGCAAGAGAAAAGAAGTTGTGGACAGGACAGGCATTGTGCTGGCGGTGGCATGTGTATTTACCAATCTGCTGAATTCGAATTTTTTCCCCTGGGAACAGGTGCAGAAAATACCGGGGGTAGGAATGATGGTAAGTTCCATGCAGTTCCCGTTCCGGTGGCTGGGAATCTCCGTTGCCTTCGGGGCGGCCTTTGTGGCTTATGCCTCCGCAAAAATACTGGAAACTGCTTCCTGGAACGGAAAACTGGGAATCGTTGCATTGCTACTTATGAGTCTGGCAGGAAGCAGTTACCAGCTGAGCCAGATCGTATTTACAGACAACGAGACGCAGCTGTATACAGCGGCCAATATGGGAACCATTTCTCTGATCTTAGGGGAATATCTGATAACGGATGAACTGGATATGGCATTTTCCTATCATGATCCGGCAGCGGAAGATCCTGTGCAATGGTATGATTACGAGAAACAGGGAACCAATATTACCATTACGGTGGAAAATCCTTCGGAACAGGAGCACAGACTGGAACTTCCGCTTCAGGGATATCAGGGATACCGGGCGATGGATGCCGGGGGAGCCGAGATAGAAATAGCGGAGGAGAGAGGAGCCCATGGGGATCTGACGTTACGGATTCCGGCGGAATATGAAGGAACGATCAGCGTGGCATATGTGGGATTCCCAATCTTTAAAACAGCAGAAGGAATCACACTTTTCAGTGTGCTGATTTCAGCTGGTTATCTTATATACAGATGTAGTAAGGGACGAAAGAGAGCAGAAACAAATGAAAGCTATGTATAGAGTAGGATATTTTCTCATTCTGATCACCGTACTGATTCCCATCAGTGTAGATTATGTGATGCAGGGAGGCCTGGCTGCGGGCTGGCTGTTATGGTTTGCGACCGATACCGTCCGGGCGGTATTGCTTTATCGCGTGACCCTTCTGCTTTTGCAGCTGGGAACGTTTACCGGTTGTGTGCTTTTCCTGCGAAGCTATGTGCCGGAGAAAAACGGTAGTCTGCTGGTACTTCTGGGAACGGCATTATATATGCTCAGTCCCATCCGCTTTTATGTGTGTTATGATCTTGTGGACTTTGCCGTGGCATTTTTCCTGATGGGGCTTCCGTTTGCCGGATGGGCAGCTTTAAAAGCAGGACAGCAGTGGAAAAAGAAGAGGATCGCAGGCGCCGCCGGCTATTCCGTGACAGGCCTTATGTGCGTGGCTTTGTCGATGACGGTAGTTTTTCTGGACCCAGTGAAAACGGATTTTGACATGCTGCGGGAGAGATATTATATCAATGATATGTTCCGGGCATTTGTCTACCGCACCGGACATCCGGGACTGGGTCTGGGACTTATGCTGGCATCCGGTCTGTACGGCTGGTGGATCCTGGTGGGGGAAAACAGGTTGAGAAAGAGCGAACGGGTGATATGGCCGGTAACGTTGCTTGGGCTGATCGCCGCCGGGTGTGATCACTCTATGGTATATGGTCCGCTGCTCGCCATGAGCGTGGGAAGCAGCGGCCTGATCCTGCTGGTGACAGGAAGGGATTATGCGGCTGCTGACGATATGGAATGTGAGAAATATCGGATCTGGATCTATGGGACGATAGCAGCATGCCTGGCGGTTGGAACCTATATGTGCAATACGCTGATGTATTACAGGGCGCCGTTGAATTGACAAAAGCGATTCGTATCTATAGCAGGCGGTAAACGGAACAAATGAAATGGAAAGAACCAGGAAAAAAATAAGATGTTTAGCCATCTTTGCCAGCGACAGGCAGAACTGCCGGGATGCGGGAAGGCGCCGGAAAAAAGGAATGGAGCAATGTAACATGAAAAGTAGGGAAGAAAAAGAATACCGGGGAAAGGTACTGTGGAAAATATTTCTGTCCACTCTGTATCTGAGTGCCTTTACCTTTGGGGGCGGCTATGTCATTGTTACGCTGATGAAGAAGAAATTCGTGGATGAATATCACTGGATCGAGGAGAAGGAAATGCTGGATCTGGTGGCTATTGCCCAGTCCTCGCCCGGCGCAATTGCAATCAACGGAGCCATCGTGGTAGGGTATAAACTGTCGGGGATTCCCGGAGCGCTGGTGGCAATCCTCGGCACGATCCTGCCGCCCTTTGTGATCATAGCGGCAATATCTGTCTGCTACAATGTGTTCCGCAGTAATTTCTATGTGGCACAGATGCTGTCCGGCATGCAGGCCGGAGTGGGGGCGGTGATCGCTTCCGTGACGTATGACATGGGTGCTCCCATCGTGAAGGAAAAGGATCCGGTATCCCTGTGGATTCTGTTGGGAGCCTTTCTGGCAGCCTGCGTTCTGGAGATCAATGTGGTCTATATCGTGATCGTCTGCGGACTGTTGGGTGCAGCCCGGACCCTCCTTTCCAAAAGGAGGGCCGGAAAATGATCTATGTGCAATTATTTTTAAGCTTTCTGCAAATTGGAATGTTCAGTTTCGGAGGCGGCTATGCAGCCATGCCTCTGATCCAGGGACAGGTGGTGACGGGGCATGGGTGGCTGACTATGTCGGAGTTCACCGATCTGATCACTATATCCCAGATGACACCGGGACCCATTGCGGTGAATTCCGCCACCTTTGTGGGACTGAAGATTGCAGGCGTTCCCGGAGCCATTGTGGCTACGGCGGGATGCATCCTGCCCTCCTGTATTATCGTGACGATCCTGGCAAGGCTGTATCTGAAATACCGGACCATGGATCTGCTGCAGGGTGTCTTAAAGTCCCTGCGGCCGGCGGTGGTGGCCATGATCGCATCGGCAGGGATCTTGATCCTCAAAAATGCCTTCTGGGGAAGCGGGGAGACGATCTCCCTGACCGGAACCGAGTGGAGCATGGTGGTGATCTTCGGAATCTGTGTGCTGCTGCTTCGGAAGACAAAAATGAACCCCATCTGGGTCATGGTACTGGCGGGGATCCTGAAGGTGGGAATCTCTGTGGTGGATAGCAGCCTTTTTTGAATTCTGTATTCCAAAAAACTTTGTCGAATTGACGCGGTGACTTCTTGACACATTGTATGAGAAAAAGTACAATTGAGAAAAAAGTACCCGGCGGTACGAAAATATAATACGGATAAAAGGGATGGGACACTATGGGGAAGACGATCAAAAGTAAGATTACAATGCAGACGGTGATTTCACTGGTTCTGGCGATTCTTGTATGCGAATTGCTCAGTGTGAGTTCCTTACAGAACAATATGACGGCACAGGCCGGAAATTTTGTGGAGGCACAGGCAGCGACCAATGCCAATGTAGTGAACGAATGGCTGGTAGAACAGGGCAATATCGTGCATACGATCCGCAACGGCGTGGCATTTATGAACACGAAAGATACGGATCAGATCATGGATTATCTGGAAGTGAATCTGGCAGAGAATGAGGATGCCTTAATGTATTATGTATGCTTTGCCTATGATGGCGGCGTATTCCCGGCGGATCATTCCAGGCTGGATCTGGATCCGACGACGAGAGACTGGTGGAAAATGGCCATTGCGAAGGACGGACTGATCTATACGGCACCTTATAAGGATTTCGCCAGTGGACAGATGATCGTGACCATTGCTGAGCCTATGAAGATTCAGGGGGAGCAGGCGGTATTTCTGGCAGATATCACGATCGATACCCTGACACAGATCGTGGGAAATGTCAGTACAGAGGATTCTGTTCAGGCTTTCCTGCTGGATGCCGACGGTAATGTAGTCTCCCATGTTAATGAAGATTTCCTTCCTAAGGAAGAAGGCAATACTGTGCTGGCGGATGCACTTGGCGTAGACTTATCACAGGCATCCCAGATCCGGGATTACGACGGAAAAATGAAATTTATGGCAACCGCAGCAGTGGAAGCTACCGGCTGGACACTGGGTGTGGTGCAGGATAAGGCAGTAGTAACGGATTTAATCCGGCAAAATGTGATCCAGGTGGTACTGATCGGCCTGGTACTGATCGCAGTGGTGACTCTGGTGATGATCGGCAGCGTGAAGAAGAGCCTGAAGCCCATGGAGAATATGAAACTGTTTATCCGGGATAAGGTCATCGGCAGAGAAAACTGTAAGAAGCAGAAAAATGAAGTGCAGGAGATCCAGTACCTCATCGGAGAATTGGAAGAAAAGTTCATCGGTGTGATCCGCCAGACCAGAGAGGAAGCGGATTCCATCCATGCCAGCATGCAGGATACCAGCGGCAAGGTCAACAGCATCAGTGAACACATTATGGAGATCAGTGCGGCAATGGAAGAGACCGGAGCCAATATCGACACGCAGACCGACAGTATCCGCAACATTGATGAAAGCTGCAGCGGGGCAGCGGCAGCCGTGGAGACGCTGGCTGAGGATGTCAGCGAAATGGCAGAAAAATCCGGAGCTATCGTGGTACGGGTGGATCAGATCACCAGAGAAGTGCTGGAGGGCAAGGAAAATGCCACCAGGATCGCGGGCGAGAGCCGGATCCGGATGCAGAAGGCTGTGGAAGGCACCAATATCATCGGCGATATTACCAAAGTATCAGCGTCTATTCAGGAGATCGCATCCCAGACAAGCCTGCTGGCCCTGAATGCTTCCATTGAAGCCGCCAGAGCCGGAGAAGCGGGCAGAGGTTTTGCAGTGGTAGCCGAAGAAATCAAAAAACTCAGTGAAGATACGGCATCCGAGATCCAGAAGGTCAACGAACTGACACAGAAGGTACTGGAGAGTGTACAGACCCTGGCAACGGAGAGCAACGGTATTCTGGTATTCCTGGACGGAACGGTCATGAAGGATTACGAGAAACTGGCGGCGCTTGCGAAGGATTATAAAAAGGACGCCGGATACTATGCGGAAGTCAGCAACAGTCTGGGACAGAATGCTTCCGGAGTCAGCGATTCCATCCGTACCATCAACGGCATCTTAAGTGACATTAACAGAGCACAGGCGGAACTGGCGGATGCGGTGGCCGGAGTGAATAGGAATCTGCAGGAGATCACCTATTCCAGTGAGAACATGTCTGCAGAGACCAAGGGAGTATTGCAGAGCATCGGCAGGCTGCAGGAAAATATGCAGCAGTTCCGCGTCTGAGGAATTCGGGAGGAAAATCATGTGGCAGCCACAGGAAGACAATACCTATAATGATCTGCGGGAGAACTCCATCCGGCAATGGCTGGAGGATATGAGCAGACACGAAGATGTAGCGGTCCGTGGGGGCGTCAAAGTCACGGCGGAATATCTGGAGGATCTGAAGAAACAGATCCGTCAGTTAGAGGAAAAATGTGCATTGAAAGATGCCTATTTGAAGAAGATGAAAGAGAAGGCGGGACAGTGAGAGATCACTGTCCTGCTTTTCTATAGAAAAATGCTTGAATTTCTGGCAGAAGCGGGGCACGGGAGGGTTGACAGTTATCGGGAAAAAAAGTATCATATATAAGATATTGAGCTAAAATTGCGGGAAAGGCAATTTGCAGATATAAAATATACGAGCGGAAGGGTAGAAAACCATGGCACTTAGCAAGAAGCCCACAACGGGCATGAAAGATATCCTGCCGGAGGAGATGCAGATCCGTGATTACGTCATCAGCGTCATCAAGGATACCTACGGCAAATTTGGTTTTACTTCCATTGAGACTCCCTGTGTGGAAAATATTGCGAACTTAAGCAGCAAGCAGGGCGGCGACAATGAGAAGCTGATCTTCAAGATCTTAAAACGCGGTGAGAAACTGAATGTGGCAGCAGCCACCACCGAGGAAGAGGTAGTGGACAGCGGTCTGCGTTACGACCTGACCGTGCCTCTGGTACGTTATTATTCCAACAATGCGGCATCCCTGCCTTCTCCTTTTAAGGCATTGCAGATGGGAAATGTGTGGAGAGCGGACAGACCCCAGAGAGGAAGATATCGTCAGTTCATGCAGTGCGATATCGATATTCTGGGTGAGCCTTCGAATCTGGCGGAGATTGAACTGATCCTGGCCACCACGACGACCCTGGGAAAGCTGGGATTTAAAAATTTCCAGATCCGTATCAATGAGCGTCGTATTCTGAAAGCAATGGCGGCTTACAGCGGATTCCCCGAAGAGTCCTACGACAGCGTATTTATTACGCTGGACAAGATGGACAAGATCGGTCTGGAAGGTGTGGAAGCAGAGCTTCTGGAGAACGGTTTTGACAAGGCCTGCGTGGACAGGTATCTGGAACTGTTCCAGGGACTGGAAAGTGCCGAGGACGGTGTGGCTTATCTGGCAGATACCCTGGAAGGATTTTTGGAGCCGGAGATCGCCCAGAGCCTTCGAGAGATCATGGACAGCGTCAGAGCGACCAAGGCTTCCGAGTTTGAGATCGTGTTCGATGCCACGCTGGTAAGAGGCATGTCTTACTATACCGGAACCATTTTTGAGATCGCCATGCCGGAATTCGGCGGCAGCTGCGGTGGCGGCGGACGTTACGACAAGATGGTAGGCAAGTTCACCGGCAATGATGTACCCGCCTGCGGATTCTCCATCGGTTTCGAACGTATCATCATGCTGCTCATGGAGAGAGGCTTCAAGGTGCCCACGAGACCGAAGCAGGTAGCATACCTGATCGAGAAGGGTGTCAGCGGTGAAAGGCTGTGTGAAGTGATCGCACAGGCCCAGGAAGCCCGTAAGGACGGTACCCAGGTACTGGTAGCCCGCATGAACAAGAACAAGAAGTTCCAGAAGGAACAGCTGAATAAGGAAGGCTACGAAGAATTCGTGGAATTCTATAAGGAAGAATTAAAGAGATAAAAGCAACAGACAAGGAGCAAAAGCAATGATTCAGTCCAGAACACATAACTGTAATGAACTTCGGATCGGCAACGTCGGTGAGAGAGTCACACTGGTCGGCTGGTTCGAGAACATGAGAAAAGTCAGCAAGAATCTCGGATTTGTCATTCTGCGTGATTTCTACGGAACCACCCAGTTGGTAGTAGAGACCGAAGAGATGATGAACGTGATGGATGGCATCAACAAGGAATCCACCATCTCCGTGGAAGGTGTGGTAAGAGAGCGTTCCAGCAAAAATGCTAATCTGCCCACCGGTGAGATCGAAGTAGTGCCCGACAAGATCGAGATTTTAGGCAAGTGTATCTACAATGCACTTCCTTTTGAGATCAATCAGTCCAAGGATGCAGACGAGAACGCCCGTCTGAAATATCGTTATCTGGATCTGAGAAATCCGAACATGAAGAAGAATATCGTGATGAGAAGCCAGATCGTGGCGGAACTGCGTCAGAGAATGTATGCTCTGAATTTCATGGAGATCACGACCCCCATCCTGACCTGTTCTTCTCCGGAAGGTGCGAGAGATTACCTGGTTCCCGCCAGAAATCATCCCGGCAAGTTCTATGCGCTGCCCCAGGCACCCCAGCAGTTCAAGCAGATACTGATGGCTTCCGGTTTTGACCGTTATTTCCAGATCGCTCCCTGCTTCCGTGATGAGGATGCGAGAGCAGACCGTTCTCCCGGAGAGTTCTATCAGCTGGATATGGAGATGGCCTTCGCTTCCCAGGAAGATGTCTTCTCCATCGTAGAGCAGGTACTGCCTCCCGTATTTGAAAAGTACGGTATTTATAAAGAAGCTTCCAAGGCTCCTTTTGTACGGATCCCTTATCTGGAGGCTATGGACAAGTACGGATCCGACAAGCCGGATCTGCGTATCGATCTGGTGCTGACTGATGCCACCGAAGTAATGCAGGGCTGTGGCTTTGCTGCTTTTGAGGGACAGACCGTAAAGGCTATCGTGGTAGACGGCTTCACCGCTACCCGTAAGCAGATCGATGCCATCTGCGCAGAAGTAGAGGTACAGACCGCACGCAAGGGATTCTGGTTCCGTGTAGACGAGAACGGAGAGTTCGTAGGCGGTATCTCCAAGTTCTTACAGGACCGCAAGGAAGAAGTCATCAAGGCTCTTGGCCTGAAAAACGGCGATTTTGTAGGTCTCGCCGCAGGCAGGAAGCTGGAAGCACAGAAGACAGCCGGTGTCTACAGAAAGCTGTTGGGTGCAGCCAGCGAGAAACATATGAAGAAGGATTGCTATGAGTTCTGCTGGATCGTGGATTTCCCGATGTACGAGATCGGCGAGGAGTCCGGCGAACTGGAATTTTGTCATAACCCGTTCTCCATGCCCCAGGGTGGTATGGATGCGTTGAACAATCAGGATCCTCTGGAGATTCTGGCATACCAGTACGATCTGGTCTGCAACGGCGTAGAACTGTCCTCCGGTGCGGTGAGAAACCATGATCCGGAGATCATGATCAAGGCATTTGAACTGGTGGGACTTGGCGAAGCCGATGTGAAGGCAAAGTTCCCCGCCATGTACAATGCATTCTGCTACGGAGCACCCCCTCATGCAGGAATTGCTCCCGGCGTAGACCGTATGATCATGCTGATCTGTGGTGAGGAAAGCATCCGTGAGATCATTCCTTTCCCGATGAACAAGAACGCAATGGATATTATGATGGGAGCACCGGGTACGGTAGAACAGAAGCAGCTGGATGAACTGCATCTGGCCATCACCGCAAAACCGGAAGAATAATAATAAGGCTGTCGCAGGAATTTCCATGTGACAGCCTTTGTGCTGGTTGTATAAGATGATTCATCAGGAGAAGAATATGGCGGTAGGAATTTATGTACTGCATCTGCATCCCGGAGAGGAAGAGACCAGACGGAGCCTTTTGCAGGAAACGGAAGAATGCGTGGATCCGGCACGCCGTAAGAGGGCAGAACGCCTGAAAGGCACCGGAGCAAAGGCAGCCAGCCTTGGTGCGGGCATGCTGCTGCAGAAGCTGGCACTGGATCTGATAGACGGTATGGAAAATACCGGGATCCTGTTTCTGGAAGAGGATGTGCTGCGGGAAACACTGCGGGAGCGGATGCGGCGGGAAAAGACGGGGCCGTTCTCTTTTTCCTATGAATACGGAGATCTGGGGAAACCACAGATCGTGAATTTCCCGAAAAAGTTTAATCTGTCTCATTCCGGGGACTATGTGGTCTGCGGAGTAGGAAACGGAGAAGTGGGAGTGGATATCCAGAAATGGATTCCCGGTAAAGAACGTATGGCGGAACGCTTTTTCGCTCCGGCAGAATGGAAACTCATGCAGAAACTGTCCGGGCCACAGCGTACCGAAGTGTTTTACCGGTTGTGGAGCAGAAAAGAAGCTTATGGCAAATACACCGGTCAGGGGATCGGCAGTGCGGTGGGGGAAGACTTCTCTGACGAACAGAAATGGCAGGAAAAGCAGATCTGTTTCAGGGAGCGTGTTCTGGAGGGCTGTTATTCTCTGGCGGTCTGTTACGGAACGGCAGAAGTGTAAAAATAAAACGCATGGAAATGAGGACTTTATGAAACGATTAATGATTTATCTGAAGGATTACAAGAAAGAGTCCATACTGGCACCGCTGTTCAAGCTGCTGGAAGCTTTTTTTGAACTGATGGTACCTCTGGTAATGGCAAATATTATTGACTATGGTATTTCCAACCGGAACATGGGCTATATCGGCAAAATGGGACTGCTCCTGCTCCTGCTTGCTGTTGTGGGACTGGCTTCCTCCATTACGGCACAGTTTTTCGCAGCCAAGGCTGCGGTGGGCGCGTCTACCAAACTGCGTCAGTCATTGTTTGATCATATTGAGGATCTGAGCTTCACGGATATCGATAAGGCGGGAACCTCCACCATGATCACCCGTATGACCAGTGATGTAAACCAGGTGCAGTCCGGAATCAACATGACCCTGCGTCTGTTCCTGCGCTCCCCGATCATTGTGTTCGGTGCCATGATCATGGCCTTCACCATTGACGTGAAATGTGCGCTGATCTTTGTAGTGGCCATTCCGCTTTTGTCGGTGGTGGTATTCGGCATTATTTTATCCACGATTCCCATGTATAAAAAGGTACAGTCCAAGCTGGATCAGGTGCTGGGGATCACCAGAGAGAATCTGACCGGTGTCCGGGTCATCCGTGCGTTTCACCAGGAAGCAAAGGAAGAGGAACGTTTCCGGGAGAATAACGAAGCACTGTCTGCCATGCAGATCTTTGTAGGTAAAATCAGTGCCTGCATGAATCCTGTGACTTATGTCATCGTAAACGGTGCCATCATTGCTCTGATCTACACCGGTGCCGTGCAGGTCAATATCGGTAACTTAAGCCAGGGTGAAGTCGTAGCGATCATCAATTACATGAACCAGATTCTGGTAGAACTGGTGAAGCTGGCAAACCTGATCGTGACCATGACCAAGGCACTGGCCTGTGCAGAACGTGTGGCTTCCGTTTTCGAGATCGGTGCGGATGCCGCATACACGGAGAAAAAGACACAGGATCAGAAGCTGGCGGATAAGGTGGACAGGAAGGCACCTTTCCTGAACTTCAGGAATGTCTCCCTGACCTATCAGGGAGCCGGTGCCCCTACCTTACAGAATATGAATTTTACGGTGAACCGCGGCGATACCGTGGGTATCATCGGAGGTACCGGTTCCGGTAAGACCTCACTGGTGAACCTGATTCCCGGCTTCTATCCGGCAACAGAGGGTGAGATCCTGCTGGAAGGCAGAGACATTAAGACCATGAGTGATGAGGAACTGCGGGGACGCATCGGTGTTGTACCCCAGAAGGTAGTTCTGTTCAAAGGAACCATCCGCAGCAATCTCCAGTGGGGCAAACCGGATGCTACGGAAGAGGAGATGTGGAAAGCTCTGGATCTTGCGCAGGCGGCAGAGGTCGTAGAAGGCAAGGACGGTAAGCTGGATGCGACTGTGGCACAGAACGGTAAGAATTTCTCCGGCGGACAGAGACAGCGTCTGACCATTGCAAGAGCGCTGGTCAGAGAGCCTGAGATCCTGATTCTGGATGACAGTGCTTCCGCGCTGGATTATGCTACTGACGCAAAGCTGCGCGCAGCACTGCGTACCCTGGAAGATAAGACAACGACCTTTATCGTATCCCAGCGTGCTTCCACCATCCGTCATGCGGACAAGATCATCGTACTGGACGACGGTGAGATCGCAGGTGTGGGAACCCATGAGGAATTATTGAAAGATTGTACCGTATATCAGGAGATTTATTATTCCCAGTATCCGGAGCAGAGAGGAGGTGTTCGGTAATGCAGAAGACAAATAATAAAGCGACCATGAAGCGTGTGCTGAAATATATCCGGAAGTATACACCGGCATTGGTTCTTTCTATGCTGCTGGCCGGTTTGACCGTATTACTGACCTTATATATACCGATCCTTACCGGTAATGCGGTAGATCTGATCATCGGCAAGGGACAGGTGGATATGGCCGGGATCTTTGCCATTATGAAGAAAATTGCCATTGTCATGATCATCACGGCAGCAGGCCAGTGGGTCATGAATACCTGTAACAATTATATCACCTATCATGTGATCCGTGATATCCGTACCGATGCTTTTGCAAAACTGGAGATTCTGCCATTAAAATATCTGGATGCCCATGCTTATGGTGATATCGTCAGCCGTGTCATTGCGGATGTAGATACTTTTGCAGACGGTCTGCTGATGGGCTTTACCCAGTTGTTTACCGGTGTACTGACAATCCTGTGTACACTGGGCTTCATGCTGGTGACCAACGTGCCCATCACGCTGGTAGTAGTATGTATCACGCCGGTATCCTTCCTGGTGGCGAAATTCATTGCGACCAAGACCTATTCCATGTTCAGGGAACAGTCTGAGACCAGAGGTGAACAGACTTCCCTCATTGAGGAAATGATTGATAACCAGAAGATTGTAAATACCTTCTCCAGAGGAGAAGCGGTAAAGAGCCAGTTCGGAGAGATCAACGACAGATTGCAGAAATGCTCTCTGAAGGCCATCTTTTTCTCCTCTATTACCAACCCGGCGACCCGTTTTGTCAACAGCCTGGTATATGCCGGTGTCGGCGTGTTCGGTGCATTTGCAGCCATTAAGGGCGGCATCAGTGTAGGCCGCCTGTCCTGTTTCTTAAGCTATGCGAACCAGTACACCAAGCCCTTCAATGAGATCTCCGGTGTGGTAACCGAGCTGCAGAATGCGTTTGTATGTGCCGGACGTATTTTCGAACTGATCGATGAAGAACCTCAGGTACCCGATGCGAAAGATGCAAGAGTACTGAAAGATGCCCAGGGTAATGTGGAACTGAAGGATGTAAACTTCCAATATGTACCGGAGAAAAAGCTGATCCAGAACTTCAATCTGAAGGTGGCTCCCGGTCAGAGAGTAGCTATCGTAGGTCCTACCGGATGTGGTAAGACTACCGTGATCAATCTGCTGATGCGCTTCTATGATGTGAACTCCGGCTCCATTAAAGTAGACGGCACCGATATCCGGGACATCACCAGAGGAAGTCTCCGCACCAATTACGGTATGGTATTGCAGGAGACCTGGCTGCGTTCCGGCACCATCCGTGACAACATCTGCATGGGCAAACCGGATGCCACCGAGGAAGAGATCATTGCCGCAGCCAAGGCATCCCATGCCCACAGCTTCATCAAACGTCTGCCCCAGGGGTACGACACCGTGATCACCGAAGACGGCGGCAGCCTGTCCCAGGGACAGAAGCAGCTGCTGTGTATTACCAGAGTTATGCTGTGCCTCCCTCCCATGCTGATCCTCGATGAGGCAACCTCCTCCATCGATACCCGTACCGAGATCAAGATCCAGAACGCATTCGCCAAAATGATGGAAGGCCGCACCAGCTTCATTGTAGCCCACAGACTTTCCACCATTCAGAGCGCCGATGTCATCCTGGTAATGAAAGACGGAAACATCATCGAACAGGGCAGCCATGAGACCCTGCTGGCAAAGGGCGGGTTCTATGCGAACTTGTATAATAGTCAGTTTGCCGTGTAACGAGCCATGCAAAAACAAAAAGACAGTCACTCACTGGGGAGCTTGCTCACCAGTGAGTGACTGTCTTTTTGTTTTTATACGGCGACAGCCGTCATCCGTCGAAAGCCCTTCAGGGCTTTTGACGGATGGAGCATGGCCCGTTACACGTACCCCCGGCAGTGGCGGCCCTTCGCCCTTTCCCTTTTCTTTAAAAAAAGACAAAGAATATACAGATAATATATAGAAAAATGTCGAAAATTGTAAAAATATGGAAACACAACAGAAATATTGAAAATAAACTAAAATATTTAAAGAAATGTGTTGACAAATACACAACCCTGTAGTATATTAGACTTAACAAAAGAGAAACGGAACAACCCAACAAAGAAGGTTGGGAGAGAAGTACAAAAGAATCTATAGAAAGAGAGGTACAGTCCACCTAACAATTAAAGTCCTACCACAATCTTCCATGATGTACAACTGAATAGAGATACCAAAGAGAACCAATTTACATAGAGAATATCAAGTACACAGAAGAAAAAGTAATGAACAACAGAAGATAAAAATTATCTCACATTACAGTACATCCGTACAAAAGAAAAGTGGAAAGAGAACAAAAGACAAAATGGAAGATAAAGCAAACAAAAGAAAGAGAGGACAGGCCATTGGAGCTTGCAGTCTGAGAGGGCGTGCTGATTGAAGTAATGATCGGTACGCTCTCTTAATTTTGCATAAAATATAAATATTACCAGTGGAAAAACCTACCGATATCATGTACAATAGGAAAGTAGTACAGATAGAGGAGTTATGAAAATGGATACAAACGAACAAAAGCAACAGGATAAAAGAGAACTCAGACGTAAGAGAAGACAGAGAAGTCAGATCATTGCATACACAGTTGTAGTAATTCTGATTCTGGTGTTGGCGGCAGGAATCGCTCTTGCCGTAAGCAAGATTACCAGCATGAGCCGGAAGCAGGAGGATCAGCAGAATAAAGTGGAGGAGATCCTTTCGGATGAAGAGACCATTCAGGCACCGACAGAGACTCCGGAGACGGTAGCGGAGCTGACGGACGAACAGAAGCTGGATACGATTATCAACGAGGCAATCATACAAAATATGCCGTTGGAAGATAAGGTGGCAGGACTGTTTATCACTACACCGGAATCCATTACCGGCGTGTCCGCAGCAATACAGGCAGGAGACGGAACCAAGGACGCTCTGGCAAAATATCCTGTAGGCGGCATCGTATATGCCTCCAGAAATATCCAGTCCGCAGACCAGTTGAAGCAGATGATCGATAATACCAAATTATATACCAGTTATCCTTTGTTTGTTGCGATTGATGGAGAGGGAAGCGGCATAGATGCGGTAGCGGCTGCAGGCCTTGGGACGAAGGCGGATACCCCGCAGAATATCGGAGCATCCGGAGATACCAGTAATGCGTACATGGCGGGAACCACTGTAGGAACCTATCTTGCGGAACTGGGATTCAATCTTGACTTTGCACCTTCCGCAGATATCAGCATTGTAGACGGGAATGCAGCAGGCAGCAGTTCCTACGGAGCAGATGCGGATACCGTTGCTTCCTATGCAGCTTATATGCAGGCCGGATTACAGGAACAGAAAGTGAACGCATGCATCGGACAGTTCCCCGGCATCGGCAGTACCACAGAGAGCACAAAGGACGGTATGGCCTCTACGGATAGAAGCGCAGAGGATTTCAGAGCCAATGAATTCGTGGCTTTCCAGACCTGTATTGACAATGGCATGACTAAGATGATCCGTGTCAGCGCTATGTCGGCGGCTTCCCTGACCGGTGACAATACCCCCTGCACCCTGTCTGGTACAGTAGTGACGGACATCTTAAGAAATGAACTGAACTTCCGCGGCGTGATCGTGTCCGGTGCCATGAATGAGGCGGCGATCACCAATTACTACGGAGCCGATGAAGCCGCAGTCATGGCGCTTCGTGCCGGCTGCGATATGATCTATGCCCCGGAGAATTTTGAAACCGCATACAACGGAGTACTGGAAGCTGTACAGAACGGCACCATCTCCGAGGACCGCATCAACGATTCCCTGCGGAGAATCTACCGTATCAAATATGCGGATAAACTGGGACAGTAAAGAAGATAGAAGACGATTGCATGTGAGTGCAGTCGTCTTTTTCTTGGGAAAAATTCCGCTCACGATATTTTATAACAATAAGAGCAATATTTCTCTGACAATTTCTCATATCATTGACTGGTGATCTATAGTCGTTTTCCCAGAGACACAGGGCGGAAACAAAAAGAAACCGGATGGTTCCTTACTTATGCTATTGCTGCCATTGCCATCACTATTTTGTGGTGGTTTTTTTCATTTTAATCACATTCGTTGCAGAGCCGGCTGTCTACAACTTTATACAGAAAAAAGAGGGTTAGAGGACAAAGACTAAATGGAAAGTTACGAGCCATGCAAAGTCAAAACAGAAACAGCGATCTGGGCGCTTGCTCACAAGCCGCTGTTTTTGTTTTTGACTTTATACTGTGCGTCCAACGGACACACTCGACAACCGTCAATTCATAAATGTGGAGCGCCCTTTGCGACACATTTATGAATTGAGTGCATGGCTCGTAACGTAGGGGCCGTAGACTGACGAACACCAACCGTAGGCATTTGGGAATACAAAGTTCCCTTGTTATACCTTACGGTTTCCACGATTTGGGTATCAGCAGCAAAACAAGCTTCTCATACCCTCAAACTTTCCATAGCGTGGGTATCAGCAACAAAACAAGCTTCTCATACCCTCAATTTTTCCATAGCGTGGGTATCAGCAGCAAAACAAGCTTCTCATACCCTCAAACTTTCCATAGCGTGGGTATCAGCAGCAAAACAAGCTTCTCATACCCTCAATTTTTCCATAGCGTGGGTATCAGCAACAAAACAAGCTTCTCATACCCTCAATTTTTCCATAGCGTGGGTATCAGCAGCAAAACAAGCTTCTCATACCCTCAAACTTTCCATAGCGTGGGTATCAGCAGCAAAACAAGCTTCTCATACCCTCAAACTTTCCATAGCGTGGGTATCAGCAACAAAATAAGTAACTCATACCCATAAACTATTTACACTGAGGCGGAAGAAGGGTACAGATTAGCATGCTCCTGTCGTCTGTGCCCACGCTGCGACGGAAGCGAAGCACAGGAGGGTGTTCGCCGCATCACGGCAAAAGTAAAGACAGCGATTTGTGAGCAAGCGCCCAGATCGCTGTTTCTGTTTTGACTTTGCATGGCTCGTAACTTTCCATTTACAGAGAGAATATATAATAGGAAAATAACGTGATGCAACATGAAATAGGAAACCCCTTGAATAATCAAGGGGTTAAAAAAAGCGTGAGACGGAGCATGAGATCCGAGGAACCTCGGTCTGCGAAAATCGGAAAGCAGCGTAGACATGAACTTTCGAGCCTGTTATACAAACGCAAAAAAAAGAACGATACCGATTTGGTATCGTTCTTTTTTCAAGCGCGAGACGGGGATCGAACCCGCGACCCCCTCCTTGGCAAGGAGGTGCTCCACCGCTGAGCCACTCGCGCATGTCTTACGGACAAGTTATAATATACTATAGGGTTCCGGAAATGTCAACAAAAAAAGTGTGCATCTTTTTTGTAAATTGCATATACAATTAACGCAGCAGTACTTTCCGCAGCCACCCGGTGAATTTCCGCTCCACCAGAAGCCAGCACAGATAAGCCAGTGCAACACTTAACACAACGCTTACGACAAGTCCGATAACGGACAGTGCGGAGAGGGTGGAGAAGTCAAATACCGCACGATCCAGAAGCATTACCGGATAGTAGTGCACCAGATACAGGGAATAGCTGATGTTTCCAAGCTGTACCAGAAAACGGGGCATGGACAGGTTAAGACCTGCGAGAAAGGCGAGGACTAACAATAAAAACGCCGGAAGCCCCCACTGAGGAAGCCTGCGGAAACCGATCACATTGATCCGGGGCGTGAAATAAGCAAGCAGGCAGAAGATTACCGGAATGCACAGCACAGATGCCAGGCTTACAGTCTTCGAAAGCGGATGCAGTGTGTATCTGTGATACAGATGCCGCAGCAGATAGTAGGCCAGGATTCCAAAGACGAATTCCAGCATGACAGGATCTC
Organism: uncultured Acetatifactor sp.; assembly: GCA_934394815.1. Classification (GTDB taxonomy): domain Bacteria; phylum Bacillota; class Clostridia; order Lachnospirales; family Lachnospiraceae; genus Acetatifactor. Next base: position 48,570 of record CAKRRD010000003.1, on the reverse strand, counting down.
CGTAGAAAATAAGGAAAGGAGATAACACACTACCAATAGGAGACTGCCAGGACGAAATCACCGGAGCGAAGAGCTGCACTGCCCCCACCAGAACCGCCAGTAACGTACCGCAGATCAGACCGCGGTATTTCCTGCTGAGGTGAAAGGCAATGAAAAATAACAGATAGAACAGCATTTCACAGTTAATGGTCCAGCCGATCCGTACCAGAGGCTGGATCGCTCCGCCGCCGATATCAAAGGGGAGAAACAGCAGACTTTTCACCAGATAGGAAGGATCGTGTCTGGTCTGCTGAAACATGGAGGGGAACAACAGCAGCATAAAATACGTTCCGACAGTCATCAGATAGTAAAGCGGAAGGATCCGGATCAGACGCTTTCGGAAGAAATATTTCGTGCTTTTTTCTGTGGTAAACATGATCATGAATCCGCTGATACAGAAAAAAATATCCACACCGAAAGCTCCGAAATTCAGAAAACGGACATGCTGAAACACCACAAAAAGAGCAGCCAGACCCCTTAAAGCCTGAATGCTGTCGAAATGCAGATCGTGAAATTCCCTGTGTGTTGCCATATTTTCCATAAAAACCATACCTTTTCCTAACGAATTCCGAAAGATATTTCCATTCTAACATTTTTTTGAAAATAGGGAAACATTTTATTCCGGAAAATAACTTGCGCACCGGGATATAAAATAATACAATAAGAAAGAAAGAACTCTGAAAAATATACTGCCAGGCAAGGCAGGAAAAACAGAGAACGACGATATGCGGATGATTGAGAGATAACAGGACGGTAGGAAGACAGACATGAATGCGACGAGACAGCAAATGTTAGAGACAGCAGAACGCCTGAATAAGCAGATGGCAGACGGGATACCTTATACCTGGGAGATTCTGGAACAGGCCCTTTCCGTTGTGACGGAACAGGATGATAAGGGGATCCACGGATGGATCTGCTATTTTGCTGCCTTTTATCATCTGACTATGGGAAATCAGGAAGAATGTCTGCATTATCTGGATGAATGCGTCCGCTGCCTTCTGGGAACTGATCAGGAGCACCATGTGGCGCGGGCATACAATATGATCGGTATCGTGGCTCACATGCAGAACAATCTGCCTCTGGCCATGGAACAGTATGATAAGGCATTGGACTATACGGAAAGATATAATGATAAGATGGTACACAGCATTGTGCTGAGTAATATGTCGGATGCGTATTATCTTATAGGGGCCTATGACAGAGCGGTGCAGTGCCGTGCGGAATGCATCCGCGAGTTTGAACAGGCAGACGATCACAGTACCTACAGCAGGATCAATTTCCGGAAGATGCTGGCGGAATACGGCTGCTGTCTGCTGTGTCTGCATATGGATGATGAGACGGAAAAGGTACTGCGCAAACTGGAAGAGACCGGGCAGAGTGAGGAGATCATCCATGAGACAAGGCTGTCGGTCAATGTATTTCTGGCTCATCTCGCAGAGAGACGCGGAGAGCGGGAGCAGGCGGAGCAATATGTCAGCAGTGCAGTGGAGGCCCTGGAAGATATGACCCAGGTCTCCTCGGAATACGACAGTATCCAGAACCTGTTGCAATATGTGGAAAAGATCGGCAAGCCGGAGCAGATAGAGAAGGTATTAAACTGTCTGGAACCCAAGGCTGCCATCGAACAGAACAAAAGTCTTCTGCTGCAGTTGTTGTCCCTGCGGATGCGGTATTGCAGTGGCCAGATGACAATTGAGGAATTCCAGCAGAGTGCGGACACCTTTTTCCAGTTAAAGGACAACTGGGAACTGGTAGAGAATAATCAGGTCATGTACATGATGGAACTCAGAAAACGGCTGCAGACAGTGGAAGAGGAACAGAAGGAGCAGAAACGTAAGAGAAACCGTCTGCTGTATCAGGCGGATCATGATGAACTGACCGGACTTTATAATAAAAGGAGCCTGAACCGCTATCTGGAAGATGTGTTTGAAGACTGCCTCCTGAATGAAAAGGAGCTGGGCATCCTGTTCCTGGATATTGATTATTTCAAACAGTTGAATGACCGTTACGGACACGGAAAAGGCGATGAAGGAATCTGTGCTGTGGCGGATACTTTGAAAAAATGTTTCCCGGAGGATTATGTGGCCCGGTACGGCGGAGATGAATTCCTGGTAGTCATGACGGGACGCGACAGAGAGTACGCGTTGGAACGGGCAGAACAGTTATGTACCGGCATCCGGGAATGTGAGATCCCCAACGAAGACTCCACGGTGGAACCCTGGCTTACGATCTCCGTGGGAGGTGTCTGCGCCATCCCAAAATCCCCGAACCGGGTGTGGGATTTTCTGTCGGCTGCGGATATGACCCTGTATGAACAGAAAAAGGAACAGAAGGGAAAAGTCCGCTTTTATCAGGGAGAGGGAAAATACCTGTAGTTTTGAAACAGAAATTGAAAATTTAAAGGAATACAACAATGGATAACAAGCAATATACGACCCGCGAGTTGTTTCGCAGGTTCGCACCTTATTTTAAAAAATATCGTTTTACCCTGTGGATGGATCTGTTCTGCGCGGCACTGACCACGGTCTGTGAACTGGTACTGCCCCTGATCATGCGCTACATTACCAACGAAGGTCTGCGGGATCTGGCCGCTTTGTCCGTGAAAACCATACTTTCGCTGGGGGTTCTGTATTTTGGACTTCGAATCGTGGACGGCATTGCCAGCTACTATATGTCTGACATGGGACACGTCATGGGCGCGAAGATCGAGACAGATATGCGCAGAGATGCATATAATCACTTGCAGAAGCTGTCCAATACCTACTATAACAATACCAAGGTCGGCCAGATCATGGGACGGATCACCAACGACCTGTTTGATGTGACGGAATTTGCCCATCACTGTCCGGAAGAATTTTTCATCGCCGGGATCAAGACGGTAATTTCCTTTATCATTCTGGCGAATATCCATCTGCCCCTGACGCTGATGATCTTCCTGTGTGTGCCGCTGATGTGCGGTGTGTGCATGATCCTGAATTTCCGGATGCGGAGCGCTTTCCGCAAGCAGCGGAACCAGATTGGGGAACTGAATGCGCGGATCGAGGACAGTCTGCTGGGACATAAGGTAGTCAAGGCATTTACCAACGAGGAAGTGGAAAATGTAAAATTCGAGAAAGATAACGGCGCTTTTCTGGACATTAAGAAGCTGACCTACCGTTATATGGCGGCGTTCAATACTACGGTCAAGCTGTTTGACGGACTGATGTACCTGGTAGTGCTGGTGGCTGGCGGTATCTTCATGGTAAAAGGGAAAATCGCAGCCGGCGATCTGGTGGCATATATGCTGTATGTATCCACCCTGATCGCAACAATCCGCCGTATCATTGAATTTGCCGAGCAGTTCCAGCGTGGTATGACGGGCATCGAGCGTTTCTTACAGATTGTGGATGCGGATATCGAGATCTTCGATGAACCGGATGCCATGGAACTGAAGGATCCTAAGGGAGAAATCTCTTTTGAAAAAGTAAGCTTTGAATATCCGGATGACCACAACAAGGTATTTTCCGACCTGAATCTGCAGATCCATGCGGGAGAAAAAGTGGCCATCGTCGGTCCTTCCGGTGGCGGTAAGACGACGCTGTGTAATCTGATCCCAAGATTTTACGATGTCTCGGAAGGAAAGATATTACTGGACGGTCAGGATATTAAACATTTTACTTTAAAGAGTCTGCGGGAAAATATCGGCATCGTACAGCAGGATGTGTATCTTTTCTCCGGTACAATCTATGAAAATATCGCTTACGGACGCCCCGGAGCTTCGAGGGAAGAAGTAATGAATGCGGCAAAACGTGCCGGGGCCCATGACTTTATCATGGGACTGAAGGACGGTTATGATACTTATGTGGGAGAGCGGGGCGTGAAGCTGTCCGGCGGACAGAAACAGCGCATCAGTATTGCCAGAGTGTTTCTGAAAAATCCGCCCATCATCATTCTGGATGAGGCGACTTCCGCACTGGATAATGAGAGCGAATTTGCGGTGGCAAAATCTCTGGGAGAATTGTCAGAAGGACGTACGACCCTGACCATTGCCCACAGACTTTCCAGTATCCGCAACTCTGACCGGATTCTGGTGTTGACGGATGACGGCATTGTGGAGGAAGGCAATCACGACCAGCTCATGGAGCAGAAGGGAATTTATTATCAGTTCTACGAAACAGCCAATGCTTTGAAATAACATTACAAAAACGGAGGTAGAGCTATGAAACTTGTGTTTGTGGGGGCAGACCATGAAGTGACCGGAAGCTGCCATTATCTGGAGGCAGCCGGGAAACATATTTTAGTGGACTACGGTATGGAGCAGGGAATCAATGTATTTGAGAATGTTCCCCTGCCGGTGGCGGAATCCATGATCGACTATGTATTCCTGACCCATGCCCATGTGGATCATTCGGGACTTCTGCCGCTTCTGTATGCCAGAGGGTTCAGAGGGCAGATCTATACCACGGATGCCACGGCGGATCTGTGCAGTATCATGCTGCGTGACTGTGCGCATATCCAGAGCGCCGAGGCGGAGTGGAAGAACCGTAAGGCCAAACGTTCTGCCAATAATGCGGTGGTGGAGCCGCTGTATACCATGGAGGATGCCGACGGCGTGATCCGCAGACTGGTACCCTGCCATTACAATACCATCATGGAAGTGTGTGATGGCGTGAAGATCCGTTTTACGGATATCGGACATCTGTTGGGTTCCGCCAGCATTGAAGTGTGGCTGACAGAGGACGGCAATACGAAGAAAATCGTATTTTCCGGAGATATCGGTAATAAGCATCAGCCTCTGTTAAAGGATCCGACCCCTACAAAGGAAGCGGATTATGTGGTCATGGAGTCCACTTACGGGGACAGACTGCATCCGAAGGATAAATTGGACTATGTGGCAGAACTGACGAAGGTATTGCAGGAGACACTGGACAGGGGCGGTAATGTGGTGATTCCGTCCTTTGCCGTGGGACGTACCCAGGAGATTCTGTATTTCCTGCGCAAGATCAAGGTGGGACGTCTGGTCAAAGGGCATGAGGATTTCCCGGTGTATGTGGACAGTCCCATGGCGGTGGAGGCTACCGGCATATTTCAGGAGAACCGGTGGGAATGCTTTGATGAGGAGGCCATGGAATATGTGAGAGAAGGCATCAATCCCATTTCTTTTTCGGGACTGAAGCTGTCCATCACCAGTGAGGAATCCAAGGCCATTAATTTTGACGATACTCCGAAGGTCATCATTTCCGCTTCCGGTATGTGTGACGCGGGCCGTATCCGCCATCATCTGAAACACAACCTGTGGAGAGAGGAATGCACGATCCTGTTCGTGGGCTACCAGTCGGTGGGAACCCTGGGCAGAGCATTGGTGGAGGGTGCCGGTGAAGTAAAACTGTTCGGTGAGACGATACAGGTAAGAGCACAGATCCGGAAGCTGGAGGGCTTAAGCGGACATGCGGATAAGGAAGGCCTGATCGAGTGGCTGCAGGCTTTTGAGGAGAAGCCTAAGAAAGTGTTCGTGGTACATGGCGAAGACAGTGTATGTACCGCATTTACCGAGTGCCTGAAGATCGAGTACGGACAGAGAGCCTACGCGCCCTACAGCGGCACGGAGTTCGACCTGATCAGTAATAAATTTACCTATGAGGCAGCACCGGTTGCCGTGAAGAAAAAGACGAAGCCTGCCACCGGAGTCTTCGAGAGGCTGCTGGCTTCCGCAAGGCGTCTGCTGGCACTGGTCACAAAGAGCGAGGGTATCATGACCAACAAGGATATGGCGAAGTTCGCCGACCAGATCAATTCCCTGTGCGACAAGTGGGAAATATAAGTGCATCCACAGGAAGCATTTCTGACTGCCTGCAGGCAGGAAATAAAAGAAATAAAGGAGACAACATGAGTTTAGCGGATCATATTTTTATTGATATGTGTAATGACATTCTGACGAACGGTACCAGTACGGAGGGCGAAAAAGTCCGCCCTCACTGGCCGGACGGCACCCCGGCCTACACCATTAAAAAGTTCGGTGTGGTGAACCGGTACGACCTGTCGAAGGAGTTCCCGATCCTGACCTTACGAAGGACGGCACTTAAATCCGCCACGGATGAGATGCTGTGGATCTGGCAGCGCAAATCCAACAATATTCATGATTTAAACAGCCATGTCTGGGATGAATGGGCGGATGAAAACGGCTCCATCGGTAAGGCCTACGGTTACCAGATGGGTGTGAAACATCAGTATAAAGAGGGCATGATGGATCAGGTGGATCGTGTGATCTACGATTTGAAGAACAATCCTTTCAGCCGCCGCATCATGACCAATATTTACGTGCATCAGGATCTGCACGAGATGAATCTGTATCCCTGTGCCTACAGCATGACCTTTAATGTAACCCAGAAAAAAGGAGAGGACAGGCTGACTCTGAATGCTGTTTTGAACCAGCGTTCCCAGGATGTGCTGGCAGCCAACAACTGGAATGTGGTACAGTATTCCGTACTGGTGCATATGCTGGCGCAGGTCTGCGATATGAATGTGGGCGAACTGGTGCATGTCATTGCGGATGCCCACATCTATGACCGCCATGTGGATGCCATTAAGGAACTTATCAACAGGGAACCGTATCCTGCACCGAAGTTCTGGCTGAATCCGGAGATCAGAGATTTCTACCGGTTCACGCCGGACGATGTGAAGCTGGAGGGCTACCAGACCGGTGAACAGATCAAAGATATTCCGATAGCTATTTAAATGCCATCTAAGGAGGATAACATGAACTTAATCGTAGCAGTAGATAACAATTGGGCCATCGGCAGCAAGAACGAACTGCTGATCCGCATCCCCAATGACCATAAGCATTTCCGGGAGGAGACCACCGGTAAGGTAGTCGTTCTGGGACGTAAGACTTTAGAAACATTTCCGCAGGGAATGCCTTTAAAGAACCGCACCAATATCATCCTGTCAAAAGATCCGGATTATCAGGTGAAGGATGCCATCGTGGTACATTCCATCGAGGAACTTCTGGAAGAACTGAAAAAATACGACGAGGAGAGCATCTACATCATCGGCGGCGAGAGTATTTACCGTCAGATGCTGCCTTATTGTGATGTGGCACATGTGACGAAGATCGATCATGCCTATGAGGCGGATGCTTATTTTCCGGATCTGGACAGCGATCCCGAGTGGGAGATCACCGCGGACAGCGATGAGCAGGTCTATTTTGACATCACTTACCAGTTCTTGAAATATGAGCGGAAAAAGTCATGATCATAGAGACAGATATGTAGCGAATTTAATCTGATATTTAAGCCAAAAGGAGAAATGAACCACATTTTCTCTGAAAATATCACTGGAAAGCATAAATGTGTATATTGACTTTTATTACAAATGGTATAATAATGAAAATCAATAAATTCTGTTAAGAGAAATCAACAGGCAGAGTGGTAAACCGAGGAAAGAAGGAATACAAAATGGAAAAGAAGAACATTGACTGGGGTAATATTGGTTTCGGTTATATCCCTACGGATTACAGATATGTGTCCAATTACAAGGACGGCAAATGGGATGACGGTCAGCTGACCCAGGATCCCAACATCGTATTAAATGAGTGTGCAGGTGTACTGCAGTATGCACAGACCGTATTCGAGGGCCTGAAGGCATACACCACCGAAGACGGACATATCGTAACCTTCCGTCCTGATTTAAACGGTGAACGTCTGGAGTCTTCTGCAGCAAGACTGGAGATGCCCATTTTCCCCAAGGAGCGCTTCGTAGAGGCTGTTACCGAGACTGTCAAGGCGAACGATGCTTTCGTGCCTCCTTACGGCAGCGGCGCAACTCTGTACATTCGTCCTTATATGTTCGGCAGTAACCCTGTCATCGGTGTAAAGCCTGCGGATGAGTATCAGTTCCGTATCCTCTGTACCCCTGTAGGACCTTACTTCAAAGGCGGCGCTAAGCCCCTGACCATCCGTGTCACCGATTTTGACCGTGCGGCACCTCACGGAACCGGTCACATCAAGGCTGGTCTGAACTATGCCATGAGTTTACATGCTATCGTATCCGCACACAAGGAAGGCTACGATGAGAATATGTATCTGGATGCTGCTACCCGTACCAAGGTAGAAGAGACCGGTGGTGCGAACTTCCTGTTCGTTACCAGGGACAACAAGGTCGTAACTCCCAAGTCCGACAGTATCCTTCCCTCCATCACCCGTCGTTCTCTGGTATATGTTGCCAAGGAATATCTGGGACTGGAAGTAGAAGAGAGAGAAGTATATCTGGATGAAGTAAAAGACTTCGCAGAGGCTGGTCTGTGCGGTACCGCAGCAGTGATTTCTCCTGTAGGCAAGATCGTTGACCACGGCAAGGAGATCTGCCTGCCCAGCGGCATGACCGAGATGGGACCTGTCACCAAGAAGCTGTATGAGACTTTGACCGGTATCCAGATGGGCAGAATCGAAGCTCCTGAGGGCTGGATCCATGTGATCGAGTAATTTCCGGCAGAAAGCTGAGAAATTATTTAAAACAAGATGATAAGAGAATGCGTGCGGATGTTTTTCTGCACGCATTTTTTGCTTGCGGGGATGCAGAGTTTGATGTAAAATGTAAGTGCTTACATAGAAATGTTACTTAATAACCACAGGAGCAAATGACAAGCTTACCTGTTATCCGGGTAAGCTTTGCAAGATGGGGTTCGGAATAGTTATGTTATCTTTAGAAAAGAGAACGATAAATGCAGATAAATGACCGTATGGAACAATTACAGAATGCAGTTATGCAGTCTTACGCTGCAGTGGAGTCCGGCGATCCGGAGAACTGTGGGAATCCGGTAGCTGACAGAAGCAGGAACATTGTCTGCGAACATTTTCTGGATGTTTATGTAGACGAACAGCTGACGTTCCGCCTGACATGTACGGCTTCTCATCTGCCGGAACTGATACTTGGGAGACTTTTCACGGAAGGCTGGATCCGGAGTATCCGGGATGTGGAGAGTATTACGATCTGCGGGAGCGGAAGAAGTGCAAGAGTGTTTTTGAAAGAAAACTTACTTAAAAACGACAGACAGACGGCTGCCGACAGAGAAGCCACCTGTTGTACGGGAAACCTGACATTCCTGGAAAAGAAGGGAAAAAGGCAATTACAGGAATTGCCGCAGATTTCATGGCAGAATGCATGGATCTTTGCCCTGGCGCAAGAATTTACCGGGGATTCCGAACTGCACAGGCAGACCGGAGGGACGCACAGCTGTTATCTCGGAATCGGAGACAGCTGTGTCTGTCATATGGAAGATATCGGAAGACATAATGCCCTGGACAAGTGCATCGGTTATGCATTGCGGGAACAGCTGGAGCTGTCCGAATGCATTTTGTTTACCACGGGGCGGGTTCCCACGGATATGGTGCAGAAAGTGATCGCTGCAGGGATCCCGGTGCTGGCATCCAAGGCGGTACCTACGGATCAGGCGGTAGAACTTGCGAAAAGGTATCGTCTGAATCTGATCTGCAGAGCCTGGCCGGACCGGATGGAAATCTATCACGATGCAAGGAAACAGCTTTGAGAGGAGTCATGCATGAAAGAACTGGAAGAATGTCTGGAATTGTTACTGGCAGAAATACATCCAAAGAATCAGACGGAATATGTGGCACTTGCGGATGCCTGTGACCGCATTCTCAGTGAAGATATCTGTGCGGAGATGATGATCCCGCCCTATCCGAAATCTGCCATGGATGGTTATGCCGTGCGGGCGGAGGATACGCCGGGTGCAGACAGGGAACATCCGGTAATTTTACAGGTCGTGGGAGAACTGTTTGCTGGCGATTATGTGCAGCTTCCCTGTCGAAAGGGCTGTGCGGTACGGGTGATGACCGGTTCCTATGTGCCGGAAGGATATGATGCGGTGATCAGACAGGAGGACACCGATTATGGCGAAGATACGGTACGAATCTACCGGAGCATTACCACAGGAACGAATTACTGCTGTGTGGGAGAGGACATTCGTGAAGGGCAGCAGGTCCTTGCGAAAGAGTCGCATCTGACGGCACTGCATATCGGGCTTTTGGCAAGTCTCGGAATCCACAGGGTGCCGGTCTGCGAGAAAATAAAGTGCAGTATTTTATCCACCGGTTCGGAACTGGTGGCACCGGGGGCACCGCTTTTGCCCGGAAAAATATATAACAGTATCGCTTATATGCTGCGGGCTTCCATGGAAAGACAGGGAATACAGGTGCCTTTCACGGAAATCTGCAAAGATGATAAAGAGATATTAAAAAAACAGTTACAGAAGGCGTTGGACAGGGCGGATATTGTGATCACCACCGGCGGTGTATCCGTGGGGAAAAAGGATCTGCTGCCGGAGGTGCTGGAAGAACTCGGTGCAAAAAAAATATTTTCCCATGCCAATATCCAGCCGGGAACGCCGACCATCGGAAGTGTGCTGGAGGGCAAAGTCATCTTAAGCCTGTCGGGAAATCCCTATGCGGCGTATGCCAATTTTGAATATTATTTCTGGGAACTGGCAGCGTATTTTACACAGGATGCATCTCTGAAAGTGCGGAGAGAGCACGCTGTGCTTTCTGACCCTTATCCGAAGGTAAACAGGCTCAGACGTTTTGTCCGGGCATATGCGGAGAACGGCAGGGTGGCATTGCCCACAGCAGTGCATGCGTCATCGGTGCTTTCGAATATGAGAGATTGTAATTGCTTTATTGATATAGAACCGGGACGGGAACTGCATCCGGGAGACGAGGTCAGGATCCGGTATTTTAAATGATACTAAGGTCACAAGACAAATAGTTTCGACGTGCTTGCACGGGAGAAACTATCTGTCTTGGTGACCTGAACGATATGAGCATAAAAGTATAGCGAAAGCTATACGATATGCGAATAGCGTTAAGGATTGCGGGAGTGCTTGCACGGAGCAATCCTTATGGTATCATTAAAGACAACTACAAGACAAATAGTTTCGACATGTTTGCACGGGAGGGAAACGGAAAAATGCAGGACGTGCGGAAATTCACCCTTGGTACGGCTGTCCTGGCCGGCGGCAAGAGCAGCCGGATGGGACAGAACAAGGTCTTAATGGAATATCAGAACCGCAGATTTTTGGACAGAATCTGTGAAGAACTGCAGGGGTTCGATGAGAAGCCCTGTATTTCTGCAGCCCTGCCGGGGGAATATGAAGAACTGGGACTTCCCATCGTCTTTGATGAAAACCGCAAGATCGGTCCGATGGAGGGAATCCGTCAGGTCCTGATCCACACGTCCTGTGACTATGTTTTTATCTGTGCGGGGGACATGCCGTTTATTACGGGCAGCCTGGTGCGGTATATGGCAGAATTTATTTCCTCGGATTATGACTGCTATTGCATGGTGGACGAGGATCATATTCATCCCCTGTGTGCCGTATATTCCAAAAAAGTTCTGCCGGTGATCGAGGAACTGATCGGACAGGGACAGTATCGTCTGATGCAGATCCTGCGCAGAGTGCGGACGAAATATATTCGTCTGGAGAGCAGCTGCTTTGACAAAAAGCAGCTGCGCAATATTAACACCAGAGAAGAGTACGAAAGGTTAAGCCTGCCGCTTGTATTCTGTGTCAGCGGAATCAAGGACAGCGGCAAGACAGGACTCATCATTAAGCTGATCAATGAGTTTATCCGGGACGGATATCGTGTAGGTGTGATCAAGCACGACGGACATGAGTATGCTATGGATCGGGAAGGAACGGACACGTACCGTTTTGCGGCAGCGGGAGCAGAGATAAGTGCTATTTATTCCGGCACACAGTCTTCTGTAAACCGTAAGGGAAAGGTGACGGCAGAGGATATGATAGCTGCCTGCAAAGATGTGGATGTTCTGATCCTGGAAGGAATGAAACATTCCGACTACCCCAGAATAGAGGTGGTGCGGAGAGCAGTCTCCGATCACCCGGTATGTGCCACGGAGCATCTGATCGCATTGGCTACGGATGTGGTGCCACAGGATAGTGTGAAGTGTCCCAGATATGATATAAATGATGTGGCAGGAATATATTCCTGTATTTTAAGTTACTTCGGCATTAGCGGGAGAGCGGCGGAATCGTAAACCTCCCGGAGCAGAAGTGCTTGTGGAATGGAGATTACGATGAAACTGATCAGAACAGAAGATGCGGTGGGACAGGTGCTTTGTCATGATATTACCCAGATCATTCCGGGAGTGGTGAAGGACGCAGTGTTCCGTAAGGGACATATCGTCACAGAGGAGGACATTCCGGTACTGTTGTCTGTGGGAAAGGAACATCTCTATGTGTGGGAGAAAAAGGAGGGTATCCTGCACGAGGATGAGGCAGCGGCCATTTTACGGGATCTGTGCATCAACGAAAATATGACCGCCAGTGAACCGAAGGAAGGCAAGATCGAGATCCGGGCGGCAGCAGACGGCCTGCTCAAGATCAATTCCGAAAAGCTGCGGGCAGTGAATGGACTGGGAGAGATGATGATTGCCACCATTCATGGAAATTTCCCGGTGAAAGCAGGAGATAAGCTGGCGGCTGCCCGGATTATCCCTCTGGTGATCGAAGAGGAAAAAATGAACCGGGCAAAGGAAGCAGCCGGCGGGGAACCGCTTCTTAAGATCCTGCCTATGTCTCACAGAAAAGCAGGGATCGTGACTACCGGCAGCGAAGTATTTAAGGGCCGGATCCGGGATGCTTTCGGACCGGCGGTCCGTGCAAAACTGGCAGCGTATGATACGGAAGTCTTAGGACAGGTAATTCTGGATGACTGTCAGGAAGAGATTACAGCAGCCATTCGGGATTTTATTTCCCGGGGCGCGGATATGGTGTTGTGTACCGGCGGCATGAGTGTGGATCCGGATGACAGGACACCGGGAGCTATCAAAGCTACGGGAGCGGAGGTGGTGTCCTATGGAGCACCGGTACTTCCGGGAGCCATGTTCCTGTTAGCTTATCTGGGAGAGGTGCCCGTGCTGGGACTGCCGGGATGCGTTATGTATGCAGGACGCACGGTATTCGATCTGGTATTGCCGAGAGTGCTGGCCGGAGAACGGCTGACGAAGGCCGATCTGGACAGCTACGGGGAAGGCGGTTTGTGCCTGAACTGCGAAGTGTGCCATTTCCCGAACTGCGGTTTTGGAAAATAGTTACACACAGGACGATATCAGGGCAAGAGGCTCAAAAAGCAATTTGTGATATTATAGGATTGATAACAGAAAGGAAATGAAAATGTCAGGTTTTACCCATTTTGATGCACAGGGAAATGCTATCATGGTAGATGTAACGGACAAGGATATTACAGAAAGATGTGCTGTCGCCAGCGGCTGTATCCGGGTGAGCCGAGAGGTATTTGATGCGGTGAAAAACGGTACGGCGAAAAAGGGAGATGTTCTGGGAACGGCGCGGATCGCCGGAATTATGGCGGCCAAACGTACCTGGGAACTGATCCCTCTGTGTCATCCGCTGATGCTGACAAAGGTCACCATAGATTTTGCCATGGAAGAGGAAACCAGCACAATCCGGTGTTTTTGTACGGCAAAATTGTCCGGAAGGACCGGGGTGGAGATGGAGGCGCTGACCGGGGTGAATGTGGCACTGCTTACCATCTATGATATGTGTAAGGCCATGGACCGCAGCATGGAAATGGGAGAGATCCGTCTGGAGGAAAAGATGGGCGGCAAGAGTGGGCATTTTCAAAGAACAGAATAAAATGAAAAAAGATAATAAAAAAATGAGTTTTGTAATGGCAACGATTCTGGCAGCAGTGCTGCTTACGGGATGTGGATCTGAAACGAAGAATACAGCAGATACCGGGTCGGCTGCTTCCGAAACAAATACTCAGGCAGATGTGGAAACAGGCAGCACGGCGCAGGATACGGAGAACGGTGAAACTGTGGAACTGACGATTTTAGCGGCAGCTTCCCTGACGGATGTATGCAACGAGATCAAGGCAGAGTATGAAGCGGCACATCCGAATGTAACGCTGAACTTTTCTTACGGAGCTTCCGGAGCACTGCAGACACAGATCGAGGAAGGCGCTCCGGCCGATCTGTTTTTCTCCGCAGCGACCAAACAGATGACTGCACTGGACGAAGAGGGACTGATGGATTCGGATTCTATTGTGAATCTGCTGGAGAATAAAGTGGTTCTGATCGTTCCGGAAGACAGTGATAAGGACATTACTTCTTTTGAGGATGTGGCAACGGATAAAGTCAGTATGATCGGTCTTGGCGAGCCGGGCAGTGTACCGGTAGGACAGTACTCCGAGGAGATTTTCACCGCTCTGGGAATTCTGGATACAGTGAAGGAGAAGGCAAACTATGGTTCTGATGTCCGCACGGTACTTTCCTGGGTGGAGACTGGTGCGGTGGACTGCGGTGTGGTATATGCCACGGATGCATATGTAGGTGAGAAGATTAAGATTATCTGTGAAGCCCCTGAAGGCTCCTGCAAAAGGGTGATCTATCCGGTGGGAATCGTGAAGGCCAGCGAACACGCAGATGCGGCAGCAGAGTTCCTTTCATATCTCCAGACCGATCATGCCATGCAGAAATTTGAAGGCTACGGATTCTCTGCGGCAGAATAGGAGCGGAAATGGATTTTTCACCCTTATGGATCTCCCTGAAGGTCGCGGTATGTGCGACGGTGTTTACGTTTTTTTTAGGTCTGCTTTCTGCAAGGCTGGTCATCTCCTTAAGAGCGGGCAAGGCACTGATTGACGGCATTTTCTCTCTGCCGATGGTATTGCCTCCTACGGTAGTTGGATTTTTCCTGTTGATCATCTTCGGGAAAAACAGTCTGTTAGGCGGGCTGCTCTTAAAGATGGGAATCAGTGTGCTGTTCACCTGGCAGGGGGCGGTGATCGCGGCAGTGGTGGTATCTTTTCCCATCATGTACCGGACAGCCCGCGGCGCTCTGGAGCAGGTAGATGTGAATCTGATTTATGCTGCACGGACGCTGGGAATGTCGGAAATAAAGATATTTTTCAGGATTCTGCTTCCGGCGGCATGGCCCGGTGTGGCGGCTGCCACGATTCTGGCATTTGCCAGAGCCCTGGGGGAATTCGGTGCAACGATCATGTTAGCCGGAAATATTCCCGGCAGAACACAGACCATGTCGGTAGCAATCTACACGGCAGTGCAGAGCGGTGACAGAAGCCTTGCTTATTACTGGGTAGCTATTATCATGGGAATTTCTTTCTTCACGATCTTTCTGATGAATTACTGGATGGGATACCAGGAAAGGAAAGGCGGTGGAAAAGGTAATGGCTTTGTACGTGGACATTGAAAAAAAATGCGGGGATTTTCTGTTGAAAGTAAAGTTTACCGCTGAAAAAGAAGTGATGGGACTGCTTGGGGCCTCTGGCTGCGGCAAGAGCATGACTTTAAAATGTATTGCAGGAATTGAAAAGCCGGATAAAGGTGTGATCCGTCTGGATAATAAAGTGTTTTTTGATTCGGAGAGACGGATCCATCTGCCGGTACAGAAGCGGAAGGTAGGTTATCTGTTTCAGGATTATGCCCTTTTCCCGAATATGACAGTGTTGCAGAATATTATGTGCGGTGCAGGTGACCGCAGGAAAGCGGCGGAATATGCAAAGCGTTTCTTTCTGGAAGGCAGGGAGGAACTGTATCCGTCACAGCTTTCCGGAGGGCAGAAGCAGCGTACCGCCATGGCAAGGATGTTGGCCGGGGAACCGGAGATACTGATGCTGGATGAACCTTTTGCGGCACTGGACAATTATCTGAAGATGCAGATGGAACGGGAACTGATGAAGGTCATGGATGAGTATGGAAAGACGGTATTGTTTGTATCCCATGACCGGAATGAAGCCTACCGCATGACGGATCGCATTGCGGTCATGGAAGAGGGACAGATTCTGGATGTCCAGCCCAAAGAGGAACTTTTTAAGAACCCGGCTTCGCTGGCGGCAACCCTTCTGACCGGATGCAAAAATGTCTCAGAGCTTCGGGCAGAGCCGGATGGCAGAATGACAGCAGCGGACTGGGGAATCTGCCTGCAGGCACCGGCTGAGGGGAAAACATATAAATATGCGGCATTCCGGGCGCATTATTTTCAGGTCGTTCCGGCCATGGAAGAGACGAATGTGCTGGAGTGCCGGATCCTGCGGGTGATCGAGGATACGTTTTCCACGGTGGTTCTGTTCTGCAACAGTAACCGGACCGGGGAACGAGCGAGAGAGGTGTTGACCTATGAACTGCCGAAGGACAGATGGCAGGAACTGAAAGATACCGAAACGCTGTATTTGAAAATGCCCACAGAGCAGATCATATGGCTGGAAAAATAAAAGGAAAGTGGAATGTGAAATGCGGGACAGCCTCGGAAGAACGATTGATTATTTGAGAATATCGGTGACGGACAAATGCAATCTCCGCTGCAAATACTGTATGCCGCCGCAGGGAATCCTGCCGGTAGCCCATGAGGAGATACTGACACTGGAGGAAATCTTCCGGCTGGTGAGCATTATGGAACAACTGGGAATCCGTAAAGTACGGCTGACCGGCGGAGAACCCATGGTACGGAAGAATCTGCCGTGGCTGGTGGAACAGATTCATGGACTGCCGGGAATTAAGGAGATTGCCATGACGACCAACGGAACGCTGTTTGCTCCACAGGCCGAAGTGTATCGCAGGGCGGGACTTACGGCGGCAAACATCAGCCTGGACACGCTGGATCCGGGACGCTTCCGCAATATCACGGGAGGTGGCTGTGGAGGCAATGCAGCCGGTGTGGAGAGTGTGATGCATGCAATAGATGCGGCTCTGGAACAGCAGCTGCGGGTGAAAATAAACTGTGTTCCCTGCAGGGAGATGAACGGAGAGGATATCGAAGGGATGGCAGCACTGGCTTCGGACAGACCCGTGGATGTCCGGTTTATCGAACTGATGCCCATCGGCTGTGGAAAGGAATACACCGGAATTCCCTCGAAAGAGATTTTACGCAGACTGGAGCAGCACTTTGGAAAGGCAATCGCAATTCCGGAGGAAGTGAATATGGAAACCGGCCCGGCAGAATATTACCGTTTTCCGGGGTTTTCCGGCAGGATCGGCTTTATCAGTCCCATTTCCCATAAATTCTGCGGGGAATGCAACAGGATACGTCTGACCTGCGAGGGAAGATTAAAACTTTGTCTGCATTATGATAAGGGACTGGAACTGAAGCCGCTGCTGCGGGGCGGAGCTTCCGATGAAGAGATCCGGGAGCGGATTCTGGCAGCTGTCCGGGAAAAACCGTCAGAGCATCATTTCAGAGAAAAGGCGGCTGGCGGCTATCTGGCGGATGGAGCGGAAGACCAGCGCAAGATGGTGCAGATCGGCGGATAGATACAAAACAGAACCGGGACAGGAAACAGAGCGGACCGGTGAGACAGAAAGGTATGACAGTTATGGCAGGAGAAGTAGCAGCAGTATGTATCAGCGAGAAGAAAGGAACAGCAAAACAGAATATCGGCAGCTGTAAATTTCTGGAAGACTGGGGATTGGAGAAGGATGCCCATGCGGGCAGATGGCACAGGCAGGTGAGTCTCTTATCCTGGGAAGAGGTAGAGAAGTTCCGGGCAAGAGGCGCGAAGGTGGCGGACGGAGCATTTGGAGAAAACTTACTGGTAAAGGGATATGATTTTAAGTCTTATCCGGTGGGAAGTATTTTTAAATGTAATGATGTGGTGCTGGAGATTACCCAGATCGGCAAAAAGTGTCATTCGGAATGTGAGATCTTCCATATGGTGGGAGACTGTATCATGCCCAGAGAGGGCGTGTTCGCCAGGGTACTGCATGGAGGTGAGATCGGTGTCGGAGATACTTTGAAACTGATCAGCACGAGAAAATTCAGAGCGGGGATCATTACGGCCAGCGATAAGGGAAGCAGAGGAGAACGGGAAGATAAGAGCGGTCCTGTCCTCCGTGAGATCATAGAAAAACAGGGCTACACCACGGTCAGCAGTGTAGTACTGCCGGATGACGAAGGCGGATTGTACCGTGAGATGATAAGACTGGCAGACGAAGAAGATGTGGATGTAATATTTACTACCGGGGGAACCGGATTCTCACCGAGAGACAATACACCGGAAGCCACCCTGCGGGCAGCCACAAGGAATGCCCCGGGAATCGCGGAGGCAATGCGCTATTACAGTCTGCAGATCACTCCACGGGCGATGTTAAGCAGAGCTGCCAGTGTCATCCGTAACCGGACGTTGATCGTAAATCTGCCGGGAAGCCCGAAAGCAGTGCAGGAATGCCTGGAGGCAGTACTGGATACATTGGCTCACGGAATCCGTATCTTACGGGAAGAAGACGGCGAATGCGGTAATGGTACTTCGCTAAAAAAATAACAGGTTTGTTAAATAATTAATCTAATTGAAGAAAGTTTCTCAAGAAGGTATAATGTAAGCACTTACATTATACCTTTTTAAGTATTCGGGGTAGTCGGTAAAATCTTATGCCTGTTGGAAGAGATACAGTACTCATCATGACAGGACGTACACAGGAGGGTTTCATGCATTCCGAGAATATTATTTATAAAAATGAAATGAATGAAAAGACAACAAAATTTCTGGATAAATTTGTAAAGAGGGTGAAGGGAAATCCTCCCGGTGTCTGCCCGATCGCAGTACAGCTTTCTTTTTTACAAAGTGCCAGAAGTCAGACCTGCGGTAAATGTGTTCCGTGCCGTGACGGGCTGGAACAGGTAGAGAATATGATGCGCAGCATTCTGGACGGTAAGGCGGATATGGATACCTTTAACAATATGGTATCTCTGGCGGAAATGATTCAGGATACGGCAGACTGTGCCATAGGTTACGAAGCGGCCAACATCGTATTGCAGAGTGTGGAGCTGTTCCGCGATGAATACATGAGCCATATTGAACAGCACAGATGCCAGGCGGAAGTGGGACAGAAGGTTCCCTGTATTTCCCATTGCCCCGCACATGTGGATATTCCCGGATATATTGCACTGATCGGTGAACATCGTTACGCGGATGCCATTAATCTGATCCGCAGGGACAATCCTTTTCCCACGGCATGTGCATTTATCTGTGAGCATCCCTGTGAGGAAAAGTGCCGCAGAGATCTGCTGGACAGCCCGGTCAACATCCGTGGCCTGAAGAAGTTTGCCGTAGATCAGATCGCTGCGGATCAGGTGAAGGTGCCGGAGTGTAATGTTGCCACGGGTAAAAAGGTGGCAATCGTAGGAGGCGGTCCTTCCGGACTGACCACAGCGTATTATCTGTCTCTGATGGGACATAAGGTAGACGTATACGAAGAGAGAGAAGCGCTGGGCGGAATGCTGCGTTACGGTATTCCCAACTACCGTCTGCCCAAGGACAGACTGGATGAGGACATCAATGCGATCCTGTCCACCGGGAATATTACAGTGCATTACAATACTGCCATTGGCAGAGACATCACCATGGACGAACTGAAGGAGCAGTACAATGCAGTTTATATTGCCATCGGCGCACAGGTGGGCAAATCTGTAAATGTGGATGGCGTGAACAGTAACGGAGTCTATTCCGCAGTGGAAATGCTGGGAGAGATCGGTAAGGGCAATATTCCGGATTATACCGGAAAACGTGTGGTGGTCGTAGGCGGTGGAAACGTGGCCATGGACTGTGCCCGATCTGCCATCCGGTGCCATGCAAAAGAGGTAACGGTGATCTACCGCAGACGTCAGATCGATATGACGGCACTTCCTTCCGAGATCCAGGGAGCCATCGAAGAGGGCGTGGAACTGCTGACCCTGAATGCACCTGTGAGGATCAATGCGGATGCGGATGGGAATGTCTGCGGATTTGTGGCACAGCCTCAGATCATCAGTGTGTATGACAAGCAGGGAAAACCTTCCGTGACGGTGGCAAATAAACCCGAGATCGAGGTGCCCTGTGAAGTGGTACTTATGGCCATCGGTCAGGATATTGTCTCTGCACCTTTTGCAGAGTATGATGTGAATCCCCGAAGAAAGACATTTGAGACATTAGATACGACCAGACTTAAGAGCTATGACAAGATTTTCGCCGGTGGTGACTGTGTATTCGGTCCGGCGACCGTAATTAAGGCTATTGGTGCCGGCAAAGTAGCGGCACTGAACATTGATGAATACCTTGGATATCATCATAAATATCTGGAGGATATTAAGATCCCGGAGCCAAGAGAGAATGACAGAACCCATTACGGCAGAGTGCATCTGACAGACCGTTCCGCCAGAGAGCGTAAGAACAATTTCGAACCGGTGGAAAACGGAATGTCCTACGATGAGGCGATGCAGGAATGCGGTAAGTGCTTAAGATGTGATCACTTCGGATGCGGAGTGGTAGAAGGAGGCAGAGTATAATGGTAACGATCACCATAGATGGAAAACAGATTTCCGTAGATGAGAATTTATCCATACTGGAAGCTGCACAGGAGGCGGATGTCAAGATCCCCACACTCTGCTACCTGAAGGATGTCAATGAGGTAGGAGCCTGCAAGATGTGCGTGGTGGAAGTAGAAGGCAGCAGACATCTGGTAACTTCCTGCAATACGAAAGTGAAAGAAGGAATGGTGGTGAACACTCATTCCGAGAGAGTGGTGAACAGCAGAAAACAGGTATTGAACATGCTGCTGGCCAACCATGATGTCAGATGCTTCTCCTGCAGCAAATCCGGTGACTGCAGACTGCAGGATCTGTCCAATGAATATGGCATTACGAAGTCCTGCTATCCCGGAAGTGCGGCAAAATTTGAAGCGAAAAAAGAAAATCCTTTTCTGACCTATTATCCGGAACTGTGCATCAACTGTCAGAGATGTGTCAGCACTTGTAACAAGGTGTCCTGCAACGGCACCCTGCATAACAGCAAGATCGGTACGAGAACCCTGATCGATGCTCCGTTCGGACCGGACTGGAAGGAGACAGACTGCGAGTCCTGCGGTAACTGCGCGGCAGTATGTCCTACCGGAGCACTGGTAGCCAAAAACCGTAAAAAGTACCAGGTCGGCAAGGTGAAAAAGGTTCTGACGACCTGTCCCCATTGTGCTACCGGCTGTCAGTATTATCTGGTGGTAAAGGATAACGAGATCGTGGATGTGGAACCGGCAAACGGCCCTTCCAACAAGGGACTGCTGTGTGTTAAGGGCAGATTTGGCTCCTTTAATTTCGTACATTCACCGGAGAGATTAAAATATCCTCTGATCAAGAATCATGAGACCGGAGAGTTTGAGCGTGCTACCTGGGATGAGGCACTGGATCTGATCGCAGCTAAATTTACCGAGATCAAGAAAAAATACGGTTCTGATGCACTGGCAGGCTTTGCCTGCTCCCGTTCTCCCAATGAGGACTGTTATATGCTGCAGAAAATGGTCCGCTGTGCGTTTGGCACCAATAATGTAGACAACTGTGCCAGAGTCTGTCATTCCGCAACCGTGGCCGGACTTGCCATGACCCTGGGAAGCGGAGCCATGACCAATCCCATCAGTGACATTACAAATGATGTGGATGTGATCATGCTGGTAGGTTCCAATCCGGAAGAAGCGCATCCTGTCATCGGTATGCAGATCCGTCAGGCTGTGGAGAGGGGAACCCGTCTGATCGTGGTGGATCCCAGAGATATCGGTCTGTCCAGACAGGCAGATATTCATCTGAAATTAAAGCCCGGTACCAACGTGGCATTTGCCAACGGTATGATGAATGTGATCATTAACGAGGGACTGGCGGATGAGGAGTTTATCCGCACCAGAACCGAAGGCTTTGAAGAACTGAAAAAGATCGTAGCGGAATATACCCCGGAGCGTGTGGCAGAGATTTGTCATATTGACGCAGACCATCTGCGGGAGGCAGCACTGATGTATGCCAAGGCGAAGAAAGCACCTATTATCTATTGCCTGGGTGTAACGGAACATTCCACCGGAACCGAGGGCGTTATGTCCATGTCCAATATGGCCATGCTGGTGGGCAAGCTGGGACGCAGCGGTTGTGGCGTAAATCCCTTACGTGGCCAGAATAATGTACAGGGAGCCTGTGACATGGGTGCACTGCCGGGAGATTTCCCCGGCTATCAGAAGGTGACGAATCCCGAGGTTATGGCGAAATTTGAAAAAGCATGGGGCGTGGAGCTGAACAAAAAGCCCGGTGTACATGCAACGGATGTATTCCCTGCGGCAATCCGTAAGGAGATCCGGGGACTCTTTATCTTCGGCGAGGACCCTGTCGTAACGGATGCGGACCAGCATCATATCCGTAAGGCACTGGAAAGTCTGGATTTCCTGGTATTGTCCGACCTGTTCATGACAGAGACCGCGCAGTATGCGGATGTGATTCTGCCCGGTACCAGCTATGCGGAGAAGGAAGGCACCTTCAGCAATACGGAGAGAAGAGTACAGCGTGTGCGTAAAGCAGTGACACTGGAAGGCGAGATGCGTCTGGATACCGATATTTTCATCGACCTGATGAACCGCATGGGATATCCGCAGCCCCAGCTGACTTCTGAGGAAATCATGGATGAGATTTCGTCCCTGACTCCCAGCTTTGCGGGAATCAGCCACAGAAGACTGGACAAGGGAGAAAGCATCCAGTGGCCCTGCCCGGATAAGAAGCACCCCGGTACACCGATCTTACATGTGGGTAAGTTCTCCAGAGGACTGGGATGGTTCTACCCTGCAGAGTATGTGCCCAGTGCGGAACTTCCGGATGAAGAATATCCGTTTATCATGATGACGGGACGTATTCTGTACCATTACAATACCAGAGCCATGACCGGCAAGACCCCGGGACTGATGGAAAAGGAAGGCCATTCCTTCATCGAGTTGAATACAGAGGATGCAGTACGGCTGGGCATTGAAAACGGAGAAAAGGTAAGAGTTACCTCCAGAAGAGGTACGCTGATCACGACTGCGAGAGTGGGAGATAAAGTGTCTCCGAAGGAGACGTGGATGCCGTTCCATTTCCCGGATGGTAATGCCAATATCCTGACCAATGCGGCATTGGATAAATATGCGAGAATTCCGGAATACAAAGTCTGTGCGGTAAAAGTGGAAAAGCTTTCCGCAGAGGACAGACTGGCTGAGAACATCGCAGAGTAAAATAAGGGAAAATATAACCACCGAGTGGTTAAGAAAACAAAAAAGGAAAGTGCGTGTGGACAAAAGATGCTGCACGCACTTTTCTGTTGTCTGAAATTCTTATATTTTTCTGAACTTACAAGAAAATTTGGCACACTGTATCAAAATAGGGTATAATCAAATTTCAAGGGCTTTCGAAAGAGAGAAAAAAGAGAACTGTAAAGGCAGGAAAACAGATGTTTTTTTATGATAGAGAAAAAGATAACAAAAGCAATACCGAATACAGAGAATGCAGGGGGAGGAAATGTGTGGCAGCGGTGCTGACCGCCGGAGTACTGGGAATGAGCATGGCAGTGGGACTCACTGCCTGCGGCAGCAGTGAGGGCACGAAGGTGGTGTTCACCACGGGTCTGGGGAAAAATGAGGTGTTCCGGATCGGGGATGAATCCTGTTCCAAAGCGGAGATTATGATCTATCTGACCACGACGCAGAATCAGTATGAGAATGTCTACGGAACGGAGATCTGGAACACTTCCTTAAACGGTGTGACGCTGGAGGATAATGTCAAGGAGACAGTTCTGGCAAGAATCGCCCAGATCAAGACCATGTATCTGCTGGCAAAGGAGAAGGAAGTCACGCTGGAGGAAGGCGAGGAGGCAAAGGTTGTTCAGGCAGCGCAGGAGTATTATTCTTCCCTGAATGACACAGAGATCGAGACCATGGGCGCCACGGAGGAGATCGTGGAAAATCTGTACCGGGAATACGCCATGGCAGATAAGGTCTATCGGCTGATCATTCAGGATATCAATCCGGAGATCAGTGATGACGAGGCGCGCAAGATTACGGTGCAGCAGATCTTTTTTGCAACGGCATCCACGGACATGGACGGTAACTTAAAACCCTATTCGGAAAGTTCTATCCAAAAAGCTTACGAAAAAGCCTGTGAGGTGAGAGCCATGGCGGTGGACGGAGAACACGATTTCACGGAGCTGGCTTCCAAATACAGCGATGATTCCGAGATCACCTATTCCTTCGGTAAGGGGGAGGCGGAGAGTGCCTACGAGGAAGCAGCATTTAACCTGGCAACGGATGAAGTGAGCCAGGTGATTCAGTGCGAAAGAGGATATTATATTATCAAATGTACCAATACACTGGACAGAGAAGAAACCGATGCCAATAAGCTTAAGATTGTAGAGGAACGGAAAAGGGAAGTCTTCGGACAGGAGTATGACAGCTTCGTGAATACGCTGGTGCGTCAGCTCAATGACAAACTGTGGGATGAGATCACCCTGATCACGGACGAACAGGTGACTACGGATAACTTTTTTGATGTGTATGCAAAATATTTCCCGGAGGAGTGATTCTTAGGAACACCATACGCTTTATTAAAATTTTAGAATTACGGAAATGTTGATAAATACTGGATTTTTGACAGATTGTTAGCACTCATTTATAATGAGTGCTAAATTTGTCTTGACTTTTTATTTTTGCAGTCCTACACTTAGAATCAGTTAGATAGCAGTCAGCCATGACTGTGCAATTATAGAAAAGGATGTGGTAAAAATGGCAGCAAAAAGCGGTAGCTTATCAATCAACAGTGAAAACATTTTTCCGATTATTAAAAAGTGGTTGTATTCCGATCACGACATTTTCTACAGAGAGCTGATCTCTAACGGCTGCGATGCTGTGACCAAGCTGAAAAAACTGGACATGATGGGAGAATATTCTCTTCCCGAAGGTTATAAGGGACGTGTGGATGTCATCGTGGATCCTGAGAAGAAGACACTGACCTTCAAGGATAACGGTCTGGGCATGACCGCCGACGAAGTGGAAGAGTATATCAACCAGATCGCATTTTCCGGCGCTACGGATTTCATTGAGAAATATAAGGACAAGAGCAATTCCGACCAGATCATCGGTCATTTCGGACTGGGCTTCTATTCCGCATTCATGGTAGCGGATGAAGTACATATCGACACCTTATCCTACAAGGATGGTGCCAGGGCAGTGCACTGGGAGTGCGACGGCGGCACCGAGTTCTCCATGGAAGACGGTGACAAGACGGACGTGGGTACGACCATTACCCTGTTCTTAAATGAAGATTGCCTGGAGTTTTGCAATGAGTACAAGGCTCGTGAGGTTGTGAAGAAGTATTGTTCCTTCATGCCTACCGAAATCTATCTGTCCAAGGCGAACACCAAGGAGACCCAGATCATCAAGGAAGAGGAAAAGCTTCCCGATGATGAAGTGCTGGAAGAGATCAAGCCGGAGAAGAAGGAAACGGCAGAGGGCGAGAATGCAGAAACTGCTGAGGCGGCAGAAGAGCCGAAGAAGCTGAAGATCAGAAAGCGTCCCGAACTGATCAACGAGACACAGCCTCTGTGGACCAAACATCCCAACGAGTGCACAAAGGAAGAGTATCTGGACTTCTACCGCAAGGTATTCCAGGATTATAAGGAGCCTCTGTTCTGGATCCACCTGAACATGGACTATCCTTTCAATCTGAAGGGTATTCTGTACTTCCCGAAGATCAATATGGAGTATGAGTCCATCGAAGGTACCATCAAGCTGTACAACAATCAGGTATTCATCGCAGATAACATCAAGGAAGTCATTCCGGAGTTCCTGCTGTTGTTAAAGGGTGTCATTGATTGCCCGGATCTGCCTCTGAATGTATCCAGAAGCGCATTGCAGAACGACGGATTTGTCAAGAAGATCGCTGAGTACATTACCAAGAAGGTAGCGGACAAGCTGGCGGGTATGTGCAAGACCGACAAGGAAGAGTACGACAAGTACTGGGATGACATCAGTCCCTTCATCAAGTTCGGCTGCCTGAAGGATGACAAGTTCTGTGAGAAAATGAACGATTACATCCTTTTCAAGAATCTGGAGGGCAAATATCTGACGCTGCCGGAGTGCCTGGAGATCAAGCCGCAGGATGAGGAAGAGAACAAGGAAAATGCAGTGGATGAGAACGGCAATAAGGTAGAAGCCGAAGTCGTAGAGGACAAGACGGAAGCCGACGCTTCTGAGGAAAATGCCGAGGAAGAGAAGAAGGAGAAGATCATCTACTATGTAACGGATGAACAGCAGCAGAGCCAGTACATCAATATGTTCAAGGCTGCCAAGATGGATGCTGTGATCCTGACCCACAATATCGATCAGCCCTTCATCTCCCAGTTGGAGCAGAAGAACGAGGGAATCAAGTTCCAGCGTATCGATGCGGATGTGACCGATGCCCTGAAGTCCAAGACTTCCAAGAAGGCTGAAAAAGAGATGGAAGAGCAGGCTGAGAGCATCAGCAAGCTGATGAAGAAGGCTCTGAAGAATGACAAGATCACGATCAAGGTAGAGAAGCTGAAGAACAAGAAGATCTCTTCTATGATCACGCTGTCCGAAGAGAGCAGACGTATGCAGGATATGATGAAGATGTACTCCATGCCCGGTATGGATATGAGTGCTTTCGGTGGTGAGGGCGAGACCCTGATCCTGAATGCCAACCATCCTCTGGTACAGTACATTACGGAGCACCAGGACGGCGAGAATGCAGAAATGATCTGCGAGCAGCTGTACGATCTGGCAAAACTCCAGCATGCACCTCTGTCTGCTGATGCCATGACCAAGTTCGTGGCAAGAAGCAACGACATTATGATGCTGCTGACCAGATAAAACAAATAGAAATGTAAAAACAGGAACGCCCGAAGCGGATTTCACGATCACTTCGGGCGCTTTTTTGTCAGGCATCCGGTTCCGAGATGCGCGTTACTCCCACATAGATGTCTGAGATCTCAAACCAGGTGGGATAATCCACGATACCGGTCTGGGGCAGATTAAAGATCCTCTGGAAGGTACGGACGGCTTCCGCTGTGCCGGGGCCGTAGATCCCGTCGGGAGTCAGTGTGGGGATCGCCGGATAGTTTCTGGCGATCCGGTTCAACTGTTGCTGCAGCTGACGGACCTTTTCCCCGGAGGAGCCGATGGTCAGATCATAGCCGGGCCAGGAGGAGGGAACGCCGGAAATGATATCTGCGGAGTTGATATACATGTCATTACCGTAGTAATAGTGGATGATGTCAATGGCAGAGTATCCCTGATCGGCAAGGGATTTGGAACCCCACTGGCTAAGTCCCCGGCAGGTGGCACGGTTCCCGTCACAGTAGGAAGTGAAAATAGGCTGCCGCACGCCGGGTCTGGATAAATAGTTGGTAAAGATGGAGTCTACCAGATAATCGATCTCTTCGAATATATTTCTGCCATAGATCCATTTCTGGTCATATGCGGTAGAAGAAGTTATGGTAAAATCGTATCCACGTCCTCGGTACCACTCCGTGTAGACTCTGTTTAATGTAAAGGACTGAATGACCAGAATGTTGGCATAGATCGCACTTTCCGGCCAGGTGGAATAGATCTCGCTGGAGGCTACATTTTTGATATAATCCTTGTAACGCACCCAGTAGTTGCGGGCGGTGGGATCCTCCGGGACACCGTCATGTACGATGATGTACTCCGGAATGACTACGCGGCTCAGGACGATCTCTCCGGTCTCGTTCATGGGCTTGATCTCTTCTTCCGGAATCTTCGGCGGGTATTCTCCGAAGAGGGTATGAGCGGGTATAACAACGATTTTTTCTTCCTCTTCTGTGACATTAAGGGGATTCATTCGTATGGATTGCAGGGAGAATTCATCCGCAAGGATCTCGGAACCGGACACCAGCACCGGCTCGAAGCCTTTGGCTGTTACCTGAATATTGTATTCGGAATAAGGCTGTGCGGTGATGTCCGGAGAGAGGGACAGATCTCTGGGAGGCGCCGGCAGAGTGATCACGGAAGTCTGCCCGGATTCGTCGGTGGTGAGGGTTTCCAGAGGGGAGTCGGGATCCCCGGTATAGGAAACGGTAACAGTGGCCCCGGAGATCGGGGTCAGCCCAAGCGAGGAGGTTACGCTGATCTGAAGGGAACCTGTATAAGTAGTATCCATGGACATGGGTCCTTTCTGCCTGGCCCGTTTTAGAGCAGCAGATCACAGAGAACGGTTGGGGCAGGCAATAAATGTTCCTTACAGAATATGCCAAAACAGAAAAAATGTGCATGGAAAAAACTTGACAGATAAAAATATATAACGTATTATTGTATTAAATAAATAATACAGTGAAACAACAAAGCTTTTGAGGACAGGGGAAGCATCCACAAAAAATGATAAGTGACAGAAAAAACAGGAAAGGATGATAGGAATGGCGTGGGAATTAGATGCGGACAGACCCATATATGCGCAGCTGGTGGAACGGATCCAGAGAGAGATCGTGTCGGGAAAATATCAGCCGGGAGAGAAGCTGCCGAGCGTAAGAGATCTTGCGGCGGTGGCAGCGGTGAATCCGAATACGATGCAGAAAGCTTTTGCGGAACTGGAGCGGAGCGGCCTGATCGTGACACAGCGCACCAGTGGAAGAACCGTGACGGAGGACACCGGACTGATTGGAAATACCCGAGAACAGCTGGCAGCCGGTCATGTCCGGAATTTTATCAATAACATGCAGGAACTGGGGTATCAGAAGGAAGAGATCCGGGATCTCTTCGATAAGGTACAAGCCTGAGAAAGGCTCGGAACCCATGACGAAAACAAAGAGAGGCGGAAATAGAAATGAATAATCTGGTGGAAATTGTAAATCTGACCAAGAAATACGGTGCAAATACAGCCGTGAATCATCTGACCGTAAGTCTTCCCAAAGGGAAGATCATCGGACTGTTAGGGCCTAACGGCAGTGGCAAGACGACTCTGATCAAAATGTTAAACGGTCTGCTGACACCGACGGAAGGCACCATCATGATCGATGGCAATTACGTGGGACCGGCGACCAAGAGCAAGGTAGCCTATCTGCCGGATCGTACGTATCTGACCATGAGTCAGACGATCCGGGAAATCCTGGATTTCTTTCAGGACTTTTATGCGGACTTTTCCAGGGAGCGGGCGGAAGAGATGTTAAGGAGCCTTGGAATTGATCCTGCGGTGAAGATGCGGACCCTGTCCAAAGGCACGAAGGAGAAGGTGCAGCTGATCCTGGTCATGAGCCGGAATGCCAGCCTGTATATTCTCGATGAGCCCATTGCCGGGGTGGATCCGGCGGCGAGAGATTACATCCTGCGCACCATTATCAACAACTACAATCCGGAAGCTACCGTGCTGATCTCCACCCATCTGATCGAAGATGTGGAACAGGTGCTGGATGAAGTGATCTTCATGCGCTATGGGCAGTTAGTGTTATACACATCCGTTGACAATATCAGGGAAGAAAAGGGTAAGTCCGTAGATGCTTACTTTAGGGAGGTGTTCGCATGTTAGGAAAGTTAATGAAATATGAATGGAAAAATATCTGGAAAGCCGGTACGCTGATGCTTCTGGGAATGTTTATCGTCACAGTGATCGGCTGTGTCGTACTGCAAATGCCGGGAGTGGCGGAATTTTTCGACAGCAATGATGTAAATGGCGCGCAGGCCTGGTTTGTGATCTCTTCCTTCGTGGCAATCCTGATCCTGTATGTGATCATGCTGCTGGCATCCACCTGGGGCATGCTGATCTTTCTGGGTATCCGTTTCTACCGCAGCATGTATACCGATGAGGGATATTTGTCCCATACTCTGCCGGTGACAGCCAACCAGCTGTTCTTAAGCAAGATACTGGTCTCCGGTGTCTGGTATCTGTTTATTTCGATAGGCATTGGTATTTCAGTGGTGGCACTGGTCGTCTCTTTGATGACAGGACTTTTAAATATTGGTGAACTGAGTAGTGTACTGACACAATATAATGGCAATATCTGGGAATTCCTCGCAGATGCATTTTATGAACTTGGCAGAGTGTATGAAGACCAGATGGGAATCAATCTGCTTCATTACGGAATCACCCTGCTTTTAACCTATGTGGCTGGTCCTTTCATTACCATGGTCACCCTGTTCGGAGCACTGACCATCGGACAGCTTTCCTCCAAACATAAAGGACTGATGGGAATCCTGGCCTATGCCGGACTGATGATCCTGTCTTCCATTCTTGGCAGCACCGTACAGAGTGCGTTTATGTTCGGTACAAATGTCCTGAGCAGTCCGAATGGATTCTCGATGAGCACCAATTCGGCCTATGATATTAACGTGATCATCAGCCTGCTCATCGCGGCTGTTATGTACGGGGTCTCCTATTATATCATGAACCGAAAATTAAACCTGGACTGACCGGGTCTACACCTTGCCCTTAACCGGTAAATTTGGTATAATAAATCCAAATGACAACAGGAAACGGGTGAAGGCACATGCAGGAGATTATTGATAGAATTTTAGGAGGAAACTTCGATTACGAGAACGGTTCTTTGGAATTCTCCTGCGCGAAAATAGAGATTTCCCTGACACAGGGGATGGCATATGAGGGCTCTTTTCACATCCTTTCTGCGTCGGAAGGCTATGTAAAGGGATCTGTGATCTCGGACCATCTGCGGATGGAATGTATGACAGATCGCTTTACCGGCTCCGATGCAGAAATTTTTTACTGCTTCCACGGAGAAGATCTGGCGGAAGGGGATGTGATCAAGGGCTCTTTTTCTGTGGTCAGCAACAGAGGGGAATACAATCTGCCTTTTGTGGTGACGGTGGAACATGGGCTTCTGAATTCTTCCATCGGTGCCATAAGGAATCTGTTCCATTTTGCCAATCTGGCAAAAAGTAACTGGAAGGAAGCTGTGCGTTTATTTTACGACCCGGCATTTTTGCGGCTGTTTCAGGGGAGTGATGCTCCTTTTTACGACAGCTACCGGATCCTGTCGGCCTATGAAGGCAACGAACAGAATGTGGAAGAATTCCTGATCTGTATCAATAAAAAACAGCAGCTGGAATTTCTGACGGAAGAGAAGGAACTGACCCAAAGACTTCCCCGCAGCGCAGACAATTATGGTGTCACGGAGAACAGCCTGACCATCGTAAGAAATGGCTGGGGATATACGAATCTTCATGTAGAGTGTGAGGGTGAATTTGTCTTTACCGAGAAGGAATGCATTACGGATGATGATTTTCTGGGGAACCGCAGCAGACTGCCGGTCTACATTGACAGCAGCCTGTGCAGACCCGGGAAAAATTTCGGCAGAGTTTACATATACAATGCCTATACTTCTCTGGAGATCCCGGTAACGGTACAGCTGGGAGACGGTGCGGTGACCAGACATGCGGATCACAGCCGTATGCAGTGTATTTCCCGGATCATGAAATATTATCAGGAATCGAGACTGAAAAAGATCGGCACGGGAACCTGGCTTGCAGAGACCGGTAAACTGGTGGAACGCATGGTGACAATGGACGAGAAGGATGTATCGGCGAGATTGTTCCAGGCGCAGCTTCTGATTACGGAGGAACGGTACAATGAAGCCGGATGGATTCTGGATCATGCAGCGGACATGCTGGAAGCCCAGAAAGCCACCGGTGGAGAATTGTGGGCCTATTATCTGTATCTGACCACACTGATCCACAGAGATCCCCAATATACCCTGCAGATGGCGGAGCAGGTGGAACAGATCTACCGCTATGACAGAACCCGATGGAGGGTGGCATGGCTGCTGTTATACCTGTCGGAAGAATACAACAGGTCCACCTCCGGAAAATGGATGTTTCTGGAAAAACAGTACCAGTATGGCTGTACCAGTCCGGTGATCTATCTGGAGGCACTGGCGCTGTTAAATGGTAATCCTGCACTGTTACGGAAGCTGAACAGCTTCGAATTACAGGTTCTGAATTTTGGTGTCCGTCAGGATGCCGCAAATGACAGCCTGATCGAGCAGCTGTTGTATCTGTCGGGCAGAGTCCGGGAATATTCTCCGCTGCTTTGCAGAATCTTGCGGAGACTGTATGAGAAAAAGAAGGATGTGCGGATCCTGCAGGAGGTATGCAGCCTTCTGATCAAGGGAAGCAAGACGGAACCGGATGCTTTCGTGTGGTATCAGATGGGGGTGGACAGTCATCTGCGGATCACCAATCTTTATGAATATTATATGGCATCGGTGGATCTGGACTCTGTGCTGGAACTTCCGAAAGTCATATTGATGTATTTTTCCTTCCAGAGCAATCTGGATTATGAACACAGTGCGTTTCTGTATGCATATCTGTTAAAGCACCGGAAGGAATATGAGGAACTGTACGAGCATTACGAGCCGCGGATGGAGCGGTTTGTCATCGACCAGATCCAGAAACAGCATATCAACAGACATCTGGCGGTGCTGTATCAGGAGTTCCTGTCTCCCGCCATTGTGACGGAGGCTATGGCAAAGCCGCTGTCCCGGCTGCTGTTTGCCCATATGGTAAGAGTGGATGACAACAGAATGCGTAAGGTGATCGTCAGTCAGACGGGAAATCTGGTATTGTCGGAGACGACGTTACTAAACGGTACGGCCTGGGTGGCAGTCTACGGGAACGATTATACCATCGCCTTTGAGGATGCCTATGGCAACCGTTTCCTGAAAAATGTGGAATATACGCTGGAAAAACTGCTGGTGCCGGGAAAATACCTCAGACTTCTGGATCATTACGTGCCGGATACCGCGGAACTGGATCTGTATTTTATGGAGAACGGCAGAACGGAAGAAACCATCACTTCCGCAAAACTCATGCGGATGGCAAGACTGGCAGAAAATGAGGCCGTTGAGCCGGAGTTACGAAATGAGATTTCCATACGGCTGATCCAGGCCTGTTTTGACGCGGATAATATCCAGGCACTGGATAAATATTTACAGGAACTGCAGGGAGACGGTTATACGGAAGAACAGCGGAACCTGATCTTACGTTTTCTGGTGCTGCGGGGCAATTACGAGAAGGCTTATCACTGGATTGGACAGTATACGCCCTATTTTGTGGAGGCGAAGATATTGTTACGGCTCACGGACGGCATCATCACACAGCAGAACCACGAGGGAGAGGCCGTCCTGTATGCAGCGGCACTGACCGCATTTCGCAAGGGAAAATACAACGGTGGGATTCTGGAATATCTGGTACGTTATGCCATCGGTACGACGAAGGAACTGCGTGACATCTGGAAGGCTGCCAGAGCTTTTGAGGTGGACTGTTATAGTTTAAGCGAGAAGATATTGCTGCAGATGCTGCTCTCCGGAGCTTTCGTAGGAGAGCGGATGGATATTTTCCGTTACTATGTATCCCAGGGAGCCAGACAGGAGATCGAGGAAGCCGTTCTGGTACAGAGTGCCTATGATTATTTCTGCCGGGAGAAGATCACGGAGGAAGATATTTTCCGGGAGATCC
Source organism: uncultured Acetatifactor sp. (assembly GCA_934394815.1). GTDB lineage: Bacteria > Bacillota > Clostridia > Lachnospirales > Lachnospiraceae > Acetatifactor. The sequence goes on along the minus strand of CAKRRD010000003.1, from coordinate 15,243 downwards.
GCAACTGTTACCTGCGGGGAGAAGAGACCCAGCGGATCTGTAAGCTGGCTTATCTGAAATTCTATGCGGAGAACAAGGACAGGCTGGAGCGGGAGGATGAACCTCTGATCCGGGATTTCCTGGAGGAAATGATGAAGGAGCATATTCATCTGAATTTTTTCCGGGAGTATCAGGACTGTCTGCCCCAGCTGCAGGAGATGAAGGACAAGACCATCGTGGAGTATCGCACAAGAGGCGGTGTCCGGGCAAGAATCCACTATGTGATGTTACATGAGAACGGGCAGGCGGAAGATTACCTGTCGGAATATATGCAGGAAGTGTACAGCGGTGTATTTTTCAAGGAGTTCGTTCTGTTTTTCGGGGAGAACCTTCAGTATTACATTATGGAGGAATCGGAGAACGAAGAACAGCTGACGGAGAGCGGAAGCCTGCAAAAGAGCGATATTATGAATGAAAGTCCGAACAGCAAATACGAGATCATCAACGATATGATGATCAGTATGACGCTGCAGGACGACACTACACTGGATCATCTGATCGAGGAATATTACCGCAGGGAATATCTGGATCACAGATTATTCACATTGCAGTAATAAGATAAAAAGAAAAAAGACAGCAGGAGAGGAGGCGGAAGAAATGCGGCTGCCGGGAAGTGATAAAGTCATCGTTGGGTATGATCTGGGGAAGGATTATGCACAGATCAGCTGTTATGTCACGGGAAAAGAAGAGGAGATCACCACATTGTCTTCCGTTGCCGGCTCTCAGGTCTATACGATCCCGTTAGTCCTGAGTAAAAGACAGGGCGTGAACCAGTGGTTCTACGGAAGCGAAGCCCTCCGGTATGCGGAGGAGGAAGAGGGGATCCTGGTAGAACATCTGTTAAAGCTGGCAAAAGACGGGGAACCGGTGCAGATCGACGGAACGACTCTGGACCCGGTGGCGCTCCTGACTCTTTTCCTCAAGCGTAGTCTGGGGCTGTTGTCCCAGGTGACCACGACAGAGCGGATCGGAGCGTTGATGATCACCTGCGAGGAACTGGAACCCAGAGTACTGGAGGTGCTTACGCAGGCGGCACAGGCTTTGCATCTGAAAACGGAGAATATTTATTTTCAGAGTCATCGGGAGAGTTTTTATTATTACAATCTGTATCAGCCGGAGGAACTGTGGAAGCAGGGAAGTGTCCTGTGTGAATACCGGGACAGCTCGATACAGACCTACTCCATGGAATGCAACCGGCATACGGCTCCGGTGGTCACTTATATTGAAGAGAGGGAGTTTCCTTTTCCGGTAGGAGCATCGGATGAGAAATTCTTAGAGATCGCCACGCAGCTGTGTGAGAACCGGATGGTGTCCTCGGTGTATCTGATCGGAGAAGAGTTCTCCCGGGAATGGATGAAGGAATCCCTGCGGTATCTGTGCCGGGGCCGGAGGGTCTTTCAGGGGAATAACCTGTTCAGCAAGGGTGCCTGCTACAGTTTGATGGAGCGGCTGCATCCCAGCGAAAACGGACAAAACCATGTCTATCTGGGACAGGATAAGTTGAAATCCAACATCGGCATGAAGGTGCGCAGACAGGGCGAGGAATCCTATCAGGCATTGCTGGATGCCGGGATCAACTGGTACGAGGCACGGAATACCATGGAGTTCTATCTGCTGGAGGGAAGAGCAGTAGAGATCCTGATCACCTCACTGACGGGAAAGGGAAGCCGGATCGCCAGAATCGTGCCGGAGGAATTACAGGAAGGGATCACCAGACTGCGGATCCATGTGGAGATGAAGGATGAGACTCATCTGCAGGTGGAACTGGAAGATCTGGGATTCGGTACTTTCCGGGTGGCGACGCACCATATCTGGAAGGAAGAAATAGAACTGTAAGTCTGCAAAAGACAGAGAAAATGAGGTTTGGAAATGAAGGCAAGTCTGTGTGTGGGAGAATATTGCGAGAATGCCTATATGGTGGAAGGTCTGGATATCCGGGTCTATAGTATGGAAGAGTTGTGCTATTGTCTGAAAGAGAATGCGTTCCTGCTGGATCTGTCCATCATGAACGACAAGCTGGTGGACTGGATCGGGGAAGAGTGCAAAGTGCGGGAACTGGCAAAACAGCTCTACCCCATGGTACATAAGCAGGGTTCCTTAAGCGTGTTCGTGGTGACAATCCTGCAATATGTGGGAATGTACGACCCGGAGGACATCAGACAGGTGGAACAGGTGCTGAAGCAGGGAGCAGGCCTCAGCAATCTGGAGAAGCGCAAGAGCCAGATCGACTATATGGTGGAAAAAAGAAAATATGCCGCAGCCATCCGTGGATATAATCTGCTGTTGGAGACCTGGAGCCATCTGGAACAGGAAGGAAAGGAACTACCGGCAGGAAAAGTCCGGGCGGCGATCCTTCACAATAAGGGTGTGGCACTGACGGGACTGATGTTGTATGATAAGGCGGCATATTATTTTAAAGAAGCCTGGCAGACAGACCCTGACAGAGAGCATCTGGATGCCTGTCTGGCAGCGAAACGGATGGGATTGACAGAGGATGCTTATGTGGCTTTTGCGGCACAGAATCCGGAGAATTATACGGAATCCCTGGAACTGGAAAAACGGATCGAGCAGTTCGAGCGGGAATGGGAACAGCAGCCGGAGTACCGGCAGTTACAGTTGCGCGGAGACTGGCGGGTGACTGACAGAATCAAGTATGACGCAGAGAATGAGAGACTGACCCAGGCACTGAAAAACAGTTACCGGACAAGTGTCAGCATATAGAAGATATGACAGGAGAGAATTATGGCGTGGTGGAACCGCTTTTTTAAGAAGAAACAACCGATACCGCAGGAGGAAAACTGGGAAAAACTGGTCTATACCCGTAACGGGGTGAATTTTGACGAGGAAGATCAAAGAAAACGTTATATTGTAAACTGTCTGGAACAGATTGCGGAAGCCTCCAGGGAGATCGACCTTCTGACCGGGGAATACACGCTGGTGACTTCTTATCTGACAGATGCCGATGAGATCGAGGCGTTGCCTGCAGAACAGCGGGAGGAGATCGACCGTGTCGCCGGGAAACTGACCGGATTGGAGCAGGAGCGCAGCAGATACCGGGAAAAGAAAAACCGCATGCGGGATTCGGATTTTTATGCCATGCGCAAAAGAGAGACTGAGATCGAGGAGGGCATTCGGAAGATCCGGGAAGGAGAAAAGTATGGCAGTCTGATCCGTCAGGATCTGCACCGGCTGGACGGAGAACGGCATGCCTACGAATACCGGAAAAATGAACTGGAGAACCTTATGAACAATCAGCGGGGCATGGCAGTAATCTTTCTGACGGCTCTCGTACTCTGCGTGATCATGCTGGTGATCCTGCAATATGTATTTGAAATGGATGTCTATGTGGGACTTTTTCTGGCCGTGGGAGCGGGCGCTGTGGCAATCGCCTATGTCTGCATTAAATACATGGATACCGGCAGAGAACTGCAACGGGTGGAAAAGACCATTAACAAGATCATCCAGCTGCAGAATAAGGTCAAGATCCGCTATGTGAACAACTGCCAGCTGATGGAATATCTGTATCTGAAATATAACACGGACAGCGCGGCAAAGCTGGAAAAACAGTGGAAACTGTATCAGGACGAAAAGGAAGAGCGTAAACAGTTCGCAGAGGCGGAGGCCAAGATCGAATATTATCAGAAACAGCTGGTGGAGCAGCTGTCCAATTACCGGGTACAGATGCCGGAACGCTGGATCAGCCAGACTGCGGCACTTTTGGACAAACGGGAAATGGTGGAGATCCGCCACGAACTGATCCAGAGAAGACAGGCCCTCCGCAAACAGATGGATTACAATCAGGAAGTGGCGGAGAGCGCAAGAAACGAAGTAAAAGACATCGCGGCCACCTATCCGAAATACGCCCAGGAGATCCTTTCCATGGTGGAGCGTTACGATTGATAAGAATTGACAAGATACCTCTCGTTGTGTTACTATGACACCGTGTTAGCGATTTACCATGCTAAAGTATACAACACGGCCAACAGTGAGTGGCAGAACGGGAGGATGTATTATGAAAAGAGTATTAGTGGCATTACTGGCAGTCAGCATGGCAGCAGGTGTTCTTACCGGCTGTGGTTCTAAAGGATCTGATAAAACATTTACCGTAGGTTTCGATGCGGAATTTCCCCCTTACGGATATCGTGATGACAACGGAGAATATGTAGGTTTTGACCTGGATCTGGCAGCGGAAGTATGTAAGAGACAGGGGTGGGAACTGGTAAAGCAGCCCATCGACTGGGATGCCAAGGATATGGAACTTTCTTCCGGAGCCATTGATTGTATCTGGAACGGCTTCACCATGAACGGCAGAGAGGATGCCTATACCTGGACCAAGCCCTATATCGACAACAGCCAGGTATTCGTCGTAGCAGCTGCTTCCGGTGTACAGAACAAGGAAGAACTGGCAGGCAAAGTGGTAGCGGTACAGAAGGATTCTTCCGCACTGGCAGTCCTGAATGATGAGGAGAATGCAGACAATATCGCACTGCGCGATTCCTTCTCCCAGCTGATCGAATATGCAGATTACAACACAGCGTTCATGGATCTGGAGCAGGGTGCGGTAGACGCCGTAGCCATTGATATCGGTGTGGCACAGTACCAGATTGACCAGAGAGAAGCAGGGAAGTTTGTTATGTTACAGGGTGAGGACAACAAGCTGGCTGTAGAACAGTATGCCGTAGGATTCTTAAAGGGCAATGATGAGTTAAGAGATACCGTACAGAAGACCCTGGATGAAATGGCAGCGGACGGTACCTTCGCACAGATCGCTGAAAAATGGGGACTGACCGACAGTGTATGCCTCGGTAAATAATCAATTAAGGATAATGAAGGAGTAGATTTCATGAGTTTGCTGACCATGAGTGCCCAGCTGGCAGAGGGCTTTCTGATAACGGTGGAAATATTTGTACTGACCCTTTTGTTCTCCCTTCCGCTGGGACTGATCGTAGCCTTTGGAAGAATGTCGGGATGCAGGGTGATCCGCATTATTTCCAAAATATACATATCCATCATGAGAGGAACCCCTCTGATGCTGCAGATCATCGTGGTGTATTTCGCCCCCTTTTATGTATTCCGCATGCAGGTGGGAACGGGATATCGCTTCCCGGCGGTGATACTGGCATTCGTGATCAATTATGCGGCATATTTTGCGGAGATCTACCGTGCGGGCATCGAGTCCATACCGGTGGGGCAGTATGAGGCCGCAGAGGTGCTGGGCTACAGCAAGGCACAGACTTTTGTGAAGATCATTCTGCCGCAGGTGGTGAAGCGGGTGCTTCCGCCGGTGACCAATGAGACCATTACGCTGGTCAAGGACACCTCCATGGCATTTACCATCTCCATTGCGGAGATGTTCACGGTGGCCAAACAGATCGGAGCGGCGCAGACCAGTGTAGTTCCCCTGCTGGCAGCAGGTGTGTTCTATTATATCTTCAATCTCGTGGTAGCCTCCTTCATGGAGTACCTGGAAAAGAAGACATCTTATTACAGATAGGAGCAGCAGACAATGGTCCTTTTGGAAATGAATCATGTGAAAAAAAGTTTTGACGGTAACGGGGTGCTAAAGGATATCTCCCTGCAGGTTCATGAGGGAGAAGTGGTCTCCATCATCGGTCCCTCAGGTTCCGGCAAATCCACACTGCTGCGTTGTGCAACATTTCTGGAAAAAATGGACGGCGGTGAACTGATCTATCTGGGACAGGCAGCGGCCAGGGAGAAGACGGATAAGAACGGCAGAGTGCAGTGTGAATATGCATCTAAGGCGGAACTGCATAAAATCCGGAAATGTTTCGGACTGGTGTTCCAGAATTTTAACCTGTTTCCCCATTACACGGTGATGAAAAATATCATCGACGCACCAATCCATGTGGATAAGGTCAGCCGCGCAGAGGCTGTGGAGAGAGCGGAGAAGCTCCTGGCACAGTTAGGACTGTCGGACAAGGCGGATGCCTATCCGTATCAGTTGTCCGGCGGGCAGCAGCAGAGAGTCTCCATTGCAAGAGCATTGGCATTACAGCCGAAGATCCTGTTTTTTGACGAACCCACTTCGGCACTGGATCCGGAACTGACGGCGGAGGTACTGAAGGTCATAAGACAGCTGGCCAGCGAGCATATGACCATGATCATCGTGACCCATGAGATGCAGTTTGCCAGGGAGGTCTCCGACCGGATCATCTTCATGGAGCAGGGTGTCATTGTGGAAGAAGGCTCGCCGGAACAGATTTTTGCCACGGAAAACGGACGTGTCCGGGAATTTATCGGGAAGTTACAGTAAAAACATATTGATTTTTTCTTACAAATCTGGTTATCTATTAGGTGTGGGCTTTCTTGCCCACACCTGTTCCAATAAAAAATTGAAAACATAAGAATGCGAGGACTGATGGTATGAGCGTACAGGAAATGAAACCGATCAAGGAAGGCAAAGTTCGTGAAATCTATGACAACGGAGACACCCTGATCATGGTGGCAACTGACCGTATCAGCTGCTTTGATGTGATCTTGGACAACACAGTAACAAAGAAAGGAACTGTATTGACCCAGATGTCAAAATTCTGGTTTGATATGACGGAGGATGTGATCCCCAATCATATGGTATCCGCTGATGTTAAGGATATGCCCGAATTTTTCAGACAGCCGAAATTTGACGGCAACAGCATGATGTGCAAGAAGCTGAACATGCTCCCCATCGAATGCATCGTTCGTGGATACATTACCGGAAGCGGCTGGGAAAGCTACAAGAAGAACGGTACCGTATGCGGTATTAAGCTTCCGGAAGGCCTGAAGGAGGCAGATAAGCTTCCCGAGCCCATTTATACCCCTTCCACCAAGGCAGAGATCGGAGACCATGACGAGAATATCTCCTATGAGCAGAGTGTGGAATATCTGGAGAAGCGTTTCCCCGGCAAGGGCGCAGAATATGCGGCCAGACTTCGTGATTATACCATCGCTATTTATAAGAAATGTGCGGATTACGCACTGACCAGGGGAATCATTATCGCAGATACCAAGTTCGAGTTCGGTCTGGACGAGGGCGGCAACATGGTACTGGGAGACGAAGTGTTGACCCCCGACAGCTCCCGTTTCTGGCCGGTAGATGGCTACGAACCCGGTCATGGCCAGCCTTCCTTTGACAAACAGTTCGCCCGTGACTGGCTGAAAGCAAATCCTGAAAAGGGCTGGAAGCTGCCGGAGGACATCGTGGAGAAGACCATTGATAAATACCTTCAGGCATACAAGATGCTGACAGGCAAGGACCTGTAAGTAACGTTTTTGGGGATTCTTTTTCGCGGGGCAGGCAGGAAAGGTAAGGCTTACAAGTGACGGACAACATTTATATTCAGACAGAAAATAACGACAAATTAAAGGAAGAGTGCGGTGTCTTCGGTGTGTACGACTTTGACGGACACGACGTGGCTTCCACGATTTATTACGGTCTTCTGGCATTGCAGCACAGGGGACAGGAAAGCTGCGGCATTGCTGTCAGCGATACAAGCGGTCCCAAGGGCAAAGTCTTAAGCAGCAAGGATATGGGACTGGTCAATGAGGCATTTACCCCGGAGCAGCTGGAAAAATTAAAAGGTGACATCGGCGTGGGACATGTCCGCTATTCCACAGCGGGCGGTTCCACCAGAGAGAATGCACAGCCTCTGGTACTGAATTATGTAAAGGGTACTCTGGGACTGGCCCATAACGGCAATCTGATCAACGCTCCGGAACTTAGAAGAGAACTGGAGTATACCGGTGCTATTTTCCAGACTACCATTGATTCCGAGGTCATTGCGTATCACATTGCCAGAGAGCGGTTGAATTCCAAGTCGGTAGAGGAGGCCGTGGGCAGAGCCATGACGAAGATCAAGGGAGCCTATTCCCTGGTGGTGATGTCCCCCAGAAAGCTGATCGGCGCCAGAGACCCCTACGGATTTAAACCGTTATGTATCGGTAAGAGAGACAACGCGTATTTCCTGTCCAGTGAGACCTGTGCTCTGGATACGGTGGGCGCTGAGTTCGTCCGGGATGTGCTTCCCGGTGAGATCGTGACCATATCTCCGGAAAAGGGGATCGAGTCTGATACCAGCCATGTACTGAAGCCTGCGGATACCGCAAGATGCATTTTTGAGTATATTTATTTCGCCAGACCCGACAGCTTTATTGACGGGGTCAGCGTATACGACTCCCGGATCCTGGCGGGGAAATTCCTGGCCATGGATTCCCCGGTGGATGCGGATCTGGTCATCGGTGTACCGGAGTCCGGCAACTGTGCTGCCATGGGATACTCCATGCAGTCGGGAATCCCTTACGGCATGGGATTCGTGAAAAATGCCTATGTGGGAAGAACCTTTATCAAGCCGAAGCAGAAGAGCAGAGAGAGCAGCGTACAGGTGAAACTAAATCCTATCCGGGAAGCTGTGGAGGGCAAGCGCGTCATCATGATCGACGATTCCATTGTCCGCGGCACCACTTCCGACCGTATCGTGAAGATGTTACGGGAGGCCGGAGCCAAGGAAGTACATATGAGAGTCAGTTCCCCGCCTTTTCTGTGGCCCTGCTATTTCGGCACGGATGTTCCGGCGAGGGACCAGCTGATCGCCTATAACCGATCCATTCAGGAAATCAGCGACCTGATCGGTACGGACAGTCTGGATTATCTGAAAATCGAGAGACTGGAAGAACTGGTGGGCGGCGATCTTGGCATCTGCAAGGGCTGCTTTACCGGGAAATATCCCATGGAACCGCCTGCGGAGGATATCCGCGGAGAATTTGACAAATAAACAATAACGATTATATAAGAGGAGCAGACAAATGAGTACAGGTACAGACAGATATCAGAGCCCGTTATCCGAACGCTATGCCAGCAAGGAGATGCAGTACATTTTCTCCCCGGATATGAAATTCCGCACATGGAGAAAGCTGTGGATCGCACTGGCAGAGACGGAGAAAGAGCTGGGACTGTCCCAGGACGGCAAGCCCGTTATCACAGATGAGCAGATCGAGGAACTGAAGGCTCACGCAGAGGACATTAATTATGATGTGGCAAAAGAGCGTGAGAAGCTGGTACGTCATGACGTTATGAGCCATGTTTACGCTTACGGACAGCAGTGCCCCAAGGCAGCCGGAATCATCCATCTGGGTGCAACCTCCTGCTATGTGGGTGACAACACGGACATTATCGTGATGACCGAGGCATTGAAACTGGTGAGGAAAAAGCTGATCAATGTCATGAAGGAACTGGCGGATTTTGCTGACAGGTACAAGGCACAGCCGACCCTGGCATTTACTCATTTTCAGCCTGCACAGCCTACGACCGTAGGCAAGAGAGCAACACTGTGGCTGCAGGAGTTCTCTCTGGATCTGGAGGATCTGGATCATGTTCTGGGTACTATGAAGCTGTTAGGCTCCAAGGGAACCACCGGAACCCAGGCTTCCTTCCTGGAGCTGTTCAACGGGGATCAGGAGACCATCGACAAGATCGACCCCATGATCGCAGCCAAGATGGGCTTTAAGGAGTGCTATCCCGTATCCGGACAGACCTATTCCCGCAAGGTGGATACCAGAGTGGCCAATGTACTGGCCGGTATTGCGGCATCTGCCCATAAGATGAGCAACGACATCCGTCTGTTACAGCATCTGAAGGAAGTGGAAGAGCCCTTCGAGAAGAACCAGATCGGTTCCTCCGCCATGGCTTACAAGCGTAATCCCATGAGAAGTGAGCGTATTGCTTCCCTGTCACGTTATGTGATGGTGGATGCACTGAATCCTGCGATTACTTCCGCTACCCAGTGGTTCGAGAGAACGCTGGATGACTCTGCCAATAAGAGACTGTCCATTCCCGAAGGTTTCCTGGCCATCGACGGCATCCTGGATCTGTGCCTGAACGTGGTGGATGGTCTGGTAGTATATCCGAAGGTAATTGAGAAGCATATGATGAGTGAGCTTCCTTTCATGGCGACCGAAAATATCATGATGGATGCCGTAAAACTGGGTGGCAACCGTCAGGAACTGCATGAGCGTATCCGGGAGCTTTCCATGGAAGCCGGACGCAATGTAAAGGTAGAAGGAAAAGAGAACAACCTCCTGGAGCTGATTGCCGCAGACCCCGCATTCCCCATGGGACTGGAGGAACTGAAGGCATCCATGGATCCGTCCAGATATATCGGACGTTCCAAAGAGCAGGTGGAAGCTTTCCTGAAAAATGTGATCAACCCGATCCTGGAGGCCAACAGGGAATTATTGGGTGTAAAGGCCGAGATCAATGTATAAATGTTTTCTGCTGAAGTGATTTGTGGAAACAGATAACTATTCGGAACCATATTTGCAAAATTGCTCTGAACAGTTACAAAATAGCAAGAAAGCAGGAGATAAAAATGGGTGGATTTTTTGGAGTCGCAGCAAAAGAAGACTGTGTGTTTGATCTGTTCTTCGGAACGGATTATCATTCCCATCTGGGAACCAGACGTGCCGGTATGGCAGTCTACAGCAAAGAGGAAGGCTACAACAGAGCTATTCACAATATAGAGAATGCACCGTTCCGTACGAAGTTCGACAAGGATGTCAACGAGATGCGCGGACATCTGGGCATCGGATGTATTTCCGATTTTGAACCCCAGCCGTTGATGGTGCGTTCCCATCACGGAACCTATGCCATTACGACCGTAGGCAAGATCAACAATATGGATGCTATCATTAAGGATCTGTTCTCGAAGGGACATTCCCATTTCCTGGAGATGAGCGGCGGTGACATCAATGCCACGGAGCTGGTGGCGGCCATTGTCAATCAAAAAGACAATCTGGTGGAGGGCATCCAGTATGCCCAGGAGATCATCGACGGTTCCATGACGTTACTGATCATGACACCGAAGGGAATCTATGCGGCCAGAGACAAGATGGGCCGTACCCCGGTAGCAGTGGGGAAAAAGGAAGGGGCGTACTGCGTTTCCTTTGAAAGCTTCGCCTATCTGAATCTGGGCTATCAGCCGGTGAGAGAACTGGGACCGGGAGAGATCGCCGTGGTGACACCGGAAGGTGTGCGCACGCTGGTACAGCCCGGAAGGGATATGAAGATATGTACATTCCTGTGGGTTTATTACGGGTATCCGTCCTCGTCCTATGAGGGAATCAGTGTAGAGAAGATGCGTTATCAGTGCGGTGCCAGGCTGGCAGAACGTGACAATGTGAAGCCGGATATCGTAGCGGGAGTACCGGATTCCGGTACCGCCCATGCGGTGGGATATGCCAACCGTTCGGGAATTCCCTTTTCCCGTCCGTTCATCAAGTATACTCCGACCTGGCCCAGATCCTTTATGCCGACGATCCAGACCCAGAGAAATCTGATTGCAAAGATGAAGCTGATCCCGGTGCATGATCTGATCCAGGATCAGAGTCTGTTACTCATCGACGATTCCATCGTCCGCGGTACGCAGTTAAGAGAGACCACGGAATTCCTGTATCAGAGCGGTGCGAAGGAAGTGCATATCCGTCCGGCCTGTCCGCCCCTGTTATATGGCTGTAAGTACCTGAATTTCTCTAGATCCTCTTCGGAGATGGATCTGATCACCCGCCGTGTGATCAAGGAGATCGAGCAGGAGGGCAGAGAGATTGACTTAAAGAATTATGTGGATCCCGATACGCCGGAATATGAGGAAATGGTAGGACGGATCTGCAAACAGCTGAAGTTCACGACGCTGCAGTTCCAGAGACTGGATGATATGATCGAGTCGGTGGGCATCGGCAGAGAGAAGCTGTGTACCTACTGCTGGGATGGCAGAGAATAAGGTAAAACGCGGGATAAACGTTTCTGGTATAGATATAGATTATACAGAATATAATAAATATTGATTTTACTTATACCACAAAGTGTTGTATACTGTAAAACGGTGTGAGAAAGGGAAACGGAAATTTTCCCAGATCACCGGGAATAAGATAGTGGATGTAGATTTATCACAGAAACTGTGGTAAAGAATGGAGGAAAACATGGTAAAGGCAGTTGTAGGAGCCAACTGGGGCGACGAAGGAAAAGGAAAGATCACAGATATGCTGGCAGAGAAAGCGGATATTATCGTACGTTTTCAGGGCGGCGCGAATGCAGGACATACCATTGTGAACAATTATGGTAAATTTGCTCTGCACACTCTTCCTTCCGGTGTGTTTTACAATCATACCACCAGTGTGATCGGTAACGGTGTGGCATTGGATATCCCTCTTTTGATCAAAGAGGTTAAGTCCATCACAGACAGAAATGTTCCGCAGCCTAAGATTCTGGTATCTGAGCGTGCGCAGATGGTAATGCCTTATCATAAATTGTTTGACCAGTATGAAGAGGAGAGACTGGGTGGTAAATCCTTTGGATCTACCAAATCCGGTATCGCTCCTTTCTATTCCGATAAGTATGCGAAGATCGGTTTCCAGGTCAGTGAGTTATTCGATGACGAACTGTTAGAGGAAAAGGTACAGCGTGTCAGCGAGATGAAGAATGTTATCTTGGAGCATCTGTATCACAAGCCTCTGATCGATCCCGCAGAACTGTTAAATACGCTGCATGAGTATCGTGATATGATCGCACCTTTCGTATGTGATGTATCCGCATTTTTGGACAAGGCACTGAAAGAGGGCAAGACCATTCTGTTAGAGGGTCAGCTGGGAACCATGAAGGATCCGGATCACGGAATCTACCCTATGGTAACTTCTTCCTCTACACTGGCAGCATACGGTGCCATCGGTGCAGGTATCCCTCCTTATGAGATCAAACAGATCGTTACCGTAAGTAAGGCATATTCCTCCGCAGTAGGAGCAGGCGCTTTCGTATCTGAGATCTTCGGTGACGAGGCAGATGAATTACGCCGCCGCGGCGGTGACGGCGGTGAGTTTGGTGCCACCACCGGACGTCCCAGACGTATGGGATGGTTCGACTGTGTTGCTACCAAGTACGGCTGTCGTCTGCAGGGTACTACCGATGTGGCATTTACCGTGCTGGATGCGTTGGGATATCTGGATGAGATCCCTGTATGTGTAGGCTACGAGATCGACGGTGAAGTGACCACTGATTTCCCGGTAACCTATAAGCTGGAGAAGGCAAAGCCCGTACTGGAGAAGCTGCCCGGCTGGAAATGCGATATCCGCGGTATCCGCAGCTTCGACGAACTGCCGGAAAACTGCAAAAAGTATGTGGAGTTCATCGAGGAGCAGATCGGCTTCCCTATTACCATGGTCAGCAACGGCCCGGGAAGAGAAGATATCATCTATCGTGAAAGTCCTCTGAAGAAATAATCAGAAGATTTGTAAGAAGTTGCAATAAGTAATAGCAGAAAAAGGGCATGGTGCGGCACAAGATGCAGCCCATGCTCTTTTGTGTATACGATGAGCCAGGTACAGATTTGTGCCTGCACAACCCCATCTGCAACGAAGGTGGGACTTGCGACAGGATTTCTCCATGACGGACAGGCTTTTGGGTGCCGATTGTGATTTGGGGACAGGAGACAACGCAATATGATCAATAATCTGGAAGCATATAAAGTATTTTATTATGTGGCAAAATGTGGGAGTGTGACCAAAGCGGCCGGTGAACTGTCGATTTCACAGCCGGCTGTCAGTCAGGCTGTCAAGCAGCTGGAAAACACACTGGACGTGGCGCTGTTTCACCGGGCGGCCAAAGGAGTACGGCTGACCAGCGAGGGAGAATTGTTGTATTCCTATGTGGCCAAAGGGTATGAACAGATTGAACTGGGCGTGAGGAAGGTCCACCAGATGCAGAACATGGAACTGGGAGAAGTCCGGATCGGTGCCAGCGATATGACATTGCAGTTCTACCTGCTTCCCTATCTGGAGAAATTCCATGAGCAGTATCCCGGGATTAAAGTGATCGTCACCAATGCACCGACACCGGAGACCCTGAATTACCTGAGGGAGGGCAGAATTGATTTCGGAATCGTCAGCACGCCGTTCCCCGAGAGACCGGATATCCAGATGATTCCGGTGCGCGAGATCGAGGACGTCTTTGTGGCGGGAAGAAGGTTTTTCGGCTACAAGAACCGGACGCTGGATTTTCAGGAACTGGAGAGCCTGCCGTTAATTTTTCTGGAGAAAAATACCAGCAGCCGCAGTTATATGGATGAATTTCTGGCGGGAAACGGAGTGTATGTACAGCCGGAGTTTGAACTGGCTACCAGTGATATGATCGTACAGTTTGTGAGACGGAATCTGGGCGTGGGTTGTGTCATGCGGGATTTTGCCAGAGACTATGTGGAATCCGGCTTGCTTTTTGAACTCAGGTTCAATAAAATAATACCGAAGCGGCAATTCTGTGTCGTGAGGAACACGAAGATGCCCATGGCACCGGCGGCGGAGAAGCTGCTGGAGATCATGGAACTGGACAGGCAGGAAGAAGCAAAGGCGTAAAAATGACGGCGGAAAAAGCCGATGGAAAAGGCTGATATATGCGGAGCCGGAACTGTTTTGAATGAAAAGTGACAGGGAAACGAATAGGAGAGAAATGTTATGATACGCAATATAATTTTTGATATTGGCAATGTACTTACGGATTATCGCTGGGAGGGATTTCTGGCGGACAAGGGATTTGATGAGGAGATGATCAAAAAAATCGCCAAAGCATCGGTGATGCATCCCTTATGGGCAGAGTATGACCGCGGTACCTGGACAGACGAACAGGTTCTGGCGGCATTTGTGAAGGATGCCCCGGAACTGGAGAAGGAACTGTATCAGGCATTTACGAATATTACGGGACTGGTAACGCCCAGAGCCTACGCCATTCCTTGGCTGCAGGAACTGAAGGCAAAGGGCTACCATGTGTATTATCTGTCCAACTTCTCCCGGAAGGCAGAGGTGGAGTGCGCGGAAGCACTGAATTTCCTGCCGGAGATGGAGGGAGGTATTCTGTCCTATAAGGAACACCTGATCAAGCCGGAACCGGAGATCTACCAGCTGTTGTTACAGCGCTGTGGATTGAAAGCGGAAGAAAGCGTATTTTTGGATGACACGCTGAAAAATGTGCAGGCTGCCGAAGACCAGGGAATCCACGGCATCCACTTCCTGACCAAAGAACAGGCGGAAGAGGAACTGCGCAGGCTTGGCGTGGAATGTTAAATGGGAAGTTAGTGGAATGTCCCCGTAGCCCGCATTGGGGGTAAGGACAGCAGACCCGCTCTCGCTTCAAAGCAGAGCGTAGCGGTACGTAAGCGAGGAAAGTACCCTCGC
>CAKRRD010000002.1 GCA_934394815.1 uncultured Acetatifactor sp. | reverse complement strand
ATTGAAACCGCCGTGTACCGAACGGTACGCACGGTGGTGTGAGAGGACGGCGGTTAGTCACCGCCTCCTACTCGATTGTCTGGAAAATACCGGATTTGAATTATGCGGCTTCAGTCTCTACGGAAACGCTGTCCTTAGGGTAACGCACCGGCAGCAGACGTGCCCGTTCCAGAGCCACGTAGATGGCAGGGATCAGAAGCAGCTGGATGATGATACCGGGGAGACAGGATACGAAATATCCGGCAGCCCAGGCGGACCAGCTGTAGGAACCGCCGGCGAAGATCAGAGCACGTAAGATTCCGGTGATCACACGGCCGCCCAGCATGGCGATGACCAGAGCGGCATACAGATCGATGACCAGCTTGCCGCTGCGGAGAAACCGCATGACCAGTCCACTGATCAGACCGTAGAGCCCCAGTTCGATCATCATGACGGGCATATAGCCGAAAGCGGGCATGCCGGTGAGCAGACTGGATACCAGAGGCCCCAGAAGTCCGCAGACCAGACCGAAAGGTGCTCCGCAGACGAGACCGCACAGAAGCACGGGCAGATGCATGGGGGAGAACAGGACGCCTCCCTTGGGGATCGCGTGCAGAGTCATGGGCAGAACCACGCATAAGGCAACACACAGAGCGGTGAGAATACTCTTGTTTAAAGCAGTTAATTTTTTCATGGAAAGAAAACCTCCTGATATAAAAAGATATAAAAAGAGCCAGAACGGCACACTTCTCCCTTCTGGGGGTAATATGCCTTCTGGCGTGAAGCTCCTTCGTGAAGCATAATTCATAATAAGGGGTAAGCATTTTTTTGTCAAGATAAATTGCAAAAAAGCATTAGCCATGCTATCATAAACGATATATGTATTAATTTTTACAGGAGCAATGTTATGCGTATTATGGTAATGGACGGCCAGGGCGGAGGCGTTGGAAGAAGCCTGCTGGAGGCCCTGAAAGAGCGTTTTCCGGAGGCGGAACTGGTGGCGGTTGGAACCAATGCCACGGCTACGGCAAATATGATGAAAAGCGGTGTGACGAGTGGCGCCACCGGAGAAAATGCGGTGATCTATAACAGTAAGAGAGCGGATGTGATCGTAGGTCCCATGGGAATCGTCATGGCGGATGCCATGCTGGGAGAGATCACCCCGGCCATGGCGGCAGCGGCAGCTTCCAATGCTGCGAAGCTGATCCTGATCCCCATGAGCAAATGCCATGCCACTATCGTAGGAGTCGAGAACAGACGGCTGGGAGAATACATTGCGGAGGCTGTGGATGAGATCGCTAAAGACAGTATCTGAATTGACAGAAGAATTACGGACGTTTTCCACAAAGATACGCATTATTGCCATGGACGGAAGATGTGCCGCCGGGAAGACGACACTGGCCGCAAGGCTGGCAGAAGAACTGGGCGGAGATGTAATCCATATGGATGACTTTTTCCTGCCGCCAAAGTTTCGGACACCGGAGCGCAGAAAGGAACCCGGAGGAAATGTCCACTATGAGCGTTTCCGGGAGGAAGTACTGCCGAAACTCCGTGAGGGAGTTCCTTTTTCCTATCGGAGATTTGACTGCTCCCAGATGGCTCTGGGAGAGTGGATTCCGGTGAAAAACGACGGTTTTGTGTTCGTGGAAGGAGCCTACAGCTGCCATCCGGTGCTGGGAGATTACATGGATCGGAAGGTATTTCTTGATATTGACCACAGGGAGCAGACGAAGCGGATCCGTGAGAGGAACGGGGAAGACCGGTTACAGGATTTCCTGCAACTGTGGATTCCGCTGGAAGAAGCATATTTTCAGGCATTTTCCGTGGAGGAGAAGGCAGACTGTATTTTAAAATCATGAAAATTATAAGGAAGCGAAAGGCGGGACAGATGCTGCATCAGTTTTACCCGGATCATGAGGCGGATTCCGCCTATGGCATAGATTACAGAACATTATACGAAAAGGGCTATCGAGGAATCATTTTTGACATTGACAATACTCTGGTACCTCACGGAGCACCGGCCACACCCCGGGCGGTCGAATTTTTCGGCAGGCTGCGGGAACAGGGATTTCAGACGTTACTTTTATCCAACAATAAGGAACCCCGCGTGAAAAGCTTTGCGGATGCAGTGGGAGCTTCTTATATCTATAAGGCAGGAAAGCCCGGAAGAGACGGTTATCTGCGGGCCATGGAACAGATGCACACCGGGGCGGATACCACCCTTTTTGTGGGAGACCAGCTGTTTACCGATGTGTGGGGAGCGAAAAAGTGCGGGATCGTGACGTATCTGACGAAGCCCATTCATCCGAAGGAAGAGATCCAGATCGTACTGAAAAGATATCTGGAAAAGATCGTGCTGTTTTTCTACCATAGAGAATGCCGTCGGAAAGGAAATCAAAATGCTGAATGATATCAATGGTTATACCAGAACCTGCGGACTCATCGGAAACCCGGTGGAACATACCCTGTCACCGGTGATTCATAACACCTTATCCATGGTACTTGGAAAAAATCTGGCTTACGTTCCGTTCCATGTGGAGACCGGAAGACTGGAGGATGCCATAAAGGGTGCGTTTGCCCTGAATCTGCTGGGAATGAATGTGACAGTTCCTTATAAAAGCGATGTGATCCCGTATCTCACAGACATCGATCCGCTGGCGGTGAATATCGGTGCAGTCAATACGCTGGTGCGGACGGAAAAAGGGTACAAGGGCTACAATACCGATATGCCCGGACTGTATCGTGCCATGTGCGAGGACGGCGTAAAGGTCAGGGGAGAGAAGGTACTGATCCTGGGGGCCGGCGGTGTAGCCAGAGCCGTAGCCATGCTGTTACTGGACAAGGGAGCAAAAGAGGCGGTTATTCTGAACCGCACGGTGGAGAAGGCACAGGAGGTGGCGGACGAAGTCAACCGTCTGGCAGGCCGGGAGTTCGTAAAAGCATTGCCCATCAATGCGTATGATACGCTGCCGGAAGGGGAACGCTATCTGGCAATACAGGCCACCAGTGTGGGCATGTATCCGGACTGCGATGCGGCGGTGATCACGGATCCTGCATTTTATAAGAAGGTTCATACCGGTTACGATCTGATCTTCAATCCGTCGAAGACCCGTTTTATGGAACTGGTGGAGGAACAGGGAGGCAAGGCCTGCAATGGTGCGAAGATGTTGCTCTATCAGGGAATCATAGCATTTGAGCTCTGGACAGACTGTGAGGTTGAACAGTGGCTGGCGGATAAAGTCTATGAACGGATGCAGCAGGCGAAAAAGACAGAGGACGGAAAATAAAATGAAACACAAACGAAAGAATATTGTCCTGATCGGTTTCATGGGATCGGGGAAGACCACGCTGGGACTGAAACTGTCCTATCTGCTGCGGATGCCGGTGGAGGATACGGACAAGCTGATCGAGAGACAGGAAGGCAGAAGCATTACGCAGATCTTCGCGGACGACGGGGAAGCCTATTTCCGGGAACTGGAGACGGAGCTTCTGCGAAAATGCGGAGAGCAGAAATATGAACGCATTCTGTCCGTAGGCGGAGGAACTCCGGTGAATCCGGTAAACCGGCCCCTGTTACACCGCTGCGGAACGGTAGTATATTTAAGGGTGTCACCGGAGGTGGTCTATGAGCGTCTGAAAAATGACACCACGAGACCATTACTGCAATGTGAGGATCCGCTGGCAAGAATCCGGGAACTGCTGAAGACCCGTGATCAGATCTATACCGAGTGCGCCGATATCATACTGGATGTGGACAACCGGCACTCCGACGAACTGGCAGAGGAATTACAGCTGCAATTACGGAAACAGAAAGAGATACAGAAGAAAAAGGAGAGGAAAAAGATGAAGATTTTGGTGATCAACGGCCCTAATCTGAATTTTCTGGGGATCCGGGAGAAAAAGATCTACGGGACCCAGGATTATCAGTACTTACTGGATCTGATCGACAAAAAGGCGAAGGAGACCGGGGATGATATTCAGGTCTTTCAGAGCAATCATGAGGGAGCCATCATTGACCGGATCCAGGAAGCCTATTTTGACGGTACGGAGGGGATTGTAATCAATCCCGGTGCCTATACGCACTACAGCTACGCCATCCGGGATGCGCTGGCCAGCGTGGATATCCCCAAGGTGGAGGTTCATATTTCCGACATTACGAACAGAGAAGAGTTCCGCAGGATTTCCGTGACAGCACCGGTGTGCAGCCGACAGATCTACGGACAGGGACTGGACGGATATCTGCAGGGAATTGATTTCCTGCGGGAGAACAGACAGTAGTTTCGCAGAAATTTGAAAAAATTTTTCAAAAGTAGTTGAAATGTGCATGTTTTTATATTAAAATGTTATAGAATTATGACGTGAAAATATTTAGGAGGAATACATTATGATTTCTGCAGGTGATTTCAGAAATGGTATTACCATTGAGTATGATAACAATGTTTACCAGATTATCGAATTCCAGCATGTTAAGCCGGGAAAGGGCGCAGCTTTCGTTAGAACCAAGCTGAAGAACATCAAGAGTGGCGGTGTAGTTGAGAAGACCTTCCGTCCTACTGAGAAGTGCCCTCAGGCGCGTATTGATAGAAAGGATATGCAGTATCTGTATGAAGATGGCGATCTGTACTACTTCATGGATACCGAGACTTACGATCAGGTTGCACTGAACTCTGAGACTGTAGGTGATGCACTGAAGTTCGTAAAAGAGAACGAGATGTGCAAGATCTGCTCCCACAATGGCAGCGTATTCTCCGTGGAGCCTCCTCTGTTTGTAGAACTGGAGATCACTGAGACCGAGCCCGGATTCAAGGGTGATACCGCTACCGGTGCCAGCAAGCCTGCTACCGTTGAGACCGGAGCTACTGTTGCAGTACCTCTGTTCGTTAACCAGGGCGACAAGATCAAGATCGATACCAGAACCGGTGAATATCTGTCTCGTGCATAATTGTTGAGACTACCACTGTTCTGAGCAATATCCGATAAGAGAACCTGTAAGGCAATAAGTTATCCTGTTTCGGGATGGCTTATTGCCTTTGTTATTTTCTACATTTTTACACCGGAAATACCACATGGGAAAAAGCAGGAGGGGAGCCTGCTTCGGAGAGGCATGGAGGTATTCTATGGAGATTTCTACATTTAAAGTAAAGGTACAGAAGGCTGTCAGCGAAGTGTTGGGACAGGAGTATACAGTGGAACTGCGGGAAGTGCAGAAGAATAACGGAGTGCTGCTTCAGGGACTGATGATCCGTAAGGGACAGGACAATGTGACACCTACGATTTATCTTAATTCCTTCTGGGAAGCTTATGAGGGTGGCGTGACCTTTGCAGATATTATTAAGAAGATCATCAGTATCTATAAGGAGGACGGAATCGGCCGGAAGATCGACGTTTCCTTTTTTCAGGATTTTGAGAAGGTAAAGGAGAAACTGTGCTTCCGGCTGGTGAACCGGGAGAAGAACAGGGAGCAGCTGGAAAAAGTGCCGTATATTCCGATACTTGATCTGGCAATCTGCTTCTACTATGCGTTTGACGAAGCAGGAGTGGACAACGGTATGATCCCCATCTACAGATCCCATCTGGACAACTGGAAGGTGACAGACAGGGAACTGTTGGAGATTGCGGTGAAAAATACCCCCAGACTGTTTCCCGGTGAGACCATTCCCATGGAGGATGTGCTGGGAGACGCACTGCAGGAACTTCCGGAGGAAGTCCGGAGGGAATTTTTGAGGAAGGTATCCATGATGATCCTGACGAATTCCCGCAAGACTTACGGTGCCTGCAGCATTCTGTATCCCGGGATGCTGGAGCAGCTGGCAGAGCGTATCGGCGGCGATTATTACATGATCCCCAGTTCTGTTCATGAATTCCTGCTGGTTCCCAGGGAACGGGAACAGGACAGGGAAGGACTGAAGAAAATGATCGCAGAAGTGAACCGGACGGAGCTGCCGCCGGAGGAAGTTCTGTCGGACCATTTATATCTGTATTGCAGCCGGGAGAAGGAAGTACGGATCGTGTAGAATGACCGGAGTGAATATTATGTTTGAAAAAAACTGAATAATTCCAACAATTTAAACTGGACATATGTAGTGTTTTATGATATTATAGTCGAGGTGATGTAACAAATTTGTAATATTTGCATCCGTAGTCTAATGGATAGAACGGAGGCCTCCGACGCCTTTAATGCAGGTTCGATTCCTGTCGGATGCATTTTACATCACCTTGATTATAGGGAGAGAGAAGAGAAGCCGCTTGCGGCTTTTTGCGATTAAAGAACTTTTTTTCGAAATTTGGAAAGGACACTGTATGTGGAAAGAAAAATTACATTTTCTTGGTAACTATATTATAAAACACAGTAAAGCCATATTGCCGGCAGTAGTGGTAGTGGCTGTGGCAGTCACAGTATCCGTAAGCCTGAGCATGAATAACCGCCACAGAGAAGAACAGCAGAATGCAGAAAGCGCTGCGGCAGCCTCCAGTGAGATGGCAGCGACGGAGGCCGCAACGGAAGAGGTACCGCTGGTTGCCAATGAGGAAGGTGCGGTATATACACTGGTAGCTACTTATTACAATGCAATGGCTACCGGAGATGAGGCAACCCTTCGTTCCGTATGCGACGAGATTTCCGATAAGGACATGTATCGTTATCTGGAGTTATCGCAGTACATTGATTATTATCCGACACTGGAGATCTACACCAAGACCGGCCCGGAAGAGGGCTCTGTGATCGCTTATATATATTACAAGATTTCCTTTGTAGGCCATGAAGAAGAGGTTCCCGGTTATCAGGCACTTTATATCTGCACCAATGATCAGGGAGAACTGTATATCAAGCGTGGCGAGAACAGTGAAGAAGTCAATGACTATATCAAGACGGTAAGTACACAGGATGATGTTGTGGAATTCAACAACAAGATTACGGTGGAATATAATGAACTGATGGTAGAGCACCCGGAAGTATTGCAGTATATCAGCGAACTGGATTCTCAGGTAAGCATTGCCGTAGGCGAGAAACTGGCGAATCAGGTGACCGGAGATATCCAGAATACAGAGACGGCAGCCGAAGCCACAGAACAGCCTGCCGAGGGGCAGGAGACATCCGCAGAAGGCGGCGGGCAGCCCGCAGAAGAGCAGGGGCCTCAGTATGTGACCACGACGACCACTGTAAATGTCAGAAGTTCCGACAGCGAGCAGGCAGATAAGCTGGGAAAGGTGGCTGGAGGCACAAAACTGCAGTTACTGGAGCAGCGTCCCAACGGCTGGACCAAGGTGGATTATGACGGCAGGGAAGGCTATATCAAGGCGGAGTTCCTGCAGCTGGCAGAGAGTGTGGCCGGTGCAGAGACCATCGGAACCGTTACAGCGACCACGAATATTAACGTGCGTGCATCCGCCAGTGAGACGGCAGACCGTCTGGGAGTCCTCTCCGGAGGTGATTCCGCGGAGCTGGTAGGTACCGAGGGCGACTGGAGCAAGATTAAGTACAACGGCCAGATCGGATATGTAAAGAGCGAATATGTACAGTAAATGAGCAGTGCCAAAAATAAATCGGCAAAATCTGACTGCTTGCAGGCATGATTTTTGATGATTCATTTTTGACAGGACTTGGAATAAAACAGGCCTCATCAGGGAAAGCTTCTTACCAAAAACGGTAAGGAGCTTTTTCTATGAATAAATCGGAAAAACACAATTTGAAAAAACAGGAGATCAACATCTATCGGGAGATCCAGAGGAACACGGAAATGGCCATGAAGGCGCTGGATGCCATTACGGACAAAATTTACGACGACAGACTGGCCACTGTGGTGGCAGAACAGGAACTGCAATATTCCAGACTGCATGACAGGGCGGTACAGAATCTGGTGGAGGGCAAGGCACAGACCTACCGGGAAAATGCCATGGAGAACGTTATGCTGCGCTTTGGGATCGGCTGTAACACTCTGCTCAATACCAGTACTAGTCATATTGCGGAAGTGATTATCAAGGGCAGCAACAACGGTGTTCTGGAAATGGAAAAGGTACTGGCCCATAACGAGGAGTTCGCGGGAAATGTCTGCCGCAGTCTGGCCAGGGAACTGATCGATATGGAGAATGCCAATATCCGTACCCTGAAAGAATATCTATAACATACAAAACGACCGCTTTCGTCAAGTTGAACGTACACCATAACGCACAAAATGTATACTTGTATAATTTATTGTGCAAATTATACAGAAAAACGGCAAAAACTTTTATGATTTAGTGGGATAAAGTTTATTGTACAATTAAAAAAGTCGTTTTATAATAAAGCATATGGCAACCAGGTTGTCATGAATTTGTATACCAATTGAAGGAGGACATTCAAATGTCATATGTTGATGAAGTATTTGATATGGTAGTAGCAAAGAATCCTGCACAGCCCGAGTTCCATCAGGCAGTCAAAGAGGTTCTGGAATCTCTTCGCGTGGTGATCGAGGCAAATGAGGAAAAATATCGCAGGGACGCTCTGCTGGAGAGACTGGTAACTCCCGAGAGACAGATCCTGTTCCGCGTACCTTGGGTGGATGACAAGGGTCAGGTTCAGGTAAACAACGGTTTCCGTGTACAGTTCAATTCCGCAATCGGACCTTACAAGGGAGGCTTACGTTTACATCCTTCTGTAAACTTAGGCATCATCAAGTTCCTTGGTTTCGAGCAGATCTTCAAGAACTCTCTGACCGGCCTGCCCATCGGCGGAGGTAAGGGTGGTTCCGATTTCGACCCCAAGGGCAAATCCGACAGAGAGATTATGGCTTTCTGCCAGAGCTTCATCACAGAACTTTACAAATATATCGGAGCAGATACCGATGTTCCCGCTGGTGATATCGGTACCGGTGCGAGAGAGATCGGTTACATGTACGGACAGTACAAGAGACTGACCGGCCTGTATGAAGGCGTTCTGACCGGTAAGGGCTTAAGCTACGGCGGATCCCTGGCAAGAACCGAAGCCACCGGTTATGGTCTGTTGTATCTGACCGAGGAAATGTTAAAGTGCAATGGCAAGGATATCGCAGGCAAGACGGTTGCTGTATCCGGTGCCGGTAACGTAGCAATCTACGCTATCCAGAAAGCACAGCAGTTAGGTGCCAAGGTAGTTACCTGTTCCGATTCCACCGGCTGGATCTATGATCCCGAAGGAATTGATGTAGCACTGTTACAGGAAGTTAAGGAAGTTAAGCGTGCAAGACTGACCGAGTATGCTGCTGCAAGACCCAGTGCACAGTATCATGAGAAGAAGAACGGTGAGCACGGTGTATGGAGCGTGAAGTGTGATGTGGCTCTTCCCTGTGCAACCCAGAATGAACTGGATCTGGAGGATGCAAAGCAGCTGGTTGCTAATGGCGTATTCGCTGTAGCAGAGGGTGCTAACATGCCTACCACCATGGAAGCTACCGAGTACTTCCAGAAGAACGGCGTTCTGTTCTGCCCCGGCAAAGCTTCCAATGCAGGTGGTGTTGCTACCTCCGCTCTGGAGATGAGCCAGAACAGTGAGAGACTTTCCTGGACCTTCGAAGAGGTTGACGCAAAGCTGAAGAACATCATGGTAAACATCTTCCACAACCTGGACGATGCAGCCAAGAAGTACGGCATGGAAGGCAACTATGTAGCAGGCGCTAACATTGCAGGCTTCCTGAAGGTTGCGGATGCTATGACCGCTCAGGGTATTGTATAGGAACAGCTTTTAAAACCCAAAATATAATGAATGCCGGATCGGACAGGAAACTGTTTGATCCGGTATTTTTATGCAAAAAAAATCCGCCTCTGTAGCTGCGTAGAACAGCGATACAGGGGCGGATCTCGTTTATACGGATAGTTTATTTAGTCGTCCGAATCATCCGGCTGGGGCTGTGAAGCGCCGCGGGCATTGATCTCGGCCTGCTGCTGGTTGATCACGGCTTCGTAATCCGGGTTGGCGAAGAAGGTGGCATCGTGCTCACACTGGCTTCTGGTGTTCGGCGTGCTGACCGTCTGGGTACCGTCCGGATTGTTGATGATGACGGTAGAACCCTGCTGCAAAGCGGGATCCTCTACCAGAGGCATCGTAGCAACACCGGTATACTTGAACGGGCAGTCAGGGCTTGCAGGCAGTCCGTCGTAAGCACAGATCTCACCCTGATAGTGCACATCACAGCTTTCCGTAGGCTCCGTACCCTCCGCAAAGTATTCCGTGTAGACGGAACCGTCACAGAGGCCGGGAATCGGCAGCTTGCCGGACTGGGAACATACCTGTACCTGTACGATTCCGGAAGGAACCGGGAACTGGGTATTGGGCAGATCCTCGTGGACACGTTTCATGACCTTACGCCATAAGGTCTTGGAGACGCCATCCTCAGCGCTGTTCAGGTTCACATTGTTGTCATAACCGGTCCAGGTAGCAGCAGTGTAATAAGGAGTATATCCAACGAACCAGGCATCGGTAGGTCCGGTCGTAGTACCGGTTTTACCGGCGATAGCCATGCCGCCGAAGTTGACGCGGGCACCGGTACCGGAGGTAACAACATCCTGCATGGCACTGGTCAGCAGGAAAGCAGTGGTCTCCTTAATGACCTGTCTGGTCTCGGGATTGGTGTTGTCCAGGATCACATTGCCGTCGGCATCTGTGACTCTGGTATAAAGCTTCGGAGCGGCATAAGTGCCACCGTTGGCAATGGCAGCATAGGCACCGGTCAGCTCATAAGGGGTAACACCGTAGGTCAGACCGCCCAGAGCCAGAGACTGGTTCACATCGGATTTGATCTCATTGCCCACCTGTACGCCGTCGGTCAGGGTGGTGAAGCCGAAGTTCAACAGATAATCATAACCAAGTCTCGGAGTGATCACCGTGATGTTCTTGACTGCGATAATGTTCAGGGAGTCACGGATCGCACTTCGGATATTCTGGATACCGCGGTAACCGGTCTTGTACCAGTTACGGACAGGAGTACCGTCTGCATAGTTGAAGGGTGCATCGTTGTAAACGGTAGCCAGTGTCTTACCGGCACTGTCCAGAGCGGGAGCGTAGGATGCCACTACCTTGAAGGTAGATCCCGGCAGACGTTTGGCGCTGGTGGCACGGTTTAAGGTTCTGCGTCCTTCTTTAGCACCGCGGCCGCCAATCATGGCTACCACGTAACCGGTGCTCTGGTCTTCAATGACCATGGCGGACTGGGGCTGGGGAGTCATGGAAATAGTCTCCTCATAATTGTCTGCATTATCCTCTACCCCCAACTGTGCCAGCATTGCGGAACGGTAAGTATCGACCGCAGCATAGGCATCATCCTGGGAAGAGAAGATCAGGTTGAACTTCGCATTCTGGTTCTGCTTGAACCAGGTCATCATATTTTCCTTACTGAAATTATTCTTGGTGCCATCGGGAGAGATAATGGTAAGTGCATAGTTCAGATACCATTTCACATTCTCCGGATAGTTGGAAGGATCCGCATATTCCTCGTTCAGAATATTCTGGATCGTGGGATCCAGGGTGGATTCCACGCGTAAGCCGCCGGAGGTCAGCAGTGTCTCTGCCATGGTCTCGTTGTAACCTGCCAGGATCAGATCCTGTTTTACCTGCTCGTATACCGCATCGGAGAAGTAGGAACCGGTGGTGGCATTGGCTTCCTGATAATCAATGTCGTACAGACCGATGCGCTCATACACCGCATCGGTATCTGCCATGGCTTCATCGTACTGCGCCTGCGTGATAAAGCCCAGATCCAGCATGTTGGTCAGACATTTCTTACGACGCTTTACATTCTCTTCCGGATGACGGATCGGGTTATATTTGGAAGGATTCTGGGTGATACTGGCGATGACCGCACATTCGGAAATGGTCAGCTCGCTGCAGTGCTTACCGAAGTAACGCAGGGAAGCGGATTCCACACCCAGGGTGTTCTGTCCTAAGTTAATAGCGTTCATATAACGCAGCAGGATCTCGTCCTTGGAGTAGTACTTCGTGATCTCCAGAGCCAGATACTGTTCCTGGATCTTACGTTTGATCTTCTTGATCTTGTTATCGCCCTCGGAAGTCCAGTCGGTGAAGACGGTATTCTTCAACAGCTGCTGGGTAATGGTACTGGCACCCTGTGCCTCTTCACCACCGGTCTTCAAAAACTGGTAACCGGCACGGATAATACCCTTGAAGTCGATACCGTTGTGCTGATAGAAACGCTCGTCCTCGATAGCGACGAAGGCCTTTCCCATGTAGTCGGGGATCTCGTCCATGCCTACGGAGAGACGGTTGGAGTTGGTGCTGACATACTGGTCGATCTCGTTGCCTTCCCTGTCGTAGACAATGGTGGCTTCGCCTACGGCTACGACATCCGACAGACGGATCGTGGGAGTGGAGGAGAGGATGCCGCGGAAAGCACCGATGCCGGCGGAAATACCGCAGATGCCCACACCGACAATGGCTGCCAACGCGATCTTAACGCAGATCAGGGCGATTTTCCTTCCCCATTTTTGTGATTTAGAGTTGAGTGTCTTCTGCTTTGCCCGGACACCTTTTTTGCCATAATTCATAAAACAAGTCCTTTCTGCCTGAGATACAGACGCATCCATTATAACAAATAATGCTATGTAAATAAAGGCTTTTTAGAATTGTTTCACATTTTGGAGAAGTTATGCTACACTGAAAATGAAAATAAAAATCCATAAAAAAGAGAGGTCATACATGGGCGACATGACAGCAACAGACAGCTACAGAGTCCTTCTATCCGGCGGTGAAGGTGAGATCGTGGAGAAAAAGTCCCGATTTATTGCCACGATCCGCAAATGCGAGACCGAGGAAGAAGCCGTGGCTTTTATAGAGGAAATGAAGAAAAAATACTGGGATGCCAGACACAACTGTTCGGCCTTTATAATAGGAAGCAGAGGGGAACTTACAAGATGCAGTGACGATGGGGAACCCTCCGGAACGGCGGGCCGCCCCATGCTGGAAGTATTGACGGGCTCCGGCATCCGCAATATAGCAGTGGTGGTGACGAGGTATTTTGGTGGCACACTGCTTGGCACCGGCGGTCTGGTGCGGGCCTATTCCCAGGCGGTGAAGGAAGGGCTTTCCCATTGCGAGACGGGCATTATGCGGAAAGGCTGCGAACTGGAAGTGACTGCGGATTATAATGATGTGGGAAAACTGCAATACTATTTCGGACAGCAGGGGATCGTTCCCGTGGACAGCATCTACGCGGAAAATGTAAAATTTATTTTACGCGTCCCGCTGGAAAAAGAGGAAAACATCAGGAAAAACCTGACAGAGACCACCTGTGGGAAGGTAAAAATTGAGAAATTGAAAGAGACGTATTTCGTTGACAAAGAATAGTCAAAAAGTTAAAATAAAAACAGCGGTTTTATGATTTCCTGCAGAAAGGTGGTGGTTTTTATGAAGTGTACACAGAAGAGTTCTGACAACCCACTTCCGGGGCGAAGTTGCCATGTAAGTTACACCCATAGAAAACATCATAAGGAGGATCATCATGGAACAGATCAAAGAACTGGAAGAGGTCTTAGAACTTCTTAACACCAAGCAGTACACCAAGCTGCGCCAGTATCTGGCTGAGCTCAACGATGCCGATATTGCAGGCCTTCTGGAAGAACTGGAAGAGGAAGAGATGTTAAAAGTCTTCCGCATCCTTCCCAAGGACCTGGCGGCAGACGTTTTTTCCTATTTAGATATGGACAATCAGCAGAAGATCATCACTTCCCTGTCAGATAAGGAAGCAGCGAACATCATCAATAATCTGATGGCGGACGATGCGGCCGATCTGCTGGAGGAGATGCCTGCCAATATTGTCAAAAAGCTGCTGACCAACGCAAGCCCTGAGGTGCGCAGAGACATTAACCATCTGCTGCGTTATCCGGAGGATTCTGCCGGAAGTATCATGACGGTCGAGTATGTGGACCTGAAGGAGAATCTGACGGTGAATGAGGCTATCGAGCGTATTCGTAAAGTGGGTCTGGACAGTGAGACCATCAACATCTGCTACGTGCTGGATGCCCAGAGAAGACTGGTGGGAACGGTAGCTCTGCGTTATCTGTTGATTATGGACGGCAACGAGGTCATCGGTGACATCATGCATGAGAATGTCATCTCCATCAACACCCTGATGGATCAGGAGGAAGTTGCCAGACAGTTCAAAAAATACGACTTTACAGCCATGCCGGTAGTGGATAATGAGAACCGGCTGGTAGGTATTATCACCGTGGACGATATCGTGGATATCATCGAAGAAGAGACCACGGAGGATATGGAAAAGATGGCGGCTATCGTGCCCAGCGATAAGCCGTACATGAAAACGGGAGTATTCGAGACCTTTAAAAAGCGTATTCCCTGGCTGCTGCTGTTAATGGTATCGGCCACATTTACCGGTGCCATTATCTCGTCCTTCGAGGATGCACTGAGTGTCTGTGCGGTACTGGTGGCGTATATTCCCATGTTAATGGATACCGGCGGTAATGCCGGAAGCCAGGCCAGCGTTACGGTCATCCGTGGACTGTCTCTGAATGAGATCGAATACCGGGATGTGCCGAAGGTCGTTTTCAAGGAAATCCGTGTGGCCCTGATCTGCGGTATTACTCTTTCCGCAGCCAATTTTGTAAAATTGCTGCTGCTGGACAGAGTAGGAGTGCTGGTGGCGGTTTCCGTATGCCTGACATTGATAGCTGCCGTAGTGATCGCCATGATCATCGGTTGTTTACTGCCGGTTCTGGCAAAGCGTCTGGGCTTCGACCCGGCGGTCATGGCCAGCCCTTTTATCACCACCATCGTGGATGCGCTGTCTTTGCTGGTATACTTCCGGGTGGCATCTGCAATCATGGGCCTATAGACAGCAGACAATATCAGAGATATGAATTTATAAAAACAAGGATAAGCCATGTGCCTGCAAGACATTTTTTTGCGGAGCATGGCTTATTTTATGTGCGGTTATTATGATAAAATTTTGACAGGATGTTTTTTTTTTAGTACTTTCAGACAAGCCCTTTGCAAGGACGGAAAATTTTGCTAGAATCAAGATAAATAGTAATGTAACCGCTTTCGTAAATATCTTTCTTAAGAGAATACTCGGGAACAGCAAAAGCAACGGAGGAATGAATCATGAGATATTTTTTTGAATCTAAAGTAGAAAAAAAGGATGCCGGATATACCATTCAGATCCCTTTCAACGTATGGGAAGTATGTAAGCAGAGAGAAGTCATCAAGGGAGACATTGTCCTGGATAACAACATCATCGAGTGTGAACTGCATCCCAAGGAGAAGGGCAATTATGAAGTAGTGATCACTGATGAGGAGGCTGTAAAGGTAGAACTGGGTGTAACCCATAAGATTCTGTTACATGTCAACGGTTCCCTGATCCGCATGGACCAGAACAGCCCGTACAGCTTTGAGAAGCCCATCCGTAAGATCGACAGCATGAACGTGATCATCCAGCCCGAAGATGGTCTGTGCGGCCAGGCCTGTGTAGCAATGTTAGCCGGTGTTACCATTGCAGAAGTCATCAGCGTTATGGACTGCAGAGAGTGGCAGGCTACCATGGGACGTGTGATTTCCGCACTGAACTACTATGGTATCGATCATACCGATATCATCGTATATACCGAGGGAAGACCCGCAGTGCTGCCGAAGTGCTGTATCATGATGGAGAAGATGGGACGTTTTTGCCACTATCTGATACACTTCGACGGCAAGTTCTACGATTCCAATCTGGGCGTGCTGGAAGAGTACGACATGAGCAAACTGTTGGGATATCTTGAGATCAAGTGCTAAACAGTCAGGATAATAAACAATACATAAGAAAAGACAGAAAGCTGCAGACACATGTTGCCTGTAGCTTTTGTGCGTTAAAGAGGTCAAAAAATTTAATGGGGTTGCATGTTAATGCGGTGTAGTGTAGAATAGAAATGATTTTTAATACAAAGGATGGGGAGAGAGGAAATGAACCAGAAAAAGAAAGTTGAAAACTATCAGCAGATAGCCATGGGAACAGGACTGCGTTACGATGAGACCAATGACGTGTTTCACGGAGAAAGAGACGGTTTTGATTTTATTGTCTATGCACCGGATGCAAGATATCCTTTTATGATGGTATTACATACGGCAGCGAAAAGCGCTGACGGATCGATATTGGAGAAACAGGCAGTCAAACAGTTTCAAAAAAGCAGTAAAAAAATTGCAAATTTCAACCAGAAGAATCTGGATATCAGAGTTTCTCTGAAAGTGCAGTCCAATGCGGAAAAATGCAAGGATACATTGAATGAAGCGATTGCCGCCACAACGGCATTTCTGCGTGCCAGCAGCTACACTCCCTGTTGTGATCTGTGCGCACAGGAGGTGGAGACCGGAGCTTTCAGAATGGGCGGGGAATATTATCATTTATGTCCGGACTGCGAGAAAAAGATGCGCAGTGATATCGCAATGAAAGCACAGCAGACCGCACAGAAGAAAGAGAATATCATAGGAGGCATCGTGGGGGCTCTGTTAGGCTCCCTGTTAGGAGCACTCAGTGTTCTGGTGCTCAGTCAGCTGGGCTATGTAGCCGCGCTGTCCGGTGTGATCATGGCAGTTTGTGTTCTGAAGGGATATGAGATGCTGGGAGGAAAACTGACAAAGAAAGCTGTGGTGATCAGTGTGATCATTATGATATTGATGACTTATTTTGCGGATCGTGTGGACTGGGCAATTATTTTGCTCCGGGATGCCGGTGGCGCAGAGGCCGGTTACAATATTTTCGAATGCTATCGTCTGGTTTCTTATGCCGTGACAGAGGAGATTATTGATTTCGGAAGCTATGTGGGAAATCTGCTTCTTCTGTACCTGTTTGTAGCACTTGGCGCAGTACCGACGATTCTCGGCAAAATGAAGGAGAAAAAAGAAGAAGGAATTATTACAAGATTAAATTAACCTCTTTGTTTTCGGAAAGTTGTGTGGTAGAATAGTACCAGAGAGATACAGGTACAGACAACTGTACCGTACAAGTGACGAAAATGTATTGGGATTGGGGCAGACAGAATATGAGAAAGTGGAAAGCATTATTGCTGTCGCTGGCCCTTTTCATCAGCGTGGGAACTATGGGGGCAGTTTCCATGGAGGTGGAGACACAGGCAGCAAACAATAGTAAGAGAGTGCTTTTTATCAGTTCCTATTCTTACGGATGGGATACGGTACAGACACAGATTGAAGGAATCCAGGCCGGTGTGGACGAAAACACTACCATCGACTATGAGTTCATGGATACGAAGCGCTTTCGGACGAAGGAATGGCTGGATATGTTCCACGATATGCTGGAATATCATCTGGAGAATACCGAGCCATACGATGTAGTGATCGTAGGCGATGATTCGGCTTTGCAGTTTGCCATGGAATACCGGGAGGAAATGTTTCCGGAGATTCCCATAGTCTTCGAAGGCGTCAACGATGAGGAATATGCCATGAAAGCGGCAGAAAATCCTCTGGTGACAGGAATCATCGAGAAATTGTCCGTAGAGAAGAATATTGACATGGCATTGAAAGTGAATCCAGCAGCGGACAAAGTGGTGGCCATACTGGACGATTCATTGACCGGGGATGCAGAGCGGAAGAACTTTTACAGTGCACAGGAAGCATATCCGGATCTGGAATTTTCCGAGATCAATGCTTCGGAGTTTACAACCGCAAGACTTCAGCAGGCCATCAGCAAGGTAGATGAAAATACCATACTGATCTACATAGTGATGTCAGAAGATGGCAGCGGAAAGCAGTATACCAGCGCACAGGCGGTCCACACGATTGTGAATTATGCCAAGGTGCCGGTCTACCGCATGGTGGAAGCAGGAATCGGTGACGGACTGCTGGGCGGTAACGTGGTCTCCATGTACAAATCGGGAGAGATTGCAGCGAATATTGCCATGGACATTATGAATGGTACGGACAGCGGCGAGATCAATGTGGTACGGGAAAGCCCGAATATCTACTGCGTGGATGAAAATGTCATGCGGAAGTTCAAACTGGAGGCATGGCAGTTTCCGGAAGATACGGAGTTCGTGAACCATGAGGAGAGCTTTTTCGTAAGGAATAGAGAAGCTCTGGTGCCGGCACTGGTGCTGATTCTTGCACTGGTGGTCATTATCCTGTGGGTATGCTTTGATAATTTCCGCAGAAGAAAGCTTCTGGAGGAACTGGAAAAGGCAAGAGCCATTATGGAATCCGCATCCCAGCATGACTTCCTGACGGGACTTCCGAACCGGAGCAAATTCATGAAAGATCTGGAACAGCTTATTGGTGCAAAGGTTCCCTGCACAGTCATGATGCTGGATATTGATAATTTCAAGAAGATCAACGATACTTACGGCCATACCGCCGGAGACGAAGCTCTGCAGCAGGTGGCAAACCGATTGAAGGACATGCAGTCCCAGATACTTACTTCCTACCGTTTCGCGGGGGACGAATTCATTCTGATCCTGCGCAGCAGCCAGAATATGCTGGTGGAGAAGACTGCGTACCAGTGCAGACAGGTATTTACGAAGGATGTGGTGCTCTGTGGTACGAAACGCAAAATCGGCGGCAGTATCGGTATTGCAAGTTATCCGAAGGATACGGACAATCTGGAACAGCTGATTGTGTGTGCGGATGATGCCATGTATCAGGTGAAGAAGAACGGCAAGAATGATTTTGCATTCTATAAGAAGCCGGGGGAAGAATCCCCGGATAGCCGGCAGTAAAGCCGGAAATGGAACAAAGAATACAGAAAAACAGGAAAGCAGGCAGAAAATACTGTTACAATAACAGTATTTTCTGCCTGCTTTTTGAACGGAAAAATTGCTTTCCATGTTGAAAAAACGTATGAGTATGTTATAATTAACTCTATTGACTAAAATGAGAAAGGCATGGTTAATCAGAATGCGAATACTATCGGAAGCGCTGGGATATGTAATGTATTTCTGCTATTATCTGGCGCATAATTACGGACTGGCTATCATTCTGTTCACACTGATCAGCAAGATTGTGCTGTTACCGGTTTCCATCTGGGTACAGAAGAACTCCATTAAAATGGTAAAGATGCAGCCGGAGATCAACCGGATCAAGGCAAAGCATTTCGGAGATGCGGACCGGATCGCGGATGAACAGTCCAAAATCTTCAAGAGAGAGAAGTACAATCCTCTGGCATCCCTGATTCCGCTGGCAGTTCAGCTGATCCTGCTGATGGGACTGGTAGAGGTTATCTATCATCCTCTGGATTATCTGCTGCATATGTCACAGGATGTGATCACGGCATTTAACGGACTGGCGGTCAGCCTGGCCGGTGTGAATCCCGAAAGCTCCTCCATTCAGCTGACCGTTGTGGAAATGATCAAGAGTGGTGATTACGCAGAGCAGTTTGCCGCGCTGCAGTCTGCCCTGGCAGGCGTGGATATCACTTCGGTGTTAGAACAGGTGAAGGGAATTTCACTGGATTTCTGCGGCATCAATTTGAGCTGGGTACCTTCCGAAGTGGGCGGTATTGATATTATCGTACCCATCGCAGCCGGTGTCTCCGCATGGCTGCTGTGTGTGGCACAGAATGCCTCCAATGTCCTGCAGGCAGAGCAGTCCATGCTGAACAAATACGGTATGATGGCAATTTCCGTAGGCCTGTCCCTGTATCTGGGCTGGTTCGTTCCGGCGGGCGTGGCACTGTACTGGATCGCCAGCAACCTGTTCGCTATCTTACAGCTGTATCTGTTGAACTGGGCCATCAATCCGAAGGACTATGTGGATTACGAAGCTCTGGAAGCCAGCAAACAGGAACTGGCGGAGCTGCAGTCCATCGGCGGCAGGAAAAAGCTTTTTGAGAAAAATCCCTATGCAAAGAGAGAGAAGAAGGACTTCAAACGTTTCTTCTCTGTGGTCAATAAGCATCTGGTATTTTATTCCGAGAGCAGCGGCTTCTATAAATATTATCAGGGCATCATCGAATGGCTGTTAGCCCATACGAACCTGACCATTCACTACATCACCAGTGATCCGGAAGATCAGATCTTTACCCTGGCGGAAAAAGAGAACAAGATCCGGGCCTATTATATCGGGGAAAAGCGTCTGATCACACTGATGATGAAGATGGACGCGGATGTGGTGGTCATGACCATGCCGGATATTGAGAACTTCCACATCAAGCGTAGCTATGTGAGAAAGGATATTGAATATATCTATATCCCGCATTGCATGGATAGTCTGAACATGACCATGCGTACCGGTTCCATGGATCATTACGATACCGTATACTGTGTCGGCAAGCATCATACCGAGGAGATCCGCAAGACAGAGGAAGCCTACGGCCTGCCTCCCAAGAAGCTGATCGACTGGGGCTACTGCCTGCTGGATCGCATGATCGAAGATTATAAGAAGGCAGACAAGACACCTCATGAGAAGAAGCATATTCTGATCGCTCCCTCCTGGCAGAAGGACAACATCGTGGACAGTTGTTTGGAAGGCATGCTGGATGATCTGGCAGGCAAGGGCTATGAAGTCGTGGTACGCCCTCATCCTCAGCAGGTGCGCTTACAGCAGGATAAGATGGACCGCCTGAAAGAACGTTACGCCGGCAATCCGGATATTGAGATCCAGACCGATTTCTCCTCCAACAGTACCGTATTCGAGGCGGATCTGCTGGTGACCGACTGGTCCGGTATCGCTTATGAATACGCATTTACCACCAACAAGCCGGTGCTGTTCGTGGATACTCCCATGAAGGTCATGAACCCGGAGTACCAGAAGATCGACACCGTACCCATTAATATCTGGATGCGTGATGTCATCGGAGATCGTCTGGATCCCGCGAAGACAGAGGAGACCGAAGAGAAGGTCAGAAATCTGTTGGAGCAGAAGGATGCATATCATGACAGAATCGAGAAGTTTGTGGAAGAGTATGTCTACAATCTGGGCAGCAGTGCCGAGGTCGGTGCAAAATACATCGTACAGGCCGTACAGGAACAGATCAAAAAAGCAAAAGAACAATAAATTTTAAAATAGAAACAGCAAAAGAAAGAGGTAGAAAACATGAAAAAATTAAGCAAGATCGCACAGGTAACATTTTTCGCAGCAGCATTCGCAGTTCTGTTCTCCGGAACTGCAGATGCCTATATTGATCCTTCCGTTATGAACTATGCCATCCAGGCAGTGGCGGGTATTGTCATCGCAGTAGGCGCTGCAGCCGGAATCTACTGGAGAAAAGCAAAGAAGAAGATCGACAAGAGTCTGGGAATTGATGAGAACAGAAACAAAGAAGTAGAGTCGGATGATATCATGCTGGATCAGGCGGAGGACAGGCAGGAGAAGTAATCAGACATGAAGAAAAGGGAGAAGAAGCAGCTGCTTCCGGGAATCGTGGTGGCTGTTGCTGTCAGTTTCCTGGTGTTTTTCTATGCACCGGTAGATTTATATTGCAGTAATATATCTGAATTCTGGTTTGATTTCGGAATCCTGTTCAGGGCATCCCTGGGACTGTTTGTCATCAGTACCGTAATGCTGCTTCTGATCTATACGGTCTTATGGCTGATCCATCCGGTATGCTATCGTATCGGACTGGCCGGGGGATTCCTGGGACTGCTCTGTACCTATATTCAGGGAAATTTCCTGATCGGGAATCTGCCGCCGATGGATGGAACGACCATCAAATGGGAGAATTATACGATACTGCGGACAGAAGATCTGATCCTCTGGAGTGCTGCTTTGCTGATTGTCGTTCTTATGTACGTTTTTCTGAAAAAAGATCTGTTTTCCAGAACCGTAATGTATCTGAGCGGTGGACTTACCCTGATGCTGTTGAT
This sequence comes from uncultured Acetatifactor sp., assembly GCA_934394815.1. GTDB lineage: Bacteria > Bacillota > Clostridia > Lachnospirales > Lachnospiraceae > Acetatifactor. Next base: position 124,728 of record CAKRRD010000002.1, on the reverse strand, counting down.
CACGGCAGTCAGCGTAGTACTTACCAGCGGGGCATTGCAGGAGAGAGCGCGTTATCAGCTTGGCGGAGATAACGAATTCGTAATGTCTGACGAACAGAATTTTATAATTCTGGTATTGGATACCGTGGACTCTAGAACCTTTGCAGAATTGCTGGAGACACATCCGGAATATGCAGCTGAGTTTCAGGATTTTACTTATTTTGAAAATACCGTAGGGGCTTATTCCTGTACCGAGAGAGCCGTACCCTATATTTTGTCAGGGGAATGGTACGAGAATGACGAACCGTTTGAAGATTATATGCGCCGGATGTATCGGGAATCTCCACTGTTCCGGACATTACAGGAACGGGGATACCGGATGGAGTTTTATGATGAAGAACTTTATCTGGATGACGAGATAGCCCAGATGTTCAGCAATGTATACCGGGTGGATTTTGAACTGAGTTCCTATGTCAGATTTGCAAAACCTTTGTTAAAACTGGTGGGATTCCGATATGCCCCCTTTGAACTGAAGAAGAAATGCATTTTCAAGATGGCGGCTTTCGATGAACTGGTCAAAGTGGAAAATGCACAGGAAAAATACAGTTTCAGCCAGCAAGATCATATATTTAAGAGTCAACTGGACCAAAGAGGGATCAGTGAACAGGATACACAGGCAAAATTCCAGTTTATTCATTTGAATGGAGCCCATGTCCCCTTCATCTATGATGAAAATATGAATATTATTGATGAAGAGGAAGGAACTTATGAACAGACGATGCTGGCGGTACTCTCCGGGGCTGGGAACTATGTGGAGAAGCTGCGCGGAAGCGGAGCTTATGACAACACGGTGCTGATCATTATGGCGGATCACGGATACAACGGAAGCCTGGATGAGAGCGGAGAGGAAGCCTGGATGCGTCAGTGTCCGCTGCTGTTGATAAAAGGCATGGGGGAAACCCATGATACCATGCAGATATCCCAGGCTCCGGTCAGCTTTGAAGATCTGCAGGAAGCTTATACACGTCTGTTGGACGGAAAGCAGAGCACGGACGCCTTCGACTGGAAGGAAGGCGACGTAAGGGAGCGCCGGTTCTTAAAATATTCTTTTCTGGATGAGGATCACATGCAGGAATATGTGCAGACGGGATATGCGTTTGACAGGGATACCATGAAGGCTACCGGAAGAGAGTATAACCGTTAGTGACAGAGGAAAATAATGTGGCAGGGAGAAAAAGTGTGAGCAAGAAGACTGAGAGAAAAAAGATAACAGGCGGTCAGCTGTTGCCGGGGATATTACTGTCCCTGGCAATCAGCTTTTTAATTTTTCTGTACGCGCCGGTCGATCTGTACTGTGCCAACACCGCGGAATTCTGGTTTGACTTTTCCACGTTATTGCTCACGGCTTTCGGCATGTTTGCAGTCAGCTTTGCAGCATTGGCCCTTGTTTACCTGATTGCCCTTCTGCTGCATCCGGTGGTCTACCGGACCGCACTGGCAGGCGGACTGGCACTTTTTGTCTGTACCTATATTCAGGGAAATTTCCTGATCAGCAAACTGCCTTCTCTGGACGGTTCCACGATCTGGTGGGACAAATATGACATCCTGAGAAGAGATACCCTGTTATTATGGGGAATCGTCGGAATCCTGGTCATCCTGGCAGCCGTTTTCCTGAAAAAGAAGAAATTTGATAATGCCGTTATGTTCATCAGTGGCTGCATGACGCTGATGCTTCTGGTCACAGCCGGCAGTACCATGCTTACCAGCGGAGTCTTGACTCCCAAGGTACATCTGCATATCAGTGTGGAGAACGAGTTTGAAATGTCGGAAGATGAGAATTTCGTGATCTTCGTGCTGGATACCGCGGATTCCAGGGAGTTTACCTCACTATTGGAAGAACATCCGGAGTATCGGGAGATTTTTTCCGATTTTACCTATTTTGAGAATATGCTGGGCAACTATTCCTGCACCATGAATGCGGTCGCCTATATTTTATCCGGAGAGTGGTTCGAGAATCAGGAACCGCTGGAGGAATATCTGAATGATGTCTATCTGAATTCTCCACTGTGGGAAGAACTTCGGGACAGAGGCTACCGGATCGACCTTTACGAGGATGATATCCGGGCACTGGATGAGCGTGTGGCAGATAATTTCGAAAATGTGTATCGTACTACGGTCAGCCCCAGTTCCTGGCTGGAATTGGCCAAACAGGAATTGAAACTGGTGGGATTCCGGTACGCACCCTACGATCTGAAACGATTCTGCGAGGTTCGGGAAAGTTATTTTGACGAATTGCAGGTCTCCGAACCGGAAGGAACCACGGCAGGGAATTTCACCGAGGACAATATGGCCTTTAAGCTGGCTCTGGAAGCGAGTGGCATCGTTATGGATCAGACACAGAAGAATTTTAAATTCATCCATCTGGAAGGTGCCCATGCGCCTTTTATCTACGGCGAGAATATGGATTATGTTCCGGGAGGAGATTACAGGCAGAACATGGAGGCTTCCGTCACTCTGGCGAAGAATTACATTGAGGCTCTGAAAGAGAGCGGTGCCTATGACAATACCGCGATTATTGTCATGGCGGATCATGGTTACAACGGACAGGGGGATGAGACGGACCGGGATGTATGGCTGAGACCGTCGCCGTTGTTTATGGTAAAGGGCAGGGGCGAACAGCATGACACCCTGCAGATCTCGGAGGCTCCGGTCAGCTATGAGGATCTCTGGGAAGCCTATATGCGCCTGATGGACGGCAAGACAAGTGACGCCATCTTTGACTGGAAAGAGGGAGATGCCAGAGAACGACGTTATCTGCGCTATTCTTTCTCCGAGACTTATCATCTGGTAGAATATACCCAGAAGGGTCATGCACAGGATCTGAGCACCATGATACCGACGGGAAGAGTATATGACAGATAACAGAGAACGGAAACAGACAAAAAGGACAGCCGAGAATGAAAAAAGATAAGAAAAACAGAAAAATAACGAGACAACAGCTTCTTCCGGGAATTATGATCTCCCTGGCAATCAGCTTTATATTGCTTCTGTATGCACCGGTGGAATTATATTGCAGTAATCTGGATGAATTCTGGTTCGATTTCGGTGTGCTGATCCGGCTGGCACTGGGAATGTTCGCCGTTGGGACACTGGTTCTGGTGGCGATATATACGCTCCTTTTGTGGATCCATCCCGTCCTGTACAAAATCGGTCTGGCGGGAGGCCTGATCCTGTTTTTGTGTTCCTATGTACAGGGAGAATTCCTGATAAACGGCCTGCCGGTGTTAGACGGAACCGCACTGGACTGGAACGGATATCCGGAACTGAGAAGAGACTCCCTGATCCTGTGGACAGTGGTGATTCTCCTTATGGTGGTACTGGTGGCCGCACTCCGGAAGAAAAAGCAGATGTTTGAAAATGTGCTGATGTTTATCAGCGGCTGCATGACGCTGATGCTTCTGGTGACCATGGTAAGCACCATCATGACCAAGGGGATGAGCAAGCCTCAGAGCCAGCTGTATGTAACGGAAAAAGAAGAATTCAACATGTCCGAAGATCAGAATTTTGTCATTCTGGTGCTGGATACGCTGGATGCCAGAGAGTTTTCCTCCCTTCTGGAGGAGCATCCGGAGTATCGGGAGATCTTTGCGGACTTCACCTATTTTGAAAATACCACGGCAGCCTATGCCTGTACCCGGGATGCCATTCCCTTTATCTTAAGCGGGGACTGGTACGAGGAGGACGAGCCGTTTCTGGATTATGTGAACCGGGTGTATACACAGGCACCACTGTTGGCGGAACTGGAGCAGAGAGGCTACCGGCTGAATCTGTACGAGGACCAGATGTATACTCAGGAAGAGTCCGTGATCACAAGGTTTGAAAATGTGGTGATGGGGGAATACAAAGTAAAGTCTTATCTGGGACTGGCCGTGCAGGAACTGAAGCTGGTGGGTTACCGCTATGCACCGTTTGACTTAAAGCGATTCTGCATGACAAGAAAAGCCGGATTTGACGAAGAAATCCAGGTAGAATGCGAATACAGGGGATATACCGCAAACAACAGTGTGTTTCAGGGAAATGTGAAGAATGTGGAACTGACGACAGACACCGAGAAGCAGTTCAAATTCATCCATCTGGACGGTGCCCATACGCCCTATGTGTACGATAAGGACGGCAATGTGATCGATGAGAAATCAGGAAGCTACCGTCAGAGTGTGGAAGCATCCATTACTATTACGGCACAATATCTGCAGAAGCTGAAGGAAAGCGGTGTGTATGATAATACCGCACTGATCGTCATGGCGGATCACGGATACAACGGTCCCGGCGGAGAAGGGGCAATGTTACGACAGTCGGCAATGCTTCTGATCAAGGGAAGAGGAGAACAGCATGATACCATGATGATTTCTCAGGCACCCATCAGTTATGTGGATCTCCAGCAGGCGTATGTCAGACTGCTGGACGGTGCGGAGAGTGCCGATGTGTTTGACTGGAAAGAAGGAGATACCAGAGAACGCAGATTTTTAATGGATTCTCTGGGGCAGGAGGAAGAGATGGTGGAATATCTCCAGAAGGGCTATGCCCACGATATGACGACCATGATTCCGACCGGCAGAGAATTTATCTGGAAATAAGCCGGACGGTGGGAAAGATGACTTTTCCTGCAATCGTGGGAGCCAAGATGATCCCCACTTCGTCGAAGCGGCTGTCAATGCTATGGTTACGGTTGTCCCCCAGAACAAAATATTCTCCCGGCTGAAGGGTTATGGGGGAAGATGCATTGCCCGCATCTTCCATGGGAGAGAGATTCGCAGGGGTAGAGTGTTCCTCGCCGTTTACATAGAGAAGGCCGTCCGTGATCTGTACCGTATCTCCCGGCAGGGCAGCGATACGCTTGATGATATCACGGCCCAGGTCCTCTCTGCGGATGACCACAATGTCTCCGTAATCCAGATCCTCTGGCAGACCGAATTTCCGGAGCAGGACCGGCTGGCCGGAAGCGTAGGATGGCTCCATGGAGGAGCCGCTTATGAAATACAGCTGCACTACATAGTGGGACAGAAGATAACAGATGCAGCCGGTAAGTATTATAAAAAGAAGATAAGAACGGGTTCTGCGGTTCATAGAACTCCTTTCTGAAAAGTCAATTACGAATTGCAATAGTTCATTGCTCTATCAGACAATATAACATATTTTGCCAGGTAGAGCCAGAAAAGATAACAAAAGAAATAAAAGAGAAAAAGAGGCAGCAAAATGAAAGTATTACTGGTAAACGGAAGCGGACATGCAAAGGGATGTACCTACACGGCACTGGAAGAAGTCGCTGGAGCACTGGAAAGAAACGGCATTGAGACAGAGATCATTCAGGTGGGCACACAGCCCATCGCCGGATGCATCGGCTGTGGTGCCTGCTTAAAGACTGGAAAATGTTTCCGGGAGGACGGTGTAAATGAGTTCGTGGAAAAGGCCGGGACCGCAGACGGTTTTGTCTTCGGTTCCCCGGTACATTATGCTTCGGCTTCCGGCATGATCACTTCTTTCCTGGATCGTGCTTTTTACGGCAAGAGCGCACTGTTCCAGGGAAAGCCCGGAGCCTGCATCGTAAGCTGCAGACGTGGCGGGGCTTCCGCAGCTTTTGATCAGTTGAACAAATATTTTACCATCAACTGCATGCCGGTGGTATCCAGCCAGTACTGGAATCAGGTACACGGCAATACCCCCGAAGAGGTAAAACAGGATCTGGAAGGCATGCAGACCATGCGCACTCTGGGTAACAACATGGCATGGCTGTTAAAGTGCATTGCGGCAGGAAAAGCCGCCGGTGTGGAGTTCCCGGAGAGAGAACCGGCGCAGAAGACCAACTTTATTCGATAAGGAGATATGTGGTATTATGACAGAGTGGAACGGATTGGGAAGATATCCGGAGGACGCAGAGGCAAATGACCGCCCGGAGGAAGGCACCTTACTGGCCTATGTGGACGGAAGCTATCAGCATGCGCTGCAAAAATACGGCTTCGGCTGTATCTTTATCCTTCCCGACGGACGGATCTATACGGAATACGGTAACGGTGACAATCCGGACTCTCTGAAACAACGGAATGTCTCCGGCGAGATGCTGGGAGCCATGTACGCGGTGCGCTTTGCCTTAAACAGCGGGTTTACGGCCATTGAGATCCGCTATGACTACGAAGGCATTGAGAAATGGGTCACGGGAGCCTGGAAGAGCAAGAACGATCTGACGAAAAAATATGCCCAGACCATGCGGGGCTGGGGACAGAAGATCCGGATCCGCTTTACCAAAGTCCCGGCCCATTCCAAGGTAAAATACAACGAACTGGCGGATGAAACGGCAAAGCTGGGCGTGGCCAATGGAAACGGTATTCCCAGGGTCAAAAGTCTCAGTGATTTCGAAGCAGCCGACCGCACAGAGGAGAAGTGACATGCGTCTGAACAAATATCTGGCACAGTGCGGTGTATGTTCCCGGAGAGATGCGGATAAGCTGATCGAACAGGGAAAGGTGTTTGTCAACGGCCAGGTGGCCGGAATGGGACAGCAGGTGGAAGAGACAGACACCGTACAGGTAGGAAAAAAGGTACTACAGGGAAAAAAGACCCGCAGGGTACTGGCATTTTACAAGCCCGTCGGCGTGACCTGCACGGAGAGAGATCCCCATGCGGAGAAAAAGATCATGGATATGATCCACTATCCGGAGCGGCTGACCTATGCAGGGAGGCTGGACAAGGATTCCGAAGGCCTGCTCCTTCTGACCAACGATGGAGACCTGATCAATGCCATGATGCGGGGAGCTAACCGCCATGAAAAAGAGTACCTTGTAAAGACAGACAAAGAAATAACGCCTGATTTTTTGGAGAAAATGGCGAAAGGTATTTATCTGAAGGATCTGGACATCACTACAAGAGAGTGTAAGGTAGAAAAAATCGGAAAATTTACCTTCCGTATCATACTGACCCAGGGAGTCAACAGACAGATCCGGCGTATGTGCGAAGCCTGCGGCGTCAGGGTAAATGCACTGAAAAGGGTCCGGGTAATGAACATCTTACTGGGAGATCTGAAGCCGGGAGCATGGCGGGAGGTCACAGGAGAGGAACTGGACAAGCTTCTGGAAAAGACCGGAATGTGAAATCATAATGAAAATAAATAAAGGCAGGAACACAAGATGCAGTCTTCCAAAATAGACCGGATCAAAGATCTGGTACAACAACTGAATGCGGCTTCGGAAAGCTATTATGCCAAAGACCGGGAGATCATGAGCAACTATGAATATGACAAGCTCTATGACGAACTGGTGGAACTTGAAAAAGAGACAGGTGTTACGCTGGCTGACAGCCCCACGGTGACGGTGGGCTATGAAGCCGTGGACGAGCTTCCCAAGGAGCGTCATGAGAGCCCCATGCTGTCTCTGGGCAAGACCAAAAGCCGGGAAGAACTGCGGGACTGGTTGCAGGGGAATCCTGCACTTCTCAGCTGGAAACTGGACGGCCTTACCATTGTACTGACGTATCGTGAAGGAAAACTTGCAAAAGCAGTCACCCGGGGAAACGGCGAGATCGGCGAAGTCATTACCAATAACGCCCGTACTTTTAAGAATCTTCCGTTGAATATTTCCTATACCGGAGAACTGATCCTCAGGGGAGAAGCGGTAATCACTTACAGTGATTTCGAGAAGATTAACAGTCAGATCACGGATGCGGAGGCCAAATACAAGAATCCACGCAACCTGTGCAGCGGCTCCGTAAGGCAGCTTAACAATGAGATCACGGCAAAGCGCAATGTCCGGTTCTTTGCCTTTACGTTAGTGAAAGCGGACGGCGTGGATTTCCACGATTCCAAGGCAGCCCAGTTTGCCTTTTTGCAGGAACAGGGATTTGCGGTGGTGGAGCATGTGGCGGTAACGGAAGAGAATATCCTGTCCGCTATCGAAGATTTTGAGCATAAGATCGAACACTACGATATCCCTTCCGACGGACTGGTACTTACCTATGACAGCATCAGCTACGGACAGTCCCTGGGAAGAACGGCAAAATTCCCCAGAGATTCCATTGCCTTCAAATGGGCGGACGAGCTGCGGGAGACCACATTAAAAGAGATCGAGTGGAGCGCCAGCCGTACCGGACTGATCAATCCTGTGGCCATCTTCGAACCGGTGGAACTGGAAGGCACTACGGTCAGCCGTGCTTCCGTGCATAATATCAGCATTCTGCGGGGGCTTCGTCTGGGAATCGGTGACCACATCACGGTCTACAAGGCCAATATGATCATTCCTCAGATCGCGGAAAATCTGACCGGCAGCGACAATGTGGAGATTCCGAAGGTATGTCCGGTCTGTGGACAGCCTACCGAAATCCGCCAGATGAACGAAGTGCAGTCCCTGTACTGCACCAATGAAAAATGCCCGGCCAAGGAGATCAAGGCCTACACCCTGTTTGTCAGCAGGGATGCGCTGAACATCGACGGTCTCTCCGAGGCCACGCTGGAGAAGCTGATCGATCAGGGCTTTATCCATGAATATGCGGATCTGTTCCGGTTGGACCGCTACAAAGAGGTCATTACCGAAATGGAGGGCTTTGGAGAGAAATCCTATCAGAATATGATGGATAGCATCGAGACCGCACGCCATACCACGCTGCCACGGCTGATCTACGGCCTGGGTATCGCAAATATCGGTGTGGCCAATGCCAGGATGCTGTGCCGTTATTTTAACTACGATCTGGAACGGATGGAGACGGCGGATGTGGAGACCTTAAGTGCCATCCCCGGCGTGGGAGAAGTGATTGCGTCTGCGTTTGTGGACTATATGAGAGATCCGGTGAACATCGAAAAGATGACCCACCTAAAGGAAATCCTCACCATAGAGGCTCCCCGGATCGATGAGAACAGCCAGACATTAGCCGGTCTGACCTTCGTGGTAACGGGAAGCCTGAACCATTATGCCAGCCGTAATGACTTAAAGGAAGTCATCGAGGAGAAGGGCGGCAAGGTGACCGGCAGCGTCACCGGCAAGACCACCTGCCTTATCAACAACGACATCGCCTCGACTTCCTCCAAGAATAAGAAAGCCAAGGAATTGCAGGTTCCCATTCTGACAGAAGAGGAATTCCTGAACACCTATAATATCCCTTACGAGGAATAAACAAAGTACCCGGAGGAAAATAAAATGCCTATCAAAACACAAAATGATCTGCCTGCCAAAGAGATACTGGAAAATGAAAATATATTCGTCATGGATGAATTCCGTGCAGTGCATCAGGATATGCGTCCGCTGCAGGTGCTGATCTTAAACAACATGCCGGTGAAGCAGGATACGGAGTTACAGCTGCTGCGTGCATTATCCAATACGCCGCTGCAGGTGGATGTGACTTTCATGAACACCAAGACCCATGTGTCGCTGAACACGCCGGCCAGCCATCTGAATAAATTCTACACCACCTTCGATGAGATCAGGGACCGCAGATTCGACGGCCTGATCGTCACCGGGGCGCCGGTGGAGGATATCACTTTTGAGGAAGTGGACTATTGGGAGGAGACCTGTAAGATTTTCGACTGGGCGGAGACCCATGTAACCTCCACCCTGCATATCTGTTGGGCGGCCCAGGCGGGATTTTATCATTATTACGGCATCAATAAGAGACAGCTGTCCCAGAAACTGTTCGGCGTCTACGCCCATAAGGTGTCCAACCGGAAGGTGCCGCTGGTGCGGGGCTTTGACGATATTTTCATGGCACCTCACAGCCGTCATACCGAGACACCCTCCGAGGCCATCCATGCCTGTAAGGAACTGACCATTCTGGCGGAATCCGAGAAGGCCGGAGTATTCCTGGCCATCGCCGAAGAAGGCCGGAAGATCTTCGTGACGGGGCATCCGGAGTATGACCGCTATACCCTGAACAACGAGTATCACAGAGATCTGGACAAGGGACTGCCCATCCAGATCCCCTACAATTATTATCCGGAGGATGATCCACAGCAGAGACCTCTGTTACAGTGGCGGTCCCATTGCAACAATCTCTACAGCAACTGGCTGAATTACTATGTATATCAGGCAACTCCTTACGATCTTGCCCAGATCCAATAGGCCGGAAACAGGAAGGAAAAACAGAAAGGAAGCGCAGGATGAATCAGACACTGACGAGAAAACAATTCGATATTTTAGCCATACTGGCAGAAGAAAAAAGCGCTTTCTCCCAGAGACAGCTGGGAGAGAAGAGCGGACATTCCCTGGGAACGGTCAACCGTGTCATGCAGGAACTGACCGAGTTACAGTATGTGGCAGACGGAGAGATCACGAACGCTGGAATCTCCGCGCTGGAGCCTTACCGCGCCAAACGTGCCATTTTCATTGCCGCCGGCTTCGGCAGCAGACTGGTACCCATTACCTTCAATACGCCGAAGCCTCTGGTGCGGGTACACGGACAGCGTATCATTGACGGTCTGATCGACGCCTGCCTGGAAGCCGGCATCAATGAGATATACATTGTCCGGGGGTATCTGGCAGAGCAGTTCGACCAGCTGCTGTATAAATATCCCATGATCAAATTTCTGGAAAATCCGGTCTACAATGAGGCTAACAACATTTCATCCGCCATGGTGGCCAGATACATGCTCTCCAATGCCTATGTCTTCGAGGCAGATCTTCTGATCTCCAACCCGAAGATCATTACCAGGTATCATTATACTTCTGACTTTCTGGCAATCCAAAAGGACAGAACCGATGACTGGTGCTTCAAGGTAAAGGACGGCATTATTGTAGAGGAAAAAGTCGGCGGCCTGGACTGCTGGCAGATGGTAGGAATCTCCTACTGGAACGAAGAGGATGGCCACAAGCTGTCGGATGATATCAAGACGACCTATGAACAGCCCGGCGGCAAGGAGCGCTACTGGGAGCAGGTGCCTCTGGTATTCTGCCAGAAGCATTATAAAGTAGAAGTGAGGGAATGCAGGGAAGACGACATCATCGAGATCGATACCTTCCGGGAACTGAAGGCCATCGACAAGACCTATGATGTTTAAAAAAATAAGTATTGCCATTTTGCACGAATGGTATTATGATATGTTCATATTTAACACAAAGTGTCTGCGAATCGAACGCAGACATTTTGTGTACTTATTTTAGCCGAAAACCTATGGAAACCGTTCAAATAATTCAAACATATCCTACATAAATGAACGATTGAAAAAACGTGAACAAAAGGAGGAATCCCATAATGGAACAACTGTTGCAAACACCGGTCAAAAGAAATATTCTGTTGAATCCCGGACCGTCTACCACGACGGATACCGTAAAATATGCACAGGTCGTACCGGATATCTGCCCCAGAGAGAAAGAATTCGGAGGATTGATGAAAGGTCTCAGAGAAGATCTTGTAAAAATCGTGCATGGAGACTTGGAAAAGTATACAAGTGTCCTGTTCTGCGGTTCCGGCACCATCAATATCGATGCCTGCATCAGTTCCCTGCTCCCTGCAGGCGGCAGGGTGCTGGTAGTGGACAACGGAGCCTACAGCACCAGGGCGGTGGAAGTATGCCAGTATTATGGATTGCCTTATATTGACCTGAAATTCCCGGTGGATGAACTGCCCGACCTGGAAAAAGTGGAGCAGACACTGAAAGAGAATCCGGACATCGCTCTGGTACATACTACCCACAACGAGACCGGTACCGGCATCCTCAATCCCATCCGGGAGATCGGCGCGCTGGCCCATAAATATCATGCCACCTTTACCGTGGATACCACTTCCACCTATGCCATGCGTCCCATAAATATCGAAGAAGACAACATCGATTTCTGCATGGCTTCTGCCCAGAAGGGACTGATGGCCATGACGGGACTTTCTTTTGTGGTAGGCAGCCGGGCGGTTCTGGAGGCATCAAAGGACTATCCGAAGCGTTCCTATTACTGCAACCTGTATCAGCAGTATGACTTTTTCCAGAGGACGGGAGAAATGCATTTCACACCGCCGGTACAGACGATCTATGCCACGATCCAGGCGCTGAAGGAATACTGGGCAGAGGGTGAGAAAGCCAAGTGGGAGAGACATACGAGAGTCTTCGAGGCTATTCACGAGGGACTGGATGCACTGGGATTTAGGGATGTGATCCGCAGAGAGTGGCAGTCGGGACTGGTGGTGTCCGTGAGGTATCCCGATGATCCTAACTGGGATTTTGAGAAGGTGCATGATTACTGTTATGAGCGGGGATTTACCATTTATCCCGGCAAGATTTCCACCACCAATACGTTCCGGTTGTGTGCGCTGGGAGCCATTGACCGGCCGGATATTGAAGCCTTTTTCAAGGTGTTTGGGGAAGCGCTGGAAGCAAATAAGATCCAGATTCCGGCAAAATATGAGAATTAGCAGCGTAAAATAAAATTTTTCACATGGCTTTGCGCCACGGGCACAAGGCCTGCAGATTGTGGAAGGGAATGAGGAATTGAGATGAAGCGAGTATATACCTGTTTCTGCACGGATGTCATTCATGAGGGACACCGTAATATTATCAGAGAAGCCAGAAAATACGGGGAACTGACCATCGGTGTCTTAAGCGACGAGGCCATGATCCGTTTTAACCGTTTTCCCACCCTCAGCTTTGAGGAGCGCATGCAGCTGGTCAGGGAGATTCCCGAAGTCAGCAATGTGGTGGCGCAGGATGACGTCATGTATGACAAGGTCATCGAGGAACTGCATCCCGACTATGTGATCCACGGGGATAACTGGATGGATGGCCCCCTGAAAGCAATCCGGGACAACGTGGAGAAGCTGCTGTCCGCTTACGGCGGGGAGATTGTGGATGTACCCTATACCTATAATGAAGAGGTTAAAAGGATCGATACGAAGATAAAGGAAAAGCTGGCCATGCCGGAATACCGCAGAAAACGTCTGCGTCAGCTGATCGAGATCCGTCCCATTGTCAAGGCGTTGGAAGTACACAGTGGACTGACGGGTCTGATCGCGGAGAAGACCATTGTGGAGCATGACGGCGAACTGGATCAGTTCGATGCCATGTGGATCAGTTCCCTGTGCGATTCCACGGCCAAGGGCAAGCCGGATATTGAACTGGTGGATATGACCTCCCGGTTCCGTACCATCGACGATGTGACGGAAGTGACTACCAAGCCCATTATTTTCGACGGAGATACCGGCGGACTGACGGAGCATTTTGTCTACACCGTGCGGACACTGGAAAAAATGGGAGTTTCCGCCATTATCATCGAGGACAAGACCGGCCTTAAGAAAAATTCCCTTTTTGGAAACGAAGTGGCGCAGACCCAGGACAGCATCGAGAATTTCAGTGCCAAGATCGCTGCCGGGAAAAAGGCACAGCTGACAGATGATTTCATGATCATTGCCAGAATCGAAAGCCTGATTTTGGAGCGGGGCATGGAGGATGCGCTGGAGCGTGCCAGAGCCTTCGTGGCAGCGGGTGCGGACGGCATTATGATCCACAGCCGGAAGAAATCTCCGGATGAGATTCTGGAATTCTGTGACCGATTCCGGGCGGAGGATCCGAAGACCCCCATTGTCGTGGTGCCGTCTTCCTTTAACAGCATTACAGAGAATGAACTGGCCGCGCATGGCGTCAATATCGTCATCTATGCGAACCAGCTGACCCGAAGCGCTTTTCCAGCCATGCAGCAGACCGCCGAGGACATTTTACGATACCACAGAGCACAGGAAGTGGACAGCAGGCTGATGCCCATTAAGGACATTATCACATTGATCGACGAGATCTGACTGCCGGGGAAGGAGTATATTCATGAAAGCAGAACATTTTGCACAAATTTTAAATGCGGATTTTTATACCGGCGTGCCGGATTCCCAGCTGAAGGCCCTCTGCAATTACCTGATGCATACCTACGGCATCGACCCGAAGCATCATGTCATCGCGGCCAATGAGGGAAACTGTACCGCATTGGCGGCAGGCTACCATCTGGCCACCGGAAAAGTCCCGGTCGTTTATATGCAGAACAGCGGCGAGGGCAATATCATCAACCCCGTGGCCTCTCTGCTGAACGATAAAGTCTATGCCATCCCCATGATCTTCGTCGTCGGCTGGCGCGGAGAGCCGGGAATCCACGACGAACCCCAGCATATCTATCAGGGAGAAGTGACCCTGAAATTGCTGGAGGACATGGACATCCGTTATTTTGTCATCAGTAAGGACACCACGGAAGAAGAGGCGGCGCAGGCCATGCAGGAGTTCCGGGGGATACTGGAACAGGGGAAGGATGTGGCCTTCGTTATCCGCAAGGGGGCACTCACCTACGGCGAAAAGGTGGAGTACCGCAATGACAATCCCATGATCCGGGAGGAGATCATCCGCCACATCGTACAGGCCGCCGGACAGGATCCGATCATCAGCACCACCGGCAAAGCCAGCAGGGAACTGTTCGAGATCAGAGAACACAACGGTCAGAGCCACAAGTACGATTTCCTTACCGTCGGTTCCATGGGACACAGCAGCAGTATCGCGCTGGGCGTGGCGGTCCAGAAGCCGGGCACAAAAGTATGGTGCGTGGACGGTGACGGCGCCGTACTGATGCACATGGGCTCCATGGCCGTACTGGGCAGCACGGCTCCGGAAAATATGGTACACATCGTCATCAACAACGGTGCCCATGAGACCGTCGGCGGCATGCCCACCGTAGCCGCCAAAATCGATCTCGCAGCCATCGCCGCAGCCTGCGGCTATCCCCATGCCGTATCCGCCGCCACCTACGAGGAACTGGACAGAGAACTGGCCGCGGCAAAGGAGAGAACGTCCCTGACCTTTATCGAGGTAAAATGCGGCATCGGCGCCAGAGACGACCTCGGCAGACCCACCACCACCGCGCTGGAGAATAAGCAGAACTTCATGGAATATCTGAAGAAATGCCGGTAGTAAAAAAGCTGCTATCCGATATCGTGCATTTTTTGCAACAATACCATGTTATAAAAATAACAAGATTCTACTGTTCGTCATAGGGGTTATATGATATGATGGTTCCATCGGAAAACAAAAAGTCAGAAAGCAGACATTTGTTTTTCCGGGGACAGCATACTATAAATACAAAAGAAAGACGAGGGAGTACGTATGGGAGAATTAAACATTGGTATTATTGCAATCGTGGTACTTGTCATTGCCATTCTGGCGGTTCTGGCATCCGGCTATGTGAAGGCTTCACCGAATAAGGCCTACATTATTTCCGGTATCAAGAGAGAGCCGAAGGTCCTGATCGGCCGGGCGGGCATCAAGATTCCTTTTCTGGAGAAGAAGGATGAACTGATCTTAAAACAGATCAGTATCGACATCAAGACCAACGGTTACATACCTACCAAAGATTTCATCGGTGTGGACATTGATGCCGTGGCAAAGGTCAGAGTCCTGACCCAGAGAGATGTCACCGTGAATGCCAAAGGGGAAATTGTGGCAGGCGCCGATTCGAACAAGAGAATCACCACGGAGATGGCGAACGCAGCCATGAAGAACTTCCTGAACATGAATGAGGATCAGATCCGTGACGCTCTGACCGATTCCTTACAGGGTAACATGCGTGAGATCATCGGTACCCAGTGCCTGAAGGAACTGTGCAACGACCGTAAGACGTTCGGTGACGAGGTACAGGCGAAAGCCCAGAAGGATATGAATGCCCTGGGTATCTGGATAGAGTCCTGTAACATCCAGAAGATCGAGGATGAGAACAACCTGATCACTGCTCTGGGACAGGATAACATGTCCCAGATCCAGAAGGATGCTTCCGTGGCAAAGGCACAGGCGGACAGAGATGTGGCCATCGCCAGAGCACAGGCCCAGAAGGATGCCAACGATGCGCAGGTCATCGCAGAGACCGAGATTGCCCAGAAGCAGACCGAACTGGCCATCAAGAAAGCGGAACTGAAGAAGGAATCCGATATCAAGAAGGCGGAGGCAGATGCCGCTTACAAGATCCAGGAAGAGGAACAGCGTAAGACCGTGGAGATCACCACGGCAAATGCGAACCTGGCCCGTCAGGAGAAGGAACTGGAGTTAAAGGAAAGAGAAGTATCCATCAAGGAGAAGGCTCTGGAGGCTGAGGTCAAGAAGACCGCAGAAGCAAATAAATACGCGGCACAACAGAAGGCAGATGCCGAACAGTACGAGAGACAGAAGAGAGCGGAAGCCGAACTTTTCGAGATCCAGAGACAGGCAGAAGCAGAAAAGGCAAAATCCGAGGCGGAGAGATTCGCCAAGGAGCAGGCGGCCGAGGCAGTCAAGGCAGCAGGACTGGCAGAGGCAGCAGCCGTAGCAGCCAAAGGTAAAGCGGAAGCAGAAGCCATTCAGGCTAAAGCAGAGGCAGAGGCAGCCGGTATTCTGAAAAAAGCGGAAGCTATGAAACAGTACGGCGACGCTGCAAGACAGCAGATGGAACTGGATACCTTGAAGGTATATTTCGAGCAGTTGCCCAAGATCGCAGAGGCTGTGGCCAAGGGCTATATGAATGTAGATTCCATCAAGATGTTCGGCGGCGACTCCAGCAAACTGGCCGGTGATATCATGACCACCGTGACCCAGGTTACCGATGGCATCAAAGAATCCACCGGACTGGACATCAATGAGATGCTGGCAAAAGGTTTCTCCAAAGAGACCGCAGGCACGGCAAAGGCCGATGAGACCAGATCTACCGCGAATGCAGATTATCATGAGGTAAAGCCGGAATAATACTTGCGATAAATGATGTAATGTCATAAACTGAGGGTACAGAGGTGGAAAAACCATCTCTGTACCCTTGTGTTTTTGGAAATGAGGGTATACAACGGGAAAACGCTATGCCATACCCAAGGCAGGATTAGAAAAAGGGTATATAGGGAGAAAAAGCTTGAATATACCCAGGGCAAGAGTGGAAAGTGGGTATGGAGGGAGAAAAAGCTTGAATATACCCGAGGCAAGAGTGGAAAGTGGGTATATAGGGAGAGAAAGCTTGAATATACCCGAGGCAAGATAAAAAAGTGGGTATATAGGGAGAAAAAGCTTGAATATACCCGAGGCAAGATAAAAAAGTGGGTATATAGGGAGAAAAAGCTTGAATATACCCAGGGCAAGAGTGGAGAGTGGGTATATAGGGAGAAAAAGCTTGAATATACCCGAGACAAAAGTGGAAAGTGGGTATATAGGGAGAGAAAGCTTGAATATACCCGAGACAAAAGTGGAAAGTGGGTATATAGGGAGAAAAAGCTTGAATATACCCAAGGCAAGATAAAAAAGTGGGTATATAGGGAGAAAAAGCTTGAATATACCTAGGGCAAGATAAGGAAAAGGGTATATGGCAAAAAAAGTTTCCAGCATACCCAAAGAGAATAAGAAGGAAGAAAAATATGACAACAGCAGACCCCAAGACAACAAAAGAAGCCAGAGCATTATTGGAATATCTTCATACTACAGCGGGAAAGCAGATCATCACCGGGCAGCATACCCAGACCATTCCCTGCGAAGAAATAGAATACATCCGGCAGAGCACCGGGAAAGAACCGAAGCTGCGGGGCTTCGAACTGCTGGCGTATTCTCCGAATATCAATTATGCCGATGCTTCTCCGGAGTGCCTCAGGGAAGTGGAAGAGAACAAGGGAACCGTGGAGACGGCACTGCAGTGGGCGAAAAAGCAGCGGGAAGTCGGAACAGGCGGCATCCTCACCTTTACCTTTCACTGGTTCTCCCCGCTGGGAGGGCGAGATAAAAGCTTCTATACCGAACACACGGATTTCAATGCACTGGAAGTCCTGCGGGAGGGAACACCGGAGCAGGCGGCATTCTACCACGATATGGATGTAATCGCCGAAATCTTACAACGTTTTCAGGAGGAGAAGATCCCCATTCTCTGGCGCCCGTTCCACGAATCCTACGGCACCTGGTTCTGGTGGGGCGCCAAAGGCTCCGGTGTCGCCAGAGAACTGTACCGCCTGATGTTCGAATATTACACCGGCGAAAAGAATCTGCACAACCTCCTCTGGGTATGGAACAGCGATGTGCCGGAAGGCTATCCTGGCGACTCCTACGTGGATGTGGTATCCATGGATGTCTACCTCCCGGAGTACCGGGCTACGGACTATGCGGAAAATTACGAGAAACTCATAACGGCAACTTCCCCTGAAAAAGTAGCCGCCCTGGCAGAGATCGGCTATCTCCCCGATGCCGGATTCCTGCAAAAAAGCAGAATCCCCTGGGCCTACTACATGACCTGGTCCAAGGAATTCTGCATCGGCGAAAAATACAACAGCGCAGAAAATCTGAAAAAAATGTACGACAGCGAATATGCGGTGACACTGTGACATGGTCACATTTGTACTTGCTGCAGCTTGGCGATGAGAGCGTCTTTTAGAACTTTAGAATAATTGATACCGCAATTATCACAGGCGGTGTTTAACCATGCCGGGATAGTCAACGTCTTTTTGACGGCTCTGTCATCATAGGCGCGGGCGTAATTATCCAAATTCACACAGATAAGATTTATTAATGCGGTAGGGTCATCTGATTTTACCGCATTAATTGGAGTGGGAGCAGGAAGCATGTCACCGTCCCGCAGAGACGTGAACAGGTACTGCGCGCAGGCTTCCTGCGCCATGGCAAAAGCATCGGCAAGATTGTCACCATAAGTGGCGAGATCGTTAAGATCCGGAAAAATGACAGAGTATTTTCCATCTGTTTCCGGATAAAAAATAGCCGGATATATATAATTCATAAGATCACTCCTTTCAATGGCTGTTCTATATTATTTTAGCCCAGCCTGTTTCAAAATAGAATTAACAACTCGCAGAGGAATATCACCTCTATGATTGGGAACCGTAACTTTTCCTGAACTATTCGCTCTAACTCGCGAAAACGCATAATTAGTTCTCCTTTCTTAAAGTAACACGTATAATACGTGAAGTCAATAAACAGTGGGAAAATTCGCCGAAGAATTGGCATATTTAGAAGTTTTTTAATTTAGATAGAATAATTGTATCGTGTAACAGGAGAGAAAGCAATAAAAATGTTTTTCGCAGAAATTGAAACAAAAGTTAAAAATACATTGCTTTTTCTGCAAAAACTGTATATACTGATATTAAGAACAGAGTTCTTCTTCATCTATCGAATGAGTCCTGTGGCGGTTCTGACAGGACGGTAATATAAAATTTGACCGGGCGATGAGTCCTGTGACGGTTCTGACAGGACGGTAAAATAAAAACTGACCGAGTGATGAAGGATTTGGCGAGAGGCTGAACAGCCTCTCGTTTTTTAGTATTATTGCCTGCTTTTCCAATCCCATTATGATTATTACATATGCATACCATATCGAAGTGAAATATCACATCCCTATTCTTTCAGATTCAAGAAAACTCAGAGATCCCAGAAGCATAGATCGGGTCTTGATTACACCAAAATAGTTATTATAACCAAAAGTGAATATATGGATACGAAAGACGCCCTTATCGATAAAGATGAATTTAATGAGACCATAAAACATCTGGAAAGAATCAAAAAAGAAGGAATGATATTTGTGGAAGAATACGTGCAACATATAACAGGCAGCAAGAAAATGGATCCTCAGGAGTTCCAAAGAAGATATGCTTATTCACCACTCATGTATTTTCATCAGGAGTTGGGAATATAAATTTCGCAGAAATTGCAACAAAAGTACCAAAAACATTTTACATACACTCAAAATATGCTATAATATCCCCATATTGAGACAAAATATTTGTGATTTGTAGCTAAAAAATGCTACAATTAGACAAATATTTCCAAGTAACGATAAGAATGACGATAAGAGTAACAGGTGAGAATTTATGGAAACAGGCAGAAAAAAAGTTCGTTTGGGAGAATTGCTGGTAAATAGCGGGGTGATCACCAATGACCAGCTGCAGCAGGCGCTGGACAACCCGAACAGACAGGGGAAAAAGCTGGGAGAATTTCTGGTAGATGAGGGTATCGTATCGGAGGATGATCTGGCCAGAGCGTTAAGCAGACAGCTGGATATCGAGATGGTGGATCTGCAGAGCACCAACGTGGACAAGGAAGTACTGGATCTGGTACCGGTCAACGTCCTGAAGAAGAATAAGATATTCCCCTTCGCCTACAAGGAGAACAATTTCAACGTCCTGATGGTAGCCATGGCGGATCCGCTGGATTACAACGCCATTGACGATATCAATATCATCACAAACTTTCAGGTAGAGCCGGTAGTAGCCACCACCCGCAGCATCATGCTGGCCATCGATAAATACTTCGGACAGGAAGAAGTAACCGAGGCACTGGCCGCTTACGCGAAAGAGAAGAAGCTGGACGTGGTGGAAGATATCGCCACGGAAGAGAACATCAACAGCTCCCCCATCGTAATGCTGGTCAAGGATATGATCGAGAAAGCCGTCCGCCAGCGTGCGTCCGATATCCATATCGAACCCATGGAAAATATCATCCGTGTCCGTTACCGTATCGACGGTGCCCTCTATGAGAGAGCGAGATACGGTGTCAACGTACTGTCCGCCATCATCGCCCGTATCAAGATCATCGGCGGCATGGACATCTCCGAGAAGAGAAAGCCCCAGGACGGCCGTATCACCCAAGTGGTAGACCGTGTGGAATACGATATCCGTGTATCCGTCCTGCCGACCGTATACGGGGAAAAAGTCGTAATGCGTCTTGCTGCGAAGAGTGCACTGAACCGCGACAAGAGCCAGTTAGGCTTCAAACCCTACGAATTAAAACAGTTCGACTACATCCTGAAAAATCCTCACGGTATCATTCTGGTAACCGGACCGACCGGAAGTGGTAAGTCCACCACCCTGTATACCGCCCTGAGTGAACTGAACAAAGAAGACGTGAACATCATCACCGTTGAAGATCCTGTCGAAGCGAACATCGACGGTATCAACCAGGTACAGGTCAACACCAAGGCAGACCTCACCTTCGCAACGGCACTGCGTTCCATCCTGCGACAGGACCCGGATATCATCATGATCGGTGAGATCCGAGATCAGGAGACCGCCAGCATCGCCGTGCAGGCGTCCATCACCGGACATCTGGTGGTCAGTACCCTGCATACCAACTCCTCCGCCAGCACCATCACCCGTCTGGAGGATATGGGGATTGAGTCCTACCTAATCGCAGATTCCGTCATCGGCGTTATCGCCCAGCGACTGGTCCGCAGACTCTGCCCCTTCTGCAAGAAGCCGAAGCAGGCCACCAAGGATGAAAAAGAATTCATGGGCCTGAAGGAAGAGGAAAACGTAACGATCTACGAACCATGCGGCTGCAGCAAATGCGACAACACCGGCTTCAAGGGCCGAATCGGTGTCTACGAGATCATGCAGATCACACCGAAGCTGAAAAATATAATCAGTAAGCGGGAGGGTGCCGATGTCTTAAAGGAAGAGGCACTGAAAGAGGGAATGCATACCCTGCGTATGAGTGCCACGGACTACGTACTGGATGGCACCACCTCCTTCTCCGAGATGGTAAAAGTATCATTTGACGTATAATTCTATAAAAACCGCAATATTTTATAGAAATTTATCAAAATTTATAAAAATTTTCAAAAACCTGGTCCTTTTCAGGACCGGGGCCCGTCTTACATAGTTGGGGAGAAAGTTAAAGATAGAGACGTATTGGAGGGAAGGCACATGGCGACCTATGGCTACAGAGCCATCACAAAGGCTGGAAAAGAAGTAAAGGGAAGTTTGGAAGCGGATAACAAAGATCTGGCAATGGCAGAACTGAGAAGGCAGGAACTGACCGTTATCGATCTGGGAGAACAGAGCTTCCTGACGAAAGACATCGACATCCAGATCGGCGGATGGCCCAAGGCCAGGGATTTAAGCGTCATGTGCCGCCAGTTCGTCAGCATGACCAAAGCGGGCGTAAGCATCTTGGAGTCTCTGAAAATGCTCTGCGAGCAGACGGAGAATAAGAGATTGCAGGAGGCACTGAAGGAAGTCCGCATCAGTGTGGAAAAAGGTGAGACCCTGGCGGATTCCATGGCGGAACATCCGAAGGTGTTCCCGGGGATTATGGTGAATATGGTGGCTGCGGGTGAGGCATCCGGTAGTCTGGAGATTGCGCTGGAAAGAGTAGCAAAGCAGTTGGAGCGGTCTCATAAGACACAGGCAATGGTAAAAAAAGCAATGATTTACCCGATTGCGGTTGCACTTGTAGCTGTCATTGTTACAATTGTGATGTTGGTAGTAGTAATCCCGAATTATGAGGAGATGTTTTCACAACTGGGAACAGAACTCCCTTGGATTACTCAGTTCTATGTGAATTTAAGCCATGGTATTATCAACTATTGGTTTATTATTATTCCGGTAATTGTAGCGATAGTGTTTGCAATTCGGGCTTTTGCACAAACGGGTGCAGGAAAACACTTTTTTGGAAAGATTGCTTTAAAAACTCCGTTGATTGGAAAGCTTACAACAAAGTCAGCTTCATCTATGATGGCACGAACTATGAGCACTTTGCTTGGAGCTGGCATACCATTAATTGAAGCAGTGGATATTGTATCCGGAGTTATGAATAATGTCTATTTTAAAGAGGCAATGCAGGATGCCAAGGAAGAGATAACGATTGGTATGCCTCTATCCAGACCCTTGCAGGAGAGTGGATTATTCCCTCCTATGGTATATCAGATGATTCGCATCGGTGAAGAATCCGGTAATACGGAAGAAATGCTGGACAAGCTTGCAGATTATTATGATGAAGAAGTAGAAATGGCAGTACAGTCGTTGATGGCAGCAATGGAACCACTGATTATTGTTGTATTGGCTATCGTAGTTGGTGGCCTGATTGCAGCTTGTATGATGCCGATGATGGCTATGTATACTGCACTTGATAGTTTATAAATTTGAATTATCCGCTCTGTGTAGGGACAGAGTGATAATTAATAAATGGGGCGGAAAACTTACTACCCTGAAATTAAAAAACACATAAAAAGGAGAATGTTATTATGAACAAGAAACAGAAGAGCTTAACAAACAAAGGTTTCTCCCTGGTAGAACTGATTATCGTTATTGCTATTATGGCAGTACTGGTTGGTGTATTAGCACCTCAGTTCATTAAGTATGTAGAACAGTCTAGAAGATCTAAAGATATTCAGGCAGCCGCAAACTTACAGACTGCATATTTAACTGATATCGCAGATAATCAGATTACTGCAGATCTTGGTACATCTGCAACTGCTCCTGCAGAAATCACAGGTAACAAAGTAAATGATGCTTCAACCCCTGGAACAGTGCCTACGACCGTTAGCAGCGCACCTACAGTATCTGGAACAGCTACAGGTATTACTAAGTTTTATGTATTTGCAGATGTTTCCGAAGGAACTGCGCAGGTATTCGTTGGAAATGATGATGCAAGCACATTGTACGATTTGACAACTGAAGCAGGTGCTGCAGCTTATAAGGCAGCTAACTAATTCTTGAAAGGCAACCGACATGCTCCCTACAATTTTACTCTACATAGTGGTTTTCCTCTATGGCATCGTAATCGGTAGTTTCCTCAACGTGTTGATCTACCGCATTCCCAACAAAGAGAATATTGTGACGACCAGGTCTCACTGCATGAACTGCGGTTACCAACTGAAATGGTACGACCTCGTACCTCTTTTCAGCTACCTGGCGCTGGGAGGCAGATGTCGGAAATGTAAGGCACACATTTCCGTTCAGTACCCCGTCATCGAGGCACTGAACGGAGTGCTGTACCTGATCGTATTCTGGAAATATGGGATGAGCGTGGATTCCCTAGTCTACTGCTTGTTGTTTAGTGCACTTCTTGCTTTAAGTGTGATTGATTTCAGAACATATGAGATCCCTGTGGGATTTAACTTATTTATACTGACGCTGGGGCTGATCCATGGAGCCTTCCACTATACACAGTGGCTGGATTTCCTGATCGGCTTCCTGTGTGTCAGTGTATTTTTACTTATTCTGTATTATGCAACCGGTGGCCGGGCCATCGGCGGCGGTGATGTGAAGCTGATGGCGGTCTGCGGACTGCTGCTCGGCTGGAAATTGATTATTTTCGCATTTTTACTGGGATGTATCATTGGTTCCGTGATCCATCTGATCCGTATGAAAGTAAGCGGCGAAGGACATGTCCTCGCCATGGGACCGTATCTCTCCGCAGGAGTGGCAGTTGCCGTTCTCTGGGGGAATGAATTCTTACAGTGGTATCTGGGTCTGTATCATTAGAACCCGGAGAACCGACATCTGATATAAATGAGAAAGTTCTTTGGAACACCATCTGTTCCAAAATACGATAAATACTGGTAAGAGGAAGGGTAGAAATATGGCAATGAACAATCGCGTATTGAGTATTGAGATCGGGAACTCTTTTACGAAGATCTGCGAGATAGACTATAAGGTGAAGAAGCCGAAGGTCTATAAGGTACTGACGGTGGAGACACCGGAAGGTGTCGTGGTGGACGGCATGTTACAGCCGACACAGGAGTACGCAGACCGCATGGTGAATGCACTGGGGACAAACGGCATTCGGACGAAGAAAGTGATCTTTACCATTTCTTCTACCAGAGTGGCAAGCCGTGAGGTACAGATCCCCAACGTTAAGGCGAGTAAGATCGAGGCACTGGTGAAGACCAACGCCAATGAATATTTCCCGGTGGATCTGACCCAGTATGAGATCGGACATTATCTGGCCGGTGGACTGACCGAGAACGGGAAACTGCGTGTCATGGCACTGGCGGTGCCCAAGGCACTGTTAGACAGCTATTATCAGCTGGCGCAGATGTGCGGCTGGGAGGTGGAGTGCTTCGACTACAGCAGCAACAGCCTGTACCAGATCCTTCGGGATGAGAAATCCGAGAAGGTTACCATGGTCATCAAGATCGATGAGAACAGCACCATCGTTACTGTGCTTTCCGCCGGTAAGGTGTTATTACAGAGAACCGTAGCCTACGGTGTGCAGGACGCTATCGAGACCATGATCGCCTCCGGGGCCTATGCGGTAACGGATCCTATCAGTGCAGTGGAACGTTTCCAGAAGAAAACCTGCCTGAACCGGGTGCTTCATCCGGGAGATAAGCTCTGGGAGGAAAATGCCGGACGCTGGGAAGATGAAGACGCCGGTAATACAACGGTTATGGAAGCCAGACAGAAAATCACAGCTTCCCTGGAGCCTCTGATCGTAGGCGTCAGCCGCGTTATTGATTTCTACGATTCCAGAAACAGTGAGAATCCGATTGAGAAATCCTATGTTACGGGTCTCGGCGGCAGCTTCAGCGGCATGAGCAAGCTGTTTACCAACTGTCTGGAACGTAAGGTACACACCCTGTCGGAAATGGACGATAAGATCGGCATGAGCAAGGCCATCCGTTCCACGAGACCGGCTGCTTATATTTCCTGTCTGGGCGCGGTGCTGGCTCCGGTGGGACTGATCGATAAGAGTGCACAGAAGTCAAAAGGCATTACTGTAGTCAGCGGCACGAATTATACTTTTGTCAGTGTGGCAGTATTGGTGCTGGGTGTGATATTGTCGATTGCCATGGTAGCAACCTCTGTAACCAGATATCTGGGAAATGTGGCACAGAACGTTTATTTGCAGAACCGTGTACAGGAATTGCAGCCTGCACAGGCGGTATATAATGAGTATCTGGCAGCGTCTGCACAGTATGATAAATATCAGTATCTGTATGATTATACGGAGACACCGAATGAGAACCTGGTAGAATTTATCAACGAGTTGGAACAGATCCTGCCTGACAGCTTTTACACGAACAGCTTTTCTTCCGATGATACCGGAATCAGTATGTCAGTCACTGTAGTAGGAAAGCCTGCCGCAGCAAAAACAATCCTGAATATCCGAAATATGAAGAGTGTGGAAGAAGTATCTGTCAGCGGTATTACAGACAGCCTGGATGAAGCCGGTAATTCCACTGTGACTTTCAGCATCAGCGCCACCTATAAGGAACTGACGGATGAGACGGAAAATACCGACGGAACACAGACAGCACAGTAGAGCAGGAGGCAGATGAACTATGAAAGTTAAGAAAAGCGAGATTCAGCTTTTGATTGCAGTGATCGGTATTCTTATCGCTGTGTGTACCTATTTTCTTGTATATACGAAGTATAATGACTTGTCAGATACCTTGGAGAACCAGAATATGACCCTGTCCTCACAGGTATCTACTCTGGAGACACTGGATCAGCACAAAGAGGAATACATTGCGGCAACCGATAAAATGCGCAATTATATTACTTCTTTTGAAAACCGTTATCCGGCAGATATCCTTCCGGAGGACAGCATCATGATGATAAAGACACTGGAGGATGCGACAAGAACCACCGTGGCCAGCATTGCATTTGGCACAGATAGTGAAGTGGTGTATGCAGCCGCACAGACGGCGAATGCCACAGCAACAGAGGATACGGCCGCTACAGAAGGAACTTCGGATGCAACACAGACATCCGGTCCCATCACTACAGAGGCTGCCACATATGCGGATACTCATATGTATGAAGTGCCTCTGAGCATCAGCATTGAGTGTACTTATAATGACTTTAAGGGATTGGTACGTTACATCTACAATCTGCAGGAACGTAAAAGCATTCATGGAGTCAGCATTGGTTACAATGCGGAAAATGGAATGCTGTCCGGAAGCATGAATTTGTCTTCTTATTATTTACAGGGTACGGACAAGATTTATACCCAGCCGAATATTAACGGTGTGGGCCTGGGTGTAGATACTATTTTCGGAAATATGGATTAACAAAAGCGGAGGAAGAAATCCGGTATGCAGAAGCAAAACGGGAGAAAACAACTGAATAATGATGGATTTTCTCTGGTGGAGCTTTTGGTGGCGATTGTAATTCTGGCGATTATAGTAGTACCTCTTCTGCACAGCTTTGTGAGTGCCGCCCGTACCAGTGCAAAAGCAAGGAATACCATGCATGCCACCGCTATTGCCGAAGATGCCATGGAGGAATTCGAGGCGTATACTATTACGGAGATGGCGGAACGGTATGAGAGTAATGGCTTTACGGCAGCAGAGGATGCAAGCGGCAGATGGACATTCCGCAAGCAGGATACTTCCACAACCTCCGGTACTTATGACGTAGTGGCTACGCTGGATCCTACGGTAGACCAATACCAGACGGTGAATGCGAAAGAAGTGGTAGATATCCAGAATCTGAGTGGCAGTCTGAATGCCATCTATACTGAGGCAGAGGATGCGGCCAATGATGCATATGGTTATTTTGCCACCCACAGAGGTTCATTGCTTAATCCTGAGGACACCAGTGAAGAAGCTTATATCAATGCTATGACAGAGCTTGCTCCCCATGTGACGAAAACT
This sequence comes from uncultured Acetatifactor sp., assembly GCA_934394815.1. Lineage (GTDB taxonomy): Bacteria > Bacillota > Clostridia > Lachnospirales > Lachnospiraceae > Acetatifactor. The sequence continues at coordinate 97,441 of CAKRRD010000002.1, read as the reverse complement.
ATAGAAATCACAATCGACAGCAGCCGTATCCGGCTGGACGTGGGAAGCGGTGATCTGGAGACGGATGTATATCTGGTGACTGCCAGAACCCAGTACCATTGTGATACTGCCTGGTTAGAGGGACCGGAATACGGAGATTATCCGCAAAACGGAAGTGATTCCATTATTTTCTCCAATGAAGAAAGCGTCCGGAAGGCTGCTGAAACGCTGAAAAATAAAGCAGAAGCCGGAGAAGTGCTGGCGGATGCGGATAAGGTCATTTCCAAACTGGCCAATATCGTAATCTGCCTGCAGCCTCGTTATGAAGCGGCAGATACCAGAAAATATCTGGATACGGTCATTGTGAACAATCCGGATAATGTAGAGACAAATGTATTCCTTGTCAGGCAGGAACTGTCTGCGGACAGAAGAGACCAGTTATCGGATGCTTTTTCCCTGACACAGAGGGAGAACAATTATTGTGTGGAATATGCACTGCGGGAAAGTCATCCCGACTGGGTAACCTCTGATGGTATTGCATCATGCAGACTGCGGACGAACATGTTGCCCACGCAGAATGTAAAATATACCTTCACCAATCTCAGCATTTCCGGTCATACCCGGACGGGAGAGGGCTATCGGCAGGAAAACCAGACAGAATATCAGCCCAGTGGATCGGAAGGAGCGAAGGTGCTGACAATTTTATCGGCAGATACATTAACCCCTAAGGTGCAGAAGAACCATATTTACAACATTGAAGTACAGGTATATGCACAGGGGACGGAGAGCGAGGGACATCCGCTGATCACTATGGATGGTACGGTGATCCAGTAATACAGAGATAAGATGCCGGAAGGACAAAAAGATGAGTAAAAAGTTCAGGTTATGGAGACAACAGCAGAAAGAACAGGCGAATAAGGGCTCGGCAATGGTGGTCGTGATCATTGCCATGGCCTTTATTGGTATTTTGGCCAGTGTTCTGATGTACATGTCTCTGCTGAATTATCAGATGAAAGTAAATAACCTGAAGGCAAAGGACAACTTCTATTCTGCAGAGACGGTATTGGATGAGATCCGTGTCGGCATGCAGGAGGATGTGTCGGCTTCCATCGGAGATGCCTATCAGAATATTTTGTTAAATTATGCAACGAACACCATGGATGAGAAGCAGATGCAGTTACGTTATGAATTCCTGTCAAAGATGCAGGAATCTTACGGCATAGAGCAGAGTGCCAATGGATATGTACCGGATATGTACACCCCGGTGAAAATGCTGTGTTTCCTGTCTGACGAAGTGGCAGAGGGAACCGTTCTTTCCGTGACCTATGCTATAGACGATACCCATGAGGTAGAATACCGCATGTATCGGGAGACAGACGGTACGATTGTGGGAGGAAAGACCACAGACGGTGTACTGCGGCCGGAAGATACGAAGACAATCTGGGATCCTTCGGTGGGAGCGATAGATTCTTTATTGACATTGGATGAGATTCCTCATGGAAATATGAAGCTTTATACAGATGGACTGGCATATTGTAATCTGAAGGTGACTTATACGGATGCTTCGGGATATGTTTCCGTGATTCAGACGGATCTGCGGGTGAAGATGCCGGATATGGAATTTGCCCAGTCGGTCTCTCTGCCTGCACTGACTTCCTTTTCCCTGATAGCCAATGATACTCTGCAGGTGTTGCCGACGAATGTGAATGATGAGACCAACAATGAGATTGCAGGCAGCTTTTTCGCCAAAGAACTGATCATAGGCAGTAAGGTGACCGGCGAGGGAGAGTCCGTGAATCTTACCTTACGGGAAGTGGATGATACCAATGCTGATGAAGGCAAGCGGATGGTAGTAGCGGATGATCTGTATCTGGGAGAGGGTGCAAAGCTGAAGGCGGACAAGTACGGAGAACTGTGGGCCGGCAGCATCAGTATGCACGGAAGTGCGGCAAATGGCAGCACCAGTGAAATCAATTTTGCCGGAAGTAATGTCTATGTAGCCGGGGATCTGACCATCACCGGTGATAAGAATACGTTTAAAGCTGGAGCTTTGGACGGAGAAGAATATACCGGAAGATATATCGGTTTCGGAGACGGTCAGGACGGAACGGATAGTAGTGCAATTGTTGTCAACGGAACGGATACTGAACTGAATCTGAGTGAATTGAAGAACCTGTCATTAGCGGGAAATACCTATATTGCGCTGAGCAGTACCAAGGATCTGCTGGAGGACAGTGACTCTTACAGGAATTCCGCGGAGAACCGGAAAGATATCCTCATGGGACAGTCTATCGCGGTGAAGAGTGACCAGTTGGCTTATCTTGTACCGGCAGAGTGTATCGGTATACAGAATGGCAAAAGTGTGCTCAGCCAGGTATCCAACCCTGTGACACTGGAGCAGTACAGCGATGTAATTGACAAAGAGGGTGTCGCAAAAGTGGGACGCAATATTGCCTGCGATGATCTGGACGGGCATGACCTTGTATACTACGGAATTACCGATAGCAATATCCAGACGTATTTCAAGCGGATAAACAGTAAGATCACACTGGTATATTTCTATGTGGCATTTGATAAAGATTCCGATGTGGACAGAGAACATGCCAATCAGTATTTTCAGGATTATTACCGTGTGAACAAGGCCACTATGGATGCGTATGCAAAATTGTATACCAATAATATCCAGATCCGTGATCAGGCTGCCGGAGCCTATATCATGCACCTGGCCGGAAATGTAGTGCAGACCACGGCGGATGGAAACAGCCGGGAGATCCATAATGCGACCCTGTCCAGTGATGAGGCAAACAGCGGATATCAGGCTCTGCTGGCGGTAGACCGGACGAAATTCCAGGCACTCTGCAAGAAGATGATCGATGTTTATGAGCAGCTTGGCAGTTCGGAGAAGGACAACGACATTTTTACCAATCTCGTAGACCGTGGAGCAGTTCAGGAATATCACAGTGCGGTGAACAGAGATACTACTATGACACCGGCTCAGAAGGCGGATGCCGTTTACTTTGGAGAAACGGATGCGGTAGATAAGGCGGTGATCATCAGCGGTGATTACACATATACCGGAATCGGAGCGGACAAATTTAACGGTCTGATCCTTGCTACCGGAGATGTGACCGTGAGCAAAGATTTTAAGGGAACAATTCTCGCAGGTGGGAATATTACACTGCTGAAAGATGTAAAAGTACAGCCGGACAGAGATGCAGTGCTGCATGCGCTGACATATTCTGCGGAGGTTGACAGTGTGGAGTATCATGTGACAGATTTCCTGAAAGGCGGAGAAGGTTATCTGCGGGGGGACAGCAAGGTATATAGTGACAGTGAAATTAGACTGGGAGATTTGATTGTATATGAAAACTGGCAGAAACAATAGAGACGGCGGATATTCGCTGGTGGAGCTTGTTGTGGTCATCGCTATTATGGCAATAGTGGTGGGCATATTCACAGTTTCCGTCGGTTCTCTGTCCGGCAGAAAAGTGAATAAATGTGCGGATGAAATTGTTGCCACGCTGGAGAGAGCAAGAGTGCTGACTCTGGGAAAAAAGCAGAATCAGGTAGAATTCCGTCTGTATTATGATACTGCGCAGAAGGAGTACCGGGCGCAGATCTATCAAGGGGGGACACTGGTGACGGACCGGGCGATTGGTACAGATCCGATTGAGATTCAGGTAACATTTGAAGGAGACACGACTTCTTATGATCTGAAGGCAGGCGTTATCAAAGGAACTGCTCCTTATGTTGTATCCGGAGTAGGAGAGGAAGGACTCTTTTTGGTATTTAACCGCTCTTCGGGAGCGTTTGAACAGGGAACCAATACCGTAGGTGAGACGAAGAACTATTGTTCGAAGATCACAGTCAGCAGCGGTTCCAGAACCATAGAAATCACACCTGTGGGAAGAACGGGCAAGATTCTCAAGAAAACAGTGTAAGGGTTAGGAGTAAGGAGGTTGGCCATGCATATCGGAAAAAAAGGATTTACTCTGGTGGAGATTATTGTATCACTGGCGATCATGAGTATTGTGGCAGGCGCTGTCGGAGCCTTTGTGATTGCAGGAAATAACTCTTATATGAGAGGCAACCGGGAACTGACATTGCAGGAGGAAGCACAATTAACGGCAAATCAGCTGATTGACCTGATCATTGACGTGGAACGCGGAATTTCCTTCCAGACCACCACCGGGGATGCAGTGAACGTAGAAGGCAATGTCGAGGCGAACGGAGTTCCTGCAGCGGAACTGATCTTACGCAACAATGACAATGTCTATATGGTACGCTGGCAGGGAGGAAGCGGTTACGATTCTGCCAACCAGTTATATCTGTATGAAGCGGCAAATGGCGGGAAAGATGTTGACGGCAATATGATCTGGGGAGACCCGAAAACGGCAGCACCGTCCCTGATGGCAGAATACGTGACGGCGTTCAACATTGACCTCACGGATCTGGATAGGCGCAAAGTGAAGCTGGAAATGACCTTCTCTTATCAGGATAAGACCTACAATATCTCGGAGACCATCAAGCTTCGTAATGATCTCTCCGGAGAGGAGAGCACGGATTACGCCTGGATCACCGGCCTGACCATCAAACCTACTAAAGAAACGGTAGCCCGTGGTGACAGTAAGACTTTCAGCTATAAGCTCACGGGAGATAAAGCAGCAGTTGCAAAAGGAGTGACTTGGTCGGTCTGCAAGGCAGACGGAACTCCTCGCGCCGATGGAACTGAAATTAATAGCAATGGTAAGTTAGAAGTGGGTAATAACGAAATCCTGGGAGACGGTGTGTTACTTGTAACCTGCACCGCTGTGGCGGACAGCTCCAAGGTGGCGACCGCAGTGGTGAATGTGACAGAGAAAATTACATTGACGATTGATCCTGCTAATGTAACAGTACAGCAAAATGGTACGTTACAATTTGGTTATACATTAGAGACTGCTTCGGAAGAGGTGAAAAATGGCGGAGTACAATGGTCTGTAGAAAAGGCGGATAGTACAGCAAAAAATGGTACAACGATTACTCCGGATGGTGGATTACTTAAAGTCGGGGAAAATGAGACAATAGGTTCGGCAGTATTGATTGTGACCTGTCAGGTGGTAGAGCGGCCGAACGTGAAAGCAACGGCATATGTTTCGGTGGAGAAACGGTCGAATATTAATGACAAATATGACTGTACATTGATTGCAAATACATTAACGATGTATGATTTTATGGAGGGCAGTACACCAAAAAAAGGTTACAAAGCTACCATTGAGTGTTTACCATCCTGGGCCGATTATATGAATAGGTATCCTCAGATTACATGGTCAGTGCCCTATGATTATAACAATAGTTATAAAATCACAGGATTAACAGATGCGGATGGCAGACAGTTTGAAGCAGAGCTGGAATGCGGTAATAATATAAATACGAAAGTATATGTAGAGGCTGAAATACACTTATCAGCCAGTGTTACAGTTACAAGATATATCTGGATTACAATTCCTGCACTGGAAACCGTCACGAGCGCAGACAAACCCTATATTACGGCAGATATTGATGAAAGTGATAAAGGAACATTGAATTCGGATGGCTTTGTACTGAACAGAAACGGTAAGATTGTATGTAAAATTCTGAATTACACAGATGATGACGGAAAAGCAAAAGAAGTATTGTGGAAATTTGAAGGGCTGCCTGCAGATCTGGATCATAGTTTTACACATGGAAACGGACAGTATATTGAATCCTATAAAGTCGGCTTTGGAATATACAATGGCGGATGGGATGGGGTCAATAACGTGCCTTATCTGAAGAGCGAAACTACAGGAACGTCTGCGGAAGTCTGGGCTTTAAAAAATATAGGATTAAATGAGGAATATCATCTGAGACTGGTAGCGTACAGTATGGAGGATGGTACAGAAGTAGCGGAGACAGTTGTATTAATACCGCAGGCACAGCTTTTGTTTAATGGAGGAGAACATGTAACGAAAATTAAGGTTCCTTGTTATTATAATCCTCATTTTGTGATTGATACTTATGGCATTGAGAATGAAGCAAATAAGCGTGTGGATCTGACAAATTATACACTGACCTATGATGTTGTCCTGCAGGCTGATGAGGCAAAAGCAGATTCGACAGAAGTAGGAACTACATCGGATCAGGGTCCGGAAGGAAGCTGGACATCATTCAAGATTACAAATGACGAGGAAAACGACTACCTTATGTTGGTAGTGTATGCTTATGAAAGCTGGAATGACAAAGAAAATGACAAAACAATTGTCAGACAGGCAGTTGAGCGTTTAAAGACGGAACGGGCTGAGAAAATAAAGGAATTAACAGATGCCGGAGACAGAAAGGCGTTGAAGGCATATATGGATGCTATTGAATCAGATGCTGAAAAGGAACGTATTTACTATAGTTTTAAACGTAATTTCTTATTAGTATTGGAAAAAGGACAATAAATGACACGCAAAATGAAGTTAAATACCAAAAAGTACATAGCAGGTATCCTTACCATAGCTCTGACAGCAGGAGTCTGTCAGAGCTATGGCTCTATGGAAGCCATAGCGAAGGAAGCTACTTTGCCGGGCATTGAAAAGCTGGTAGACGATACGATCAACACCGAGGGTAATATTTTTCATATTCTGGAGGTCGTACCATCTACAGAGAATGCTTCCATAGGCTATCTGATCGGTGGAGAAGAACCGGTATCAGAGGGCAGAAAACTGTCCGAACTACCGTCCCAGACGGAACGTCTGGAGGCGATGCAGCAGATACAGGCTTCCATCAACTCCGGTAATATGTCCGAACTGGCAGGACAGGGAAAGGCTTTGGATTTTTCAGCTTACGAAGAGAAGGAAGATGCATCCCATACTGCGCAGTTAAGGGGTAAGTTTATCCGGAGAGAGGACGGAAGCGGACGCTACAATTTCATTAGTGCGGATGCAGTCTATACGATGCTGGCAGATGGGGAAGAATATGCCGGAACCCGATATGAGCGGTACAGCTCTTTTATGGAGACGGATGCAGCCGCTGCTGGCAGGAAGAACATTCTGCCGACTTTTTCCATGGTATCCGGCAGCACCGGTAATCAGTTACAGACAGTGATCAATCAGAATGGCGAGAAGTCCTATGCATATACGACAGACAGATATGCTCTGACCAATTACGACAAAGTTCCCAATGGCCGGATGGACAGCATAGATACTACCACATTTCAGACGACAGATTATCTGGGAATGAAAGTATGGCAGAAGTCTGGCAGTACGAATAATCCGCAGTATACCTATCTGGGTGTGATTGTTTTGGGAGATTCTCTTCCGGAGGATTGTGCCATTGCAGGAAGCGGCACCCCTTCGGTATCTTCTGGTGATGCGGAGGGGCAGTCCGTCAGTGATGGCGATGAATTGGCTTTGCCGGAGATTGCAACGCAGCAGTTGCCGGAGGTAATTTCACAGAACCTGTATATTCTGGATAAGAGTGAAAATACAGCTACTTTATGGGCTCTTTACAATGAAAATCTTACCGGAGGCGTCTATAGTTTTCAGCCGGTAGCAGATGGATATTTTCTGCAGTTTTTGACGAATGAAGCCGGTGAATATTATGTATCCGATGCCGTGCTTTACGAGGACGGAGACAGTGACTGGAAACTGGTGGACGAGTATCTGGAAAGTGATACCGGACGCTATAAGAAGGTGCAGGACGGCAATGTACAGGTGCTGGTTCGCGGCGAGAACGGCTTTGATCCGTTGAATACATATGATTTTATCGGAGATGCCACCGCAGACAGCAGGGGCAGTGTCGTATATGATGGTGGTTTTACCAACAGAGAATGGTTCAAAAAGAATGTTCTGAATTTATCGGATGATGATATCAGCAAGATGCAGATCGAGGTTACGACTCTTACCGTGCAGGAACTGGCTGATCTGGCAGAAAAGCAGACTTATTGCGGTCTGAAGCTGTCAGATGTGGATATGATCTATCTGTCCGGACAGGGAGACTATCAGACGGAGCCGGCGAATGCAGCTTATCTGGCGAATGCGGTCTCCAGACTCTGTTTCGGCATTGAGAGTGACAAGGATACTTCGCTGAACCGTAACAACGGTGTGCGCATTCCGGTTGTCATGGATTATGGATTCTATGAGAAGAACCATACGGCTCAGAATACGGTTCTGACCAGACTGGCACTTACTTTGCTTCGTGTCTCCGATGCGGATGTCTATAATGCGTTGGTGAAAGAACAGCTGGGATATTGGGAGGAAGCAAACAGTGCGATAAAAAACAGTACCTGCCTGGATAATGTGAATAAGGAATTAACATCCCTGGCTGAGACTCAGCAGATCCCTGCCGGGAATGCAAAGACACTGGCAGATGTGAAGGCGTTTCTGGTAGACAATGTTTACCTGAATGATGATTCGTCTGAGAATGCCAAAGCATACGTGGCATCGGATTTTCTTGCGGATTTTTCGCAGGATGCAGGCAAAGCGTGGGTTTATGCGGCTGTCTTGGAGGAGATTCAGTACGAGAATTTCCTAGCGGAAAAGAATGGGAACACTTCCACTAAATTGGAAGAAAAAATCACGAAAGCATCCATTACAAGATACATTCTGAACTGGTATATGCACAGAGTGACGGTGAAATCTGAGATTACGGTATTGGATTTGGAACCATGTTATGATTTTAATGCCGATCTGGACAAAACCATTAAAAAATTTATGGGAATGACAGATACCTATACCGGTAAGATCAATATCCGTAAGATGGCATCTGCAGAGTTTATCGGCAAAATAGAGGATTTAAATGAACAGTATGATATGATTTATCTTGGCGCCAGGACCGGGACGATGAACACAGATGAAAATGGGAGGACGAAATATAATGATACTACAATGGATGGTCTGATTTATTCTCATGTGGGAGATTATTATGACTATTCCGGTGAAAGCTACAATGATCAGCACAGATTGCAGGATGCGTCATTGAATCATAAGATCAATGATAATAGTGAGGATAAAAACAACAAGTCAACAACATATCGTGGTCCCGGTAATGACATGAATTCCACGAAATATAAGGAATTATTACAGTATGTACAGGCTGGGTATCCTGTGGTAATTGCGGATGCATTTTTGAATGATGCCAAGGATGCTGCATCTACAAAAACTATGGATAAAAATTCCTATTTTTATCAGTTTGTACAGCAGATTGTGTCAGCCAAGGATGCAACAACCGGCGAGTATCTTTATTGGCAGAAGAATGTATTTGCAGAGAGTCAGTTATTGGCGGAGTCTTCCAATCTTGAGGAACGTCAACGCAGATTCTGTAATTATTTGAATTTGTCTAAGCTGTCCGTGGACTGGGTAACAAATATCTCTGGCGAACGTCCTTATCCGGAGGAACTGTCCTATGGTGACACCCAGAATGATCCAAACCAGACGTATCTGTCTGCGATTGATGGTAAGTATCAGCTACAGTATATATTTACCTTGGACAATAGAGTCGCATCATCGGTAACAGATTCTTATGATTGTAAGCTGTTTGTTGATAAGAACTCTGACGGACGGTTCCTCGGATCAGATTCTATTGGCAATCATAGCAGCAATTCAGAGGAACTGACCGGAATCAATGTATATATTAGGAATGGTGATGCATGGAATAAAGTAGAGCCGATAAATAACAATGATTCTGCGCATTATGAATTGCGTACCGGAAATGTATATAAAGTAATGCGGCAGCTGCCGGATGATTATGTGGGTGTCATACCATGGAAAATTGTATTTTATGATAATGCTGATCCGTTGGTCAGAACTGCAAAATCCGGATATACTGCTGTGCAAGTGCAGGGAGAACGCAAAAAGATCAGGATTTTACAGTTAAAATCGGATAATGGAAATAATTGGGATCTGGCAAACGATGGTAATTTTAAAACTTATATAAGTAATCTTAAGGATTGGGATGTTCAGGTAGACAGTGTATCGGTAATTGGGCTGTTAAAAGATAGATTGCATATTTATGATCATAATATCAGTGATACAGATATAGAGAATTGTTATGTGAAGTCTTATGAATATTTTCAGACCTATGATATGCTGATTTTAGGATTTGCAGATAGTTACCGGTTCGGTTATGATTATCGGTGGTATGATGTGACAAATAGTCAGAAGGATGGTCATACCGATTTGTATACGGAGAAACTGAGTGGTGCCAGAAAAAATCTGGCGGTAGGCCGGGCAGTACGTGACTATATAGAGTCTGGAAGAAGTGTATTGTTTACACATGATACCACATCATATATCAATGATATGTATAGTCGGCTGAGATATAAGGATTCCGGAGGAAGTGACTATAACGATAACGGATGGTACTGGGGATATGAATTCAATAAGACCATCCGGGCATCCGTAGGTCTGGACAGATACGGGGAACTGAAGGAATACTATCAGCAGATGGTGAATTGGGCTCCAAACGATACCGAGAGACAACACTACCAGAAATATCTGGATACTTTGAAAACGTATCAGTATGATACTCTCAAGATACCAAATACAGACATTTACCTGAATCAGAAGGAAGGGCTTACGAAATACACGGTAGTTCGATTCCTGAGGAAACAGTTGGATAGTTTACAAGGCGATAAGTCCTATAAGGGCAGTCTTTTCCCTGTAAATAATGAGTTATTATATGATGCCGGATTTAGGGGAAAGTATTGGGATGCTGGATGGAATAAGGCCAGCTACATGCTGAAAGGAGATTACTGTTTGGAAGGTGCTTCCCCACCGGCTCTGAAAGCGACACAGGTGAATGAAGGACAGATTACGCAGTATCCTTATTTGATCTCTAAAGACGAAATAAAAGAAATCAATCAGCGGAAGAGCCTGAAGGTAAATTCAACGCATTATCAGTGGCTGCAGCCCAATATGGAATTGGATCGTGATGGTGATGGAAGAAGTGATATTGTAGTATGGTATTGTCTGTCGGATATTTATGACTCAAATGTTCAGTCTACCAATATTTACAGCATTTGTCCTAATGATGTCGTAAATAATTATTACATTTATACTATGGGTAATGTTACCTATTCCGGAGCAGGTCATTCCAGACCGGATGAAGGTGCGGAGATGAAACTTTTTGTCAATACGATCATTGCAGCGTATAATGCCGGTGTATCAGCACCTCGCATATCGTTCAGGGATGATAATGGCTATGACATGGAATCCATCTATGTGATCAGCGATCCTGCGAACAACATGATCCTGAAGGCGGCAGATCAGGGTAACATCAGATCCACCGATGCAGGAGATGTGGTCAGTGTGAAGTTTGTAGCGGAAGACGACAATATCTTAAGTGGTAACCCGCAGATCTGCGTAGAATTCTACAGATCCGCAGGTACGGCTGCCGACGCAAAGACAGTGGAAGGAATTACCGAAAAGGTAGTCCCGCTGAATGTGTCTTCTGTAAAAGATACTTCGGGTAATGCTGTAGCAGTTCAAAACGGTCACTATGTGGTGGGCAACAACCTGACCTATACCGTGACTTATCCGTTGTCGGAGATGGGATTGTTCAATGGGAATTCCGGTGTTGTCAAATCCGATGCCGAGGCAATGAAAGTATACGTTCGGGTCTACACTATGTTTGAAAACGGCTCAAAAACCACTCCCGCTAATACCGACAGCATCACTATCAGCGCCCAGGAGCTGTTCGAACTGGATTAACTTTTAAAAAGTAATATTGCACAAAAAACAGAGCTGAGAGAAATAACCAATTTTTACAGCTCTGTTTTTGTATATTTTTATTGACTGATTTCCTTGGAATTCCCTTGTGGAATTCAAGTACTTGTGCTATAGTAATCACATCTACAGAAAGTCTATATAGCTAAGATTTCATAGATATTTTTTATGGGTATCTGATGCACGTAAAGTGCAGTCGGTGGCGTATCGCCGAGATTCATTTTTTTACAAAATCAGATAGGCAGGACAGAGACTGCGCCAGAGCGTGCTTTAGGGATTTCTCTGTCTGTTTGACTAATTGACAAGAGACAGAGAGGAGTATTTATTGGAACTGAATGATATTATAACGAAGAATTTTGAAAGTTATGCGGATGTAGCAGCGGATATAGTGAATGCATTACTGCATGAGGGAACTGTGGTGGTGACCAGCGAGGAGATGCTTACAGTTGCAACGGAGAGCCTATATGCAGACAGTACGAATACATTGCATAATCAACTGGAAGATGTTGCAAAATACCATGTGACAGGCGGAATGCCAAGAGTCTTGTATCTGTTTGCAAATCAGATGAAAGTGGATAAAGGCATGATACTGCGTAAAGCGGGATACATTGGCGAAGAATACCGCAGGCAGTACGAGAAACAGAATCACGGATGATATCCGGTTATCTCCCGAAGGAGATTTGCGAACGGCTACGGGTATTGTCCGGAGATAAAAACGTGGATGATACCGAAGAAATATTAAAAGGATTAGATATTACAGAGGAGGATGAAATCAGCATGTGCGAATTATTTGATCAGTATACGAGGCGGGGAGTTGCCCAAGGAATCACCCAGGGAATCGCGCAGGGAATTATAACTACGTGCAAGGAATTTAATGCGAGCTATGAGGAGACTTTACAGCGGCTAAGAAAGAAACTGAATGTTTCAGAACAGGAAGCAGAAAAAGAGATGCAACTTTATTGGTAAAACGATAATAGTAACTTGACTTTTTCTTCCTACTATGTTAAAAATATACTATACCTACTGGAACAGTAGGAAATATAGCAAGATATAGAATTTTACATAGGCATAGGAGGAGAAAAAGATGGCATTTGCAGCAGAGACCATATGTGTCCAGGGAAGTAATGAGAGAAAGGATCAGTTTGGCGCCATCAGCATGCCCATTTATCAGAATGCGGCATATGCGCATCCGGGACTTGGAAAGAGTACGGGATATGACTATTCCCGTTGCACGAATCCCACCAGAGACGAGGTGCAGAAGACAGTAGCCCTGTTGGAGCAGGGAACGGGGGCACTGGCATTTTCCACCGGTATGGCGGCAATCACTGCAATGATGGAAATCTTTTCTCCCGGCGATCATCTGATCGCTACGGATGATCTCTATGGTGGAACCTTAAGATTATGGAATATGATCAGTCACAAGAATGGAATTTCCGTGGACTGCGTGGACACTTCCAGTGTGGATACCGTGAAGGCAGCGCTGCGTCCGGAGACGAAAGCCATCTATCTGGAGACACCCTCCAACCCCATGATGAAAGTAGCGGATATTCAGGCTATTGCAGATCTGGCGCATGAGAACGGCTGCCTGCTGATCGTAGACAACACCTTCCTGTCCCCTTATTTCCAGAAGCCTCTTACGTTAGGTGCCGATATTGTGGTGCACAGTGGCACAAAGTATCTGGAAGGACATAATGACACATTATCCGGTTTCCTCGTAGTGAAGGATGCTGCGCTGTACCAGCAGCTTTATAATATTTACAAGACCACGGGTGCCTGTCTGTCTGCGTTTGACAGCTGGTTATTGCTTCGTGGCATCAAGACACTGGCCATCCGCATGGAACAGCACCAGAAGAATGCACTGTCAGTTGCCCATTGGCTGGAACAGAGACCGGAGGTAGAGAAGGTATATTACATCGGTCTGGATTCCCGGCCGGATAAGGCTCTGATCGACAGACAGTGCAGCGGATATGGCGGAATGATTTCCTTTAGGTTGAATTCTGCCGAAAAAGCTGTTAAAATTTTGGAGAGTGTGAAGCTGATCCGTTTTGCGGAAAGCCTGGGAGGCGTGGAAAGTCTCCTGACCTATCCCATGAAACAGACCCATGCAGATGTACCGGCAGAGGTCAGAGAAGCGCTGGGTGTGGACGAGAAGCTTCTGAGAATGTCAGTGGGAATCGAGAACATCGATGATCTGTTGGCAGATCTGGAACAGGCTTTTGCCTGAGTGGGACGCAGCCAATCAGGACGTGCAGAAGGCCTTGGAAGAATGCATGCGACCGATAAAATATAATCTGCAGCCTGGAGCCACAGGCAAAAAGTTTGCAGATTGACGAAAGGTAAGTGAATTCGTATGACTACATACAATTTTGATAAAATTACAGACCGCAGAGGAACAAACTGCCTGAAATACGACTATGCCGTGGAGAGAGGAAAGCCCGCAGATGTGCTGCCTCTGTGGGTGGCAGACATGGATTTCACGGTGTCCGAAGAGATCACGAAAAGTCTTCATGCAGCAGTGGAGCATGGAATCTACGGATACACACAGCCCAAGGAATCCTATTACAATGCGGTGATGAACTGGATGGAGAAGAACCACAACTGGAAGACGAAGCGGGAGTGGATCGTGAAGACTCCCGGCGTGGTTTTTGCCCTGGGGGCTGCCGTCCGGGCATTCACGGATCCCGGAGATGCTGTACTGATACAGAATCCGGTCTATTATCCGTTTACCAACATTGTCCGGGACAATGACCGGAAAGTAGTGGACAACACACTGGTATATGAAAAAACTTCCGCACGGAAGAACGGTTACCGGATCGATTTCGAAGACTTTGAGTGTAAGATCGAGCAGGAGCATATCAAATTATTTATCCTGTGCAATCCGCACAATCCGGTGGGCAGAGTGTGGACCAGAGAGGAATTGCAGCAGCTGGGAGAGATCTGTCTGCGCCATCATGTGATCGTGGTAAGTGACGAGATCCACAATGACTTTGTCTATCCCGGATATGAGCATACGGTGTTTGCCACGGTGGATCCCCGTTTCGCGGAATTTACCGTGACCTGTACGGCACCCAGCAAGACCTTCAATCTGGCAGGACTGCAGATTTCTCATATTTTTATTTCCAATGAGAAAATGCGGGAGGCCTTCCGGAAAGAGATTGACAAGACCGGTTATGACGAACCCAATGCGCTGGGAACGGTTGCCTGCGAGGCAGCATACCGAGGCGGGGAGGAGTGGCTGGAGCAGTTGAGAGCCTACCTGCTTCAGAATCTGAATTTTCTGCGGACTTATCTGCAGGAAAAGCTTTCGAAGATCCATCTGGTGGAGCCGGAAGGCACTTATCTGGTATGGCTGGATTGCAGTGAACTGGGCATTTCCGGTGAGGAACTGGATCAGTTTATCGTGGAAAAAGCGGGACTCTGGCTGGACGGCGGCTCTATGTTCGGCCCCAGCGGTGCAGACTTCCAGCGCGTGAACATCGCCTGCCCCAGAGCAACCCTGGAGCTTGCACTGGACAAGCTGAAAGCGGCAGTGGACAGTCTGAACTAGGTTCGACGGATTGGTGTGAGCAAAAAAGATATCTGCGGAGGCTTTTTCCAATAGAGCAAAATTATAGTAGTATATTAGCAGACATATGGTATATTTTTACAATCTTGTCCATATACTGTAACATATCAGGCCATTCATGACAGATTACGATAGTTCCTGCGGAACCTGTAATCCCTGGTGATGGCCTTGTTTTTTAAGATCATCTGGCAGTAACCATGATCCAAAGGATTGCCATAAGGAAAGGAGCACACAGTATATGCCGAGAGGACAGAGAAAATCCCTGGAGGAAAAGATTCAGGCCAAGCAGGAGTTGATCAATGCGTTAAACATCCGCATTGAATCCGAGGAACGGGAACTGGAAGAATTATTCGAACAGAAGAGACGTAAGGAACTGGAGGCGGTAAGTGATCTGATCGAGGATGCCGGACTGGCACCGGAGGAAGTCACCGAAGTCTTACAACAGTACATCGAGAGCCGCAGCGCAAATGCATCATGAGATCATAGGTAAAAGAGAACTTACTCATTATTAAGGACTGGGACTGTACCGCCCAAAAGTTAGAACCAGAATCAAGCTAACGATTGGAGGCCGGCACACCCGGTCTTTTTAATGTACGTGTATTTGCTCACGAAGGAGTCTGGCCGCTCAATACATTTACTTGCAAGCAAGTGATTTTGTTTCACTGCATCATAGGAAGTACTGAGAGATGATCTGCTGCACCTGTTCAGAACGAATGGGAACCTTACCGGTTTCGTAAGTAGTAATCAGCTGCATGGAGGGATAGATTCCGTTGTAACAGTAGGATTTGAGCTTGTTGCAGGCAGCGTCACAATAATTATTCTTGTCCATCATCCCAAAGTGTTCCCAGTAGAAGATCTGTTGTGAGGTGGGATGCAGAATCGTGAAATCCGGATAGATGGTCATTTCATTTAAGATTAAGGCAGCTTCATACCGGTACGGAATCCCATTGGTGTACAGGAGATTGGCAATGATGACCTCAGACTTCGAACGGACTTGATGACCTGCCAGCGTGGTATGGATCAGATGTTCCGGATGTGAACCATTCGTCTCATAAGCTTCCGCATTCCATTTTTGCACCGACATCGGAAGTTTATTTTTTGCAAAATGAGTTTGCAGCAATTCATAATAGGGAGAGGTTTCCGACAGAAGATCGGAGGCGGATAATTCCTTGGAATGGCTTGCATAGGATAATTTATTCTTATAGGAAGTAAGCAGAGAAAGTTCTTCTTCAACTTCCAACAGCAGAAGAGAATAATATTTCTTCAGAGCCATAATTTCTGCAAGGGAACGGTTTGACTTAGGACAATATGTTTTTTGTTCTTCCGTTTTGATAATCCAACGGTGGTAAGAACCGTTTTTCTGAATGGATAATTCGCCTTCCGGAAATGTAGAAAGCTTGTGGCACAGGTAATCGCGTTGTGCCTGTAGTTTGCTCAGGCGAGAGTCTAAATTTTTGATCATAAAAACGCTCCTTTCAAAATGTTTGGTGTAAATGGGGCAAAAAAGCAGAAAAAAATACAAAAACAGCTAATTTTCAGGTGGAAAAATGGTTGATTGTATCAGAATGAAGAAAAAAAGCAAATTTGATACAAAAAAAGAAGAAATATAAGAAATTTTGTACTAAAATGGCCGAAAAACGGCTTTTAGCGAAAATGGTCAGCAAGTCGCTGCAGGCAGTCGCTACAGGCATGTCTGGGCATATTATAGCATGATATAGGGAATCTGCAAAGACATTTGCATGGAAAGGACACGGAAAGGAGAAACTTATCTGTTTATCTGGCGCTTCCAGGCGAAAAATCCGACCGGAAGCACCAGAAAATCATTCAGGTAATTTATTTAGTCTAAGCGATATCTTTAGTCCGCAGCCCCGTCGCCCTTCTTCAGGTTCTTCTGGGCGGTGGAGAGCATGAGCTTGATGCGGTTGAGCTGGTTGACTTCGCTGGCACCGGGATCGTAGTCGATGGCTACGATGTTGGAGGAAGGATATGCTTTCCGCAGGGCCTTGATAACGCCCTTGCCTACCACATGGTTCGGCAGGCAGCCGAAGGGCTGGGTACATACGATGTTCGGAACACCCTCCTTGATCAGTTCCACCATCTCACCGGTTAAAAACCACCCTTCACCGGTCTGGTTACCGATGGATACGATGG
This sequence comes from uncultured Acetatifactor sp., assembly GCA_934394815.1. Lineage (GTDB taxonomy): Bacteria > Bacillota > Clostridia > Lachnospirales > Lachnospiraceae > Acetatifactor. The sequence goes on along the minus strand of CAKRRD010000002.1, from coordinate 80,038 downwards.
GTTCCGCATAGGAGACAATCTTGTAGATGCTGGTAGGCGCATCGAAATGCTTACTTTCTTCAAAAGCCTTCACGGCAGAGCCACGGAGGATATGTTCGATGGCCCAGATTCCCAGAGCGGAGATCTTCGCGGTCTTTTTGCTGGTACCCAGATGCTCGGCCTTGTAAATCTGGTTGTAGAAGCAGTACAGCATGAAGTCGATCAGGTCGGGCACTACAGCTTCCGCCCCCTCGCTCTCCAGCAGTTCCACCAGATGATTGTTGCCGGCAGGAGAGAACTTCACCAGAATCTCGCCGACCACGCCGACGCGGGGCTTCTTGATATCCAGCACCGGAATCGCATCGAAATCACGGATGATCTCTGTGCACATCTTGCGGAATTTCGGAATGCTGATATGCTTCGCGGAGACAAATTTCTGTACCTTCACAAGCCATTCCTTATGCAAAGCATCTACAGAACCCGGAGTCGCCTCATAAGGACGCATCCGGTAGACACAGCGCATGAAAATATCTCCGAATTCAGCACCCACAGCGGCGCGTAACATCAGATCCGCATTCAGGTGGAAGCCGGGATTGCTCTCGATACCCGCCAGGTTCAGGGAGATGACGGGAATCTGCTCCATGTCTGCCTTCTTCAGGGCACGGCGGATGAAGCCGATATAGTTCGTCGCACGGCATCCGCCACCGGTCTGGCTCATGATAATGGCGGTCTTGTTCAGGTCATATTTGCCCGACAGCAGAGCTTCCATGATCTGTCCAACGACCAGCAGGGAAGGATAGCAGGCATCGTTGTTAACGTATTTCAGACCTACATCCACGGAGTGCTTGTTGTCATTGTCCAGCACAACGAAATTGTAACCGCAGGCATTGAACGCAGGCTGCAGGATCTCAAAGTGGATCGGGGACATCTGCGGACAGATGATGGTATAGTCCTTACGCATCTCTTCGGTAAACGGTACCTTCTCGATAGCGGAAGAACGGATGTTGCGGTGCTTGCCCATCTTTTCACGGACACGGATTGCAGACAACAGGGAACGGATACGGATACGGGCCGCACCCAGGTTGTTGACTTCATCGATCTTCAGGCAGGTGTAGATCTTGTCGGAGCCGGAGAGGATATCGTTCACCTGATCGGTGGTAACGGCATCCAGACCGCAGCCGAAGGAATTCAACTGGATCAGATCCAGATTCTCCACGGTCTTTACATAGCTTGCAGCGGCATAAAGTCTGGAGTGGTACATCCACTGGTCGGATACGATCAAAGGCCGTTCCGGCTTTGCCAGATGGGAGATGGAATCCTCTGTCAGCACTGCCATATCGTAGGAGGTGATCAGTTCGGGAATACCGTGGTTGATCTCCGGGTCCACATGATAGGGACGGCCTGCCAGCACGATACCGCGTTTGCCGGTCTGACGTAAGTATTCCAAAGTCTCTTCGCCCTTTTTCTCCATATCGTGACGGGCATTCGCCAGCTCCTGCCAGCCCTTTTCGCAGGCTGCAGCGATCTCGGAAGCGGGAATCTCGGTGAATTCCTTCGTCAGTGCATCCGTCACGGTACCCAGATCCCGGAAGGACATGAACGGGTTGCGGAACGTGATCTCACCGCCGGCGATCTCCTCCACGTTATTCTTGATATTCTCGGAATAAGAAGTAACGATGGGGCAGTTGTAATGGTTGTTGGCATCTTCGAACTCGTTGCGTTCATAGAACAGCGCAGGGTAGAAGATGAACTTGATCCCCTGACGGATCAGCCAGGTCACATGGCCGTGGGCCAGCTTCGCCGGATAACATTCGGATTCACTGGGGATAGACTCAATACCGAGCTCGTAGATCTTGCGATTGGAGCTGGGAGAGAGTACCACGCGGTAGCCCAGTTCGTTAAAAAATGTGAACCAGAACGGATAGTCCTCGTACATATTCAGTACTCTGGGGATACCTACCACACCTCTGGGAGCCTTGTCGGCATCCAGAGATTCATAGGAAAACAGTCTATGTAATTTATACTCGTATAAATTCGGTACATTGTGGGCATTCTTCTGACCACCGATACCGCGTTCGCAACGGTTGCCGGAGATGAACTGACGGCCGCCGGAGAATTTGTTGATGGTCAGACGGCAGTTGTTGGTACAGCCCTTACATTTTGCCATGCTGGTCTCGAACTGCAGGTCGCAGATTTTCTGATAATCCAGCATCGTGGTCACATAACCGTCCTCATAATGCTCTCTTGCGATCAGAGCAGCACCGAAAGCGCCCATGATACCGGCGATGTCGGGACGGATGGCCTGACAGTTGGCAATCTTCTCAAAGCTGCGCAGAACGGCATCGTTGTAGAAAGTACCGCCCTGTACCACGATATTTTTACCAAGCTCGGAGGCATCAGATACCTTGATTACCTTAAATAAAGCATTTTTGATAACAGAGTAGGCAAGTCCTGCGGAGATATCCGCTACGGAAGCGCCTTCCTTCTGGGCCTGTTTTACCTTGGAGTTCATGAATACGGTACAGCGGGTACCCAGATCAATGGGATGCTCTGCAAACAGGGCCGCCTGTGCAAAATCCTGTACCGTATAGTTCAGGGATTTTGCAAAGGTCTCGATAAAGGAACCACAGCCGGAGGAACATGCCTCGTTCAGCTGTACGCTGTCTACGGTCTGGTTCTTGATCTTGATGCACTTCATATCCTGACCGCCGATGTCTAAGATACAATCTACGCTGGGATCGAAGAAGGCAGCGGCATAGTAATGTGCCACAGTCTCGACCTCGCCGTCGTCCAACAGGAAAGCGGCCTTCATCAGCGCTTCGCCGTAACCGGTGGAACAGGCGCGCACGATCTCCACACCTTCGGGCAGGAGAGAGTAGATTTCCTTCAGGGAACGGATGGCCGTCTTCAAGGGGCTTCCGTCATTGCTGGAATAGAAGGAGTACAGGAGGGAGCCGTCTTCGCCCACCAATGCAATTTTCGTGGTGGTGGAACCGGCATCGATACCCAGAAATGCCTTGCCCTGATAGGACTGTAAATCTCCGGTGGTCACATGATGTTTGCTGTGACGCTCCACGAATTCCTGATAAGCAGCCTTGTCCGCGAACAGAGGCTCCATACGTTCTACCTCGAACTCCATCTTGATATCGGAGGACAGCTTTTTCACCATGTCGGACAGACTGATGGAGACTTCCTCCTTCGCGTTCAGTGCAGAACCGATGGCAGCGAACAGATGGGAGTTGTCCACGTCGATGATGTGCTCGTCATCCAGATTCAGAGTACGGATGAAGGCAGCCTTCAGTTCGGACAGGAAATGTAAGGGACCGCCCAGAAAAGCTACGTGGCCGCGGATCGGTTTACCACAGGCCAGACCGGAGATGGTCTGGTTCACCACTGCCTGGAAAATAGAAGCAGACAGATCTTCCTTGGTAGCACCTTCGTTGATCAGGGGCTGGATATCGGTCTTGGCAAATACACCACAGCGGGCAGCAATGGTGTAGAGAGATTTATAATTTTTCGCATATTCGTTCAGACCCGAAGCGTCTGTCTGGATCAGACTGGCCATCTGATCGATGAAGGAACCGGTACCGCCGGCGCAAATACCGTTCATACGCTGCTCCACGTTACCGCCTTCGAAATAGATGATCTTCGCATCCTCACCGCCCAGCTCGATAGCTACATCGGTCTTGGGGGCCAGCTCTTGCAGGGAGGTAGCCACAGCTACGACCTCCTGGGTAAAAGGAACACCTAAGTGATTGGCTAAAGTCAGACCGCCGGAGCCGGTGATCATGGGGTGCAGCTGCAATTCCCCCAACTGGCCATAAGCCTTCTTAAGAAGGGCAGACAGAGTCTCCCGGATATTGGCAAAGTGACGCTCATAGTCGGAAAATAAAATATTGTGGTTTTCATCTAAAATAGCAATCTTGACAGTGGTAGAACCGATATCTATGCCGAGTGTTGCGTATTTTTCCTGTGAATTCATGTGATACATCCTTCCTGATAAAATGCTGTAACTATTCAGAAGGTCAATGATGAGTTACAGAATTACTTCTTAATATATGCGACTTTTCTTTCACAAAACTTTTTTCATTATACGACAAAAAAAAACATAATGCAACGAACAAAGACAAAACGGTGTCGTTAAAATTGTGTGAAGAAAAACTTAAAAAAATAGGAATTCTATAAACTTTTGAACGTGCGGTTTACTTATTGCCCCGTGGATGTTACAATCTCGATAGAGAAAAAACGAATGGGTAACTATTGGAAAACGTTTCCTGTCGTTACAATATAGAAATGGAGAAAAGACTTTATGAGCAAATTTGAGAAAAAATTTGGCAGATATGCGATTTCGAATCTGACACTGATCCTTATCCTGAGTTATGTGGCAGGATATGTAATAGAACTGATGGGAAGTGTGGCAGGCGTGAATCTGCTGGGATATCTGACTCTGGATCCCTACCGGATCCTGCACGGACAGATCTGGCGCCTGGTGACCTGGATCATCGTTCCTCCCGACAGTCTGGATATTTTCACCATCATTATGCTGTTGTTCTATTATAATCTGGGAACGGCATTGGAGCGGACCTGGGGAACCTACCGGTATAATGTTTATATTTTTTCCGGTATGCTGTTTACCATCGTGGGCAGCTTCCTGTGCATGGGAGCCATATATCTGCTCACCGGAGGAATAGCGACAGAGACCGCATCCGTAGTATTCTACAGCGGATCCTATGCGTTCAGCACTTACTATATCAACCTGTCGATTTTCCTGGCGTTTGCGGCAACCTATCCGGATATGCAGGTGCTTCTGATGTTCGTGATCCCCGTAAAGGTAAAGTGGATGGGCATTCTGGATGCTGTCCTGATGATCTATACGGTGATTGCAGGAAATCTGTTCACCAAATTTGCAGTAGTGGCATCCCTCTTAAATTTTGTGTTATACTTTTACCGGCTGCATCGCAGCCGTATCTCACCGAAGCAGATGCACCGCAAGGCCCAGTTCGAGAAAAAATCCAATGCCGGACGGGCGAAAGTCACGAGACATAAATGTGCGGTCTGTGGCCGGACGGAAGAGGACGACCCGAATCTGGAGTTCCGCTTCTGTTCCAAATGCAACGGCAACTATGAATATTGCCAGTATCATCTGTTTACGCACGAGCATGTAAAATAAAGGAGACCCCATATGAACAAAGAAGTATTATTTGCCCAGACCTTAGAGCAGGTCCGCAGGACCGCCAGGGAACAGGGGAGCTGTATCAGCGAAGAACAGGTAAAGGAAGCGTTTGCGGCGCTGGATCTGAGCAATGACCAGCTGCAGATGGTATTTGATTACCTGTTAAAACATAAAATCGGTATCGGACAGCCCATGGATCCCGACGAATTTCTGACAGAGGAAGAAAAAGATTATTTACAGGAATATCTGGAGGAAGTGGCAGCCCTGCCAACCTATACGGATGGGGAAAAACTGGCATTTTCCATTGCCGCCATGGCGGGGGAGACCGATGCCCAGCAGCGCCTGATCGAACTGCATCTGGCGGATGTGGCGGAGATCGCAAAGCTTTACGCCGGACAGGGTGTTCTGCTGGAGGATCTGGTGGGAGAAGGCAATCTTGCGCTTTCCTTCGGTGTGACCATGTTAGGCAGTCTGGAGAAGCCGGAGGAAGTCGAAGGGATGCTTGGCAGGATGATCATGGATGCCATGGAAGACTATATTGCCGAGCACACCGAGAATTCCAAGATCGACAAGCGCGTGGAAGACAAGGTCAACAAGGTGGCGGACAAGGCCAGAGAACTGGCGGAGGAACTGAGCCGTAAGGTGACCATAGAGGAACTGATGGAGGAGACCGGCATGTCCCGCAAAATGATCGAGGATGCGGTACGGATGAGCGGTTTCAAGATTGAGGATATCGACAATAATGCAAAAGACAGTTTATGAGAACTATAAATACAGCCTGCAGGATACGGCGAAGGTCTACATAGGTGCCAAATATACTTTCGCGGAGCTGCTGGAGCAGGATGAGGTGGCGTTTAAATTCCGCCTGATCGTGGAACGCTATATTTTAGCGGAAAAAGAGGTGGATCCCCAGGATACATTGGAGACCCATCTGTATTACTTAAAGCCGGACAGCTTTCTGGTCAAGATCTATGACCGGATCAAGGCCCGGGTAAAGATCAACATTATCGAGGAGAAAAAAGGAATCTTCGGCAGAGGCAAAAAGCGGTATGTCACCAGAGAACTGGGCATCCGGGAACTGGCAGCCATGACGCCGGAGGAAAAAGAGGCAAAAGGCGTCGTGATCCAGGAAATCTCCCTGAGCAAGCTGGCACTGGCGGCATTTTAATAAATAGAAAGAGGACACAGCAGAAATGAGAGTAGAAGATTTATCCACATATGAGATCCTGGAAAAACGGCAGATCCCGGATATTAACAGCGTGACCTACCTGTGCCGTCACAAGAAGACCGGCGCAAGAGTGGCGCTGGTATCCAACGATGATGAGAACAAGGTGTTTTACATCGGTTTCCGTACCACACCGAAGGATTCCACCGGTGTGGCGCACATCCTGGAGCATTCCGTATTATGCGGATCGAAGGAATTCCCGGTGAAGGATCCTTTTGTGGAACTGGTCAAAGGGTCTCTTAATACCTTCTTGAATGCCATGACCTATCCGGACAAGACGGTATATCCTGTGGCCAGCTGCAACGACAAGGATTTCCAGAACCTGATGCATGTCTATCTGGATGCGGTATTTTATCCGAATATTTATAAGAATGAATCCATTTTCCGACAGGAAGGCTGGCATTATGAACTGGAGGGCGACGAGGAAGAACTGAAAGTCAACGGCGTGGTCTACAATGAGATGAAGGGTGCTTTTTCCTCTCCGGACGATGTGCTGGAGCGGGAGATCATGAACTCCCTGTATCCCCATACCACCTATGGCTGTGAATCTGGCGGTGACCCGGAGGTGATCCCGGAACTGACCTACGAGGAGTTCCTGAATTTCCACCGGAAATTTTATCATCCCTCCAACAGCTACATTTACCTCTACGGCAACATGGATATGGCGGAGAAGCTGGCCTTTATCGATGAGCATTATCTGTCGGCTTTTGATGCGCTGGAAGTGGATTCCGAAGTGACGGAGGAAGCGGCATTTTCCACTCCGAACCGCATTGTCCGGGAATGTCCCATCGGTGAGGGGGAGGACGAGGAGGAAAATACTTATCTGTCCCAGAACTTTTGTGTCGGAGACAGCCTGGATCCGAAGCTTTACATCGCGTTCCAGATTCTGGATTACGCCCTGTGTTCTGCACCGGGAGCGCCCCTGAAGCAGGCACTGGTAGACCGTGGCATGGGCAAGGACGTCTACAGTATCTACGAGAACGGTATCCGCCAGCCTTATTTCAGCGTGGTGGCGAAGGATACCTCCGTAGAAAAAGAACAGGAATTTTTACAGGTGACGGAAGAAGTGCTTCAGAAGCTGGTAAAAGACGGCTTCGACGAGAAGGCACTGTCAGCCGGAATCAATTATTATGAATTCAAATACAGAGAGGCGGATTTTGGTTCCTATCCCAAGGGACTTATGTACGGGTTACAGGTGCTGGACAGCTGGCTGTACGATGACAGACTGCCTTTTGTCCACATCGAAGCCAACGGAACTTTCGCAGAACTCCGCAGGGAAGTTAAGACCGGATATTTTGAAAATCTGGTACAGAAATATCTGCTGGACAATACCCACCGCAGCATCGTGATCTTACAGCCGAAGCTGGGACTTCTGGAAGAGCAGGAAGAGAAGCAGCGGGAGAAAATGGCAAAGGTCAAAGCGGCCATGAGTCGGGAAGAAATTCAGAATGTGAAGGAGACCTTCCGGAAGCTGACCGAGTTCCAGGAGAGCGAGGACGCGAAGGAGGATCTGGAAAAGATCCCTCTGTTAAAACGGGAAGATATGAAAAAAGAGGCAAATCTGCCGGTGAACGAAGTGCGGAACATCGGAGACACCACGCTTCTGTACCACGACCTGTTTACCAACGGCATCGGATACTTACGCCTGATCTTCAAACTGGATCAGATCCCCGGAAAATATTTCCCCTATATCGGTATCCTGAAAGGCTGTCTCGGATTGTTGAATACGGAGCATTATGCTTACGGAGATCTGTTTAATGAGATGAATCTGGTCACGGGCGGCATGGCTGCGGTGAACAACGTCTACGGCCAATTACAGGATACGGATCAGTTCACGCTGACGCTGGAACTGAAGACCAAGGTATTTTACGACCGTATTGCGGAAGCTGTCGATCTGATGCGGGAGATCGTCATGACCAGTGATTTCACGGATACCAAGAGACTATATGAAATCCTGGCGGAGGGCAAGTCCCGGATGCAGGCACAGATGACCTCCGGAGGACACAGTGTGGCGGCCGGAAGAGCCATGTCCTACGGCAGCATTCCCGGAGCCGTGAGCGAAGAAATCTCCGGCATTCCGTTCTATCGACTGACGGCAGATCTGGAAGCTCATTTTGACGAGAAAAAAGAGGAACTGGTGGAGAACTTACAGAACTTATGGAAAATGATCTTCCGTCCGGAAAATCTCATGGTGGATTTCGTCGGAGAACGGAAGGCATTGGCACTTTTAGACGCTCCGGTGGAGGCCTTCAAGGCAGCACTTTACACGGAAGACGTGGAAAAAGAGCATTATATTCCGGAAATCTCCCGGAAGAACGAGGGCTTCTTAACCTCCGGCCAGGTCAACTATGTCTGCCGTGCCGGTAATTTCCGTAAGAGCGGACTGCAATATACCGGAGCCTTAAGAGTACTGAAAGTCATGATGGGGTATGAATATCTGTGGGTCAATGTCCGGGTAAAGGGCGGCGCCTATGGCTGTATGTGCAGCTTCGGCAGATCCGGTGACAGCTATTTTGTTTCCTACAGAGATCCGAATCTGGGCAGGACCATCGACATTTACGAGAAAGCGGCGGATGCCATTGCAGAGTTCACTGCAGATGAGCGCACCATGACCCAGTATATCATCGGTGCGGTCAGTGATCTGGATGTACCCATGAATCCGGCGGCGAAGGGACTGTATTCCTTAAGTGCCTATATGACGGGACTGGACGATGCCACTCTGCAGAGAGAGCGTGACGAACTGCTGGCAGCCACCGAAGAGGATATCCGGGCGCTGTCCGCTCATATCCGGGCTTTTCTGCAGGAGGATCTGCTCTGCGTCGTAGGTACGGCATCGAAAGTGAAGGAAGAACAGGATCGTTTTCTGAAGGTGGAAAATCTTTTTTAAAACGGCAAAACCGCCTCTGTGAGGCTTCACGGAATAACATGCAATTTTGCATGACGCTGAATAATGACAAAAAATCAAATAAATAAAGAACTTTTGTGATATTATTTCGTTTATAGGGGTGAACAATAAAAAGTCAACAGCAGGCGGATCCGGCAAGCTGTCCGGATGCCGTCCGCAGAACGGAGAGGGTTATGAAAAAACGAAATTTTGAAACAAAGATCATTACAGGGATACTCACTGCCGGTATGATATTATCGCTGACCGCCTGCGGCAGCTCATCGAAGGGCAGTTATGGCATCAGTGATCTCATGGATGCGGATTATGCTGTCGCTTCCAATGAGGCAGCTGCATCGGAGGCATCCGCTTATGAAGGCGGATTCGGCATGACAGAGGGGTACGATTACGCAGAAAACACCCAGGACACAGGTAATACAGTGCCTGAGGAGACTGCAGACGCAGTCGTAGCAGACCGGAAGCTGATCAAGACCGTGAATATGGATGTCGAGACCAGGGAGTATGATAAGCTGTTAAGCGCGGTAGAGAATAAAGTAACAGAGCTCGGCGGCTATATCGAAAGTCTGGATGCCTATAACGGCAGTACATATTATAGTTATCGTTCTACAAGGAATGCCAATCTGACCATCCGCATCCCGAAGGACAGACTGGAGGAGTTCCAGAATACGGTCTCAGAGCTGGGCAATGTGACCAGCCGCTCGGAGAATGTGCAGGATGTAACATTGACCTATGTAGATCTGCAGAGCCACCGGGATGCCCTGCGGACCGAGCAGGAGAGATTATTACAGCTTCTGGAGCAGGCTGAGAGTGTGGAAGATATTATTACCATCGAACAGCGTCTGTCGGATGTCAGATATCAGTTAGAAAGCATGGAATCCCAGCTTCGCAGCTATGATAACCGGGTTGACTACAGCACCGTATACCTTTATATTGATGAAGTAGAGGTCTATACCCCTGTGGAAGAAGAGACCGTCTGGGAGCGTATTTCCACCGGATTTGTGGACAGTCTGAAAAATATCGGCGAGGGACTAAAGGAAGCAGCGATCTGGTTCGTGATCCATATCCCGTATCTGGTGATCTGGGCTATCGTGATCGCAGTGATCGTACTGATCTTAAAGAAGATCAAAAAGCGCACGAAGCGGATCCGGGCAGAAGAACAGAAAAAATTCGCCGAAGAGGAAGCAAAAATACAGAAAACCCTGCAGAAAACGGCAGACAATACTGCCGCGACAGAGGATACAGCGGCACAGAACAGTAAGAACTGAAAATTTATCATAGAAATGCAGCTGCCGGCTGCCAGACCGGTAACTGACAGGAATCAGTCAGCAGCAATTACAAGAACAGGAGAAATAAAAAATGAACGAAAATCCGGCATACAAATCCGGCTTTGCCACACTGATCGGACGCCCCAACGTGGGAAAGTCCACGCTGATGAACCGTCTGATCGGACAGAAGATCGCCATTACATCCAATAAACCGCAGACCACCCGCAACCGTATCCAGACGGTGCTGACCCTGGAAGAGGGACAGATCGTATTTCTGGACACTCCCGGTATCCACAAAGCGAAAAACAAGCTGGGAGACTATATGGTGAACGTTGCGGAGCATACGTTAAACGACGTGGATGTGATCCTGTGGCTGGTGGAGCCTACGAATTTTATCGGTGCCGGAGAACGTCATATCATCGAACAGCTGAAAAAGACCAGGACTCCCGTGATCCTGGTGATCAACAAGACGGACACCGTGAAAAAGGAAGAGATCCTGGCATTTATAGATACCTACCGCAGGGAACTGGATTTTCAGGAGATCGTTCCGGTGTCCGCCTTAAAGGGAGACAATACGGATGTGCTGATCCAGTGCATTTTAAAATATCTGCCCTACGGACCGGCCTTTTATGACGAGGATACCATCACCGACCAGCCCATGCGCCAGATCGTGGCGGAACTGATCCGGGAAAAAGCCCTGCGCCTTCTGTCTGAGGAGATCCCTCACGGCATTGCGGTGACGGTGGAAAGCATGAAGGAGAGAGGACGGATCTGTGACATCGAGGCCACGATCATCTGCGAGAGAGATTCCCACAAGGGCATCATCATCGGCAAGGGCGGCCAGATGCTGAAAAAGATCGGCTCCCAGGCCCGCCCGGAGATCGAGGATATGCTGGAAATGAAAGTCAATCTGCAGCTCTGGGTGAAAGTGAAGAAGGACTGGAGAGACAGCGATATCCTGCTTAAGAACTTCGGATATAATCCGAAAGACATCGAGATGGGCGAATAGAAAAACGAAATTTGCAGACCCTATTTTTACAGAGGATGACACTGATGGAAGAGGGGGATGCGTAAGATGCAGTTCACGGATTACTGGCAGCAATTTGAACATACCGGCAGAGTGGAGGATTATCTGAATTACCTGCAAAACGCGGGAAAGGAGGATTTCCCGGCTGCGGTATGCGGTGCCTCCGGGGATTGCAGGGCGGAAGGACACACAGATCTTTCCGGCGGGGAGGATGGATCATGCAGGAATCCCTGTATGTAACAGGAATGGTATTAAAACAGACCCCCTTCGGGGAATATGACAGGCGGGTGTGCCTGCTCACCAGAGAAAAAGGGAAGATCACTGCTTTTGCCAGAGGGGCCAGAAAGCCCGGCAACCGGCTGGCGGCAGCGACCAACCCTTTTGCTTTTGGGACGTTTCGTCTTTACGAGGGACGGAATTCCTACACCGTATCGGAGGCGGAGATCGGGAATTATTTCGAAGAACTCATGACGGATTATGTGGGAGCCTGCTACGGCATGTATTTTGCGGAGGTGGCGGATTATTACTGCAGGGAAAACAATGACGAGCGGGAGATGTTAAAGCTTCTGTATCAGTCCCTCCGGGCGCTGTGCGCACCGGCACTTCCCAACGAACTGGTGCGCAGTATTTTTGAACTGAAGGCCATCGCCGTCAACGGGGAGTACCCGGGGCCGCCTCCCGGCCGGAAGCTGGAAGAATCTACGCTGTACGCAATGAATTACATAGCGGAGAGCTCCGTGGAGAAGTTGTACACGTTTACCGTATCGGATAAGGTCCTTGCCGAACTTTCCCAGACCGCATCGGAATATCGGAAGCGTTTCATGGACAGGTCGTTCAAAAGTCTTGAAATACTCAAAACTCTATGTTAAAATCGGTTATGGCTGATGCCAAAAAAGGAGACTCATTTATGAGGGAAAATAGAATAAAAAAGTTTCTTGCGGCAGGATTGTCGGGACTCCTTATACTGTCTCTCGGCGGCTGCGGCCAGACGGCGAAGCTTCCTGCGGAGGTGATCAATACCTCTCTGGTGGTGGAGAAGGACGGAAAAGTGACCTCCTATCTGGTGGACACCTTTGACAAGGATTTCTACACACTGGACGGTCTGGAAGCAATGGTAAGGGAAGAAGCGGATTCTTTTAACAGAACCCACGGTGACGGACAGGAAGATCCCATGACGGTGAAATCGGTACAGATGCTGGAGAACGGTGTCACCGTGCGGCTGGTCGAGGATTTCGACAGTGCGGACAGTTATGCCGAATATAATGAGAAGGATCTGTTCTACGGAACCAGAGTCGAGGCTCTGGCGAAGGGGATCAGCGTGGATCTGGAACTGGTGGATGCCACGGACGGCACACCCGCCGACTCCGGGAAGCTGAGCAAGGCTATGGAGAAGGGACACCTGATCATTACGAATGCGAGTGCATATATTTACTGCCCATACCCGGTGCTGTATCTCAGTGAGGGTGTGGTCATGGGAGCGGACGGTTATGTGGATGCCTCCCAGTCCGACGGTGTCGTTACGATACTGATGAAAAAATAGGTCATACTGGCAATACAAGATAGAGAATAAAGCGTTTTAGCGTAAGAAAGGTTTGGTACTGACATGGAAAAGACAATGGAGAAGATCGTAGCCCTGGCAAAAGCAAGAGGTTTTGTATATCCCGGTTCCGAGATCTACGGCGGACTGGCAAATACCTGGGATTACGGCAACCTGGGCGTGGAGCTGAAAAATAATGTGAAAAAGGCGTGGTGGCAGAAGTTCGTACAGGAGAGTCCCTACAATGTAGGTGTGGACTGTGCGATCCTGATGAATCCCCAGACCTGGGTGGCCAGCGGACATCTGGGCGGCTTCTCCGATCCTCTGATGGACTGTAAGGAATGCCATGAGCGTTTCCGTGCAGATAAGCTGATCGAGGATTTCTGTGAGGAGAACGGCATTGCCATCGAGGGCAGTGTGGATGCCTGGAGTCAGGAGGAGATGAAGAATTTCATCGAGGAGCATAATGTTCCCTGTCCTACCTGCGGCAAGCACAACTTTACCGACATCCGTCAGTTCAACCTGATGTTCAAGACCTTCCAGGGTGTTACCGAGGATGCCAAGAACACGGTATATTTAAGACCTGAGACGGCACAGGGTATTTTCGTGAACTTCAAGAATGTACAGAGAACTTCCCGTAAGAAGATTCCTTTCGGTATCGGACAGATCGGTAAGTCCTTCCGTAATGAGATCACTCCCGGTAACTTTACCTTCCGTACCAGAGAGTTCGAGCAGATGGAACTGGAGTTCTTCTGTGAGCCGGGTACCGATCTGGAGTGGTTCCAGTACTGGAGAGGCTTCTGCCGTGACTGGCTGCTGTCCTTAGGTATCAAGGAAGATGAGATGAGACTGCGTGATCATTCTCCCGAGGAACTGTGCTTCTACAGTAAGGGGACTACCGATATCGAGTTCCTGTTCCCCTTCGGCTGGGGCGAACTGTGGGGTATTGCGGACAGAACCGATTACGATCTGACTCAGCATGCCAATACTTCCGGTGAGGATATGACTTATTTCGATGACGAGAAGAAGGAGAAATACATTCCTTATGTTATCGAGCCTTCTCTGGGTGCGGACAGAGTTGTTCTGGCCTTCCTGTGCGCAGCTTATGACGAAGAAGAACTGGAAGGCGGCGATGTGCGTACCGTGCTGCATTTCCATCCCGCACTGGCACCGGTGAAGATCGGTGTACTGCCTCTGTCCAAGAAGCTGAACGAGGGTGCAGAGAAGATTTACGCAGAACTTTCCAAGAAATACAACTGTGAATTTGATGACAGAGGAAATATCGGTAAGAGATATCGTCGTCAGGACGAGATCGGAACTCCTTTCTGCGTAACCTATGATTTTGAATCCGTGACAGATGGCTGCGTTACCGTACGTTTCCGTGATTCCATGGAGCAGGAGCGTGTTGCAATCGCCGATCTGGATGCTTATTTTGCAGATAAGTTCACATTCTAAGATGATTTTCAGGGAGCAGGAGATAATTCCTGCTCCTTTTGTGTTTTCTGCTCCTTTTGTGTAGCTTTAATTCTTGACGCGACGAAACGATAACATTATAATGTAGAAATGTAGGTTTATTTTCCGAAAGATGCAATTATTGAGACAAGGAGACCGAGAGAATGAGACAATTCACTTCTGATGAACTGAGAAAAGCCTGGAAACAATTTTATATAGACCGTGGTCACGTAGATGTGGGAGCAGTATCCCTGGTATCCGACGGTTCTACCGGTGTTATGTTCAACGTTGCCGGTATGCAGCCGCTGATGCCTTATCTGCTGGGACAGAAGCACCCTCTGGGTACCAGACTCTGCAACGTACAGGGCTGTGTACGTACCAACGATATTGATTCCGTAGGCGACAAAAGCCATGTAACCTTCTTCGAGATGATGGGAAGCTGGAGCCTTGGAGATTATTTTAAAAAGGAACGCTGCCAGTGGAGTTTTGAACTGTTGACACAGGTGTTCGGATTTGATGCGGATCATCTGGCTGCCACTGTATTTGCCGGTGACGAGAATGCACCCAGAGACGAGGAAGGCGCACAGTATCGTATTGCTTCCGGATTCAAAAAAGAAAACGTATATTATCTGCCCGCTGACGACAACTGGTGGGGACTGGAATACGGCCCCTGCGGTCCCGACAGCGAGATGTTCTATATCGCAGACAGACCGGATTGCGGACCGAACTGCGGCCCCGGCTGTGACTGTGGCAAATACACGGAGCTGGGGAATGATGTGTTCATGCAGTATGAGAAGCATCATGACGGTCATCTGACCCCCTTAAAGCAGAAGAACGTGGATACCGGCTGGGGACTGGAACGTATACTGGCCTTCTTAAACGGTACCAGAGACGTATATCAGACCGATCTCTTTGCGCCGGTAATTGCTTACGTCGAAGAGGCTTCCGGTGCAAAATACAATGCGGATGAGAAGCTGACCAGATCCATGCGTATTCTGGCGGATCATCTGCGTACCAGCGTAATGCTGATCGGTGACGAGGCAAAGCTGCTTCCTTCCAATACCGGTGCCGGCTATATTCTCCGCCGTCTGATCCGTCGTGCGGTAAGACACGGACGTACTTTAAATATGACCACAGAGCAGCTCTTACACATTGCTGCCATGTATATTGATGAGATCTATGCGGAGAGCTATCCTCTGATGAAGAAGAACAGAGAGTTCATCCTGACCGAACTGCAGAAAGAGATCGCCCGTTTCGAGAGCACTCTGGAAAATGGCATGAAGGAGCTGCAGAAGATTCTGGAGCAGAAGAGAAGCGAAGGCAAAAAGAAGATTGACGGTAAGTCCGCATTCTACTTATATGATACTTTCGGATTCCCTCTGGAATTGACCGTAGAACTGGCACAGGAAGAGAATCTGACCGTAGATGAGGAAGGTTTTGCCGCTGCTATGGAAGAACAGAAGCAGAAGGCAAGAGAAGGACAGAACTTCTCCCAGAAGCTGACCACTGCAGCCGGTGTATTTGATGCTCTGGATGAGAAGACCACCAGCGAATTCGTAGGTTATGATAAACTGACCGCAACCGGCAAAGTTGTGGCACTGGCATCCGAGACCGAGCTGGCAAACACCTTAAAAGAAGGCGAGACCGGTACTCTGATCACCGATGTGACTCCGTTCTATGCTACCATGGGCGGACAGAAGGGTGACTTTGGCGTGATCCGCACCCAGAACGGCACTTTTGAAGTAACAGAGACCGTGAAAATCGCAGGCGGACGCATCGGCCATGTGGGTAAGGTCGTATCCGGCAGCGTATCCGTAAATGATACCGCAGAGCTTGCCGTAGATACCGACAACAGAAAGAGTGTCTGCAAGAACCATTCCGCTACTCATCTGTTACAGAAGGCACTGCAGATCGTACTGGGTGACCATGTAGAACAGCAGGGTTCCTATCAGGACGGTGCAAGAACCCGTTTCGATTTCAGCCACGGACAGGCTATGACCGCAGAAGAGATCGCTAAGGTAGAAGCTCTGGTCAATGAGAAGATCGCAGAGGACATTGCAGTCGTTACTGATATCATGAGCATCGAGGATGCGAAGAAGAGCGGAGCCATGGCTCTGTTTGGGGAGAAATACGGCGAGACTGTCCGCGTGATATCCATGGGAGATTTCTCCAGGGAACTGTGTGGCGGTACTCATGTAAAGCATACCGGTGAGATCGGATACTTCAAGATCCTGTCTGAGAGCGGCG
Source organism: uncultured Acetatifactor sp. (assembly GCA_934394815.1). Lineage (GTDB taxonomy): Bacteria > Bacillota > Clostridia > Lachnospirales > Lachnospiraceae > Acetatifactor. The sequence goes on along the minus strand of CAKRRD010000002.1, from coordinate 63,231 downwards.
TCGCAGCCGGTGTCAGAAGAATTGAAGCACTGACCGGAGCCAATGTAATGGCATATTATCAGGCTATGGAAGAGAACTTCAACAAGGCAGCCGCAGCCGCAAAGGCGACTCCGGCAGCTCTGACCGAGAAGATCCAGCATATGCAGGCAGAATTGAAGGCTCTGAATGCAGAGAACGAGTCCCTGAAAGCGAAGATGGCACAGTCCGCACTGGGTGATGTCATGGATCAGGCAGTGGAAGTGAAGGGAACGAAGCTTCTGGCTGCCAATGTGGACGGCGTTGACATGAACGGCTTAAGAGATCTGGGAGACCAGCTGAAAGGCAAACTGGGCGAGGGCGTTGTAGTACTGCTTTCCGCACAGGACGGCAAGGTCAATATGATTGCCATGGCTACAGACGGTGCTGTCAAGGCCGGTGCCCATGCAGGCAATCTGATCAAGGGAATTGCTGCACTGGTAGGCGGTGGCGGCGGCGGCCGTCCCAATATGGCCCAGGCCGGCGGTAAGAATCCCGCAGGTATTCCTGCGGCCATAGCGGAAGCGTCCAAGGTACTGGAGGGTCAGCTCGCATAATGGAACGAGAAAATTTAAAATCCCGTTTAGGCTTTATCCTGTTGTCTGCCGGTTGTGCCATTGGCATCGGTAATGTATGGAAATTTCCATACATGGCCGGCCAGGGCGGTGGTGGCGCATTTGTATTGTTTTATCTGATTTTTCTGGTGATCCTGGGGCTCCCTATTATGACCATGGAGTTTGCGGTGGGAAGAGCCAGCAAGAAGAGCCCCGTCAAGGCTTATCAGGCATTGGAGAAGCCGGGACAGAAGTGGCATATCCATGGTTATTTTACATTGGCAGGCTGCTATCTGTTAATGATGTTCTATACTACCGTGGCAGGCTGGATGCTGCATTATTTTTACATGACGGCTGCCGGTAAGCTTTCCGGTCTTTCCGCTGATGCGGTGGCAGATCGTTTTACCCAGATGCTGGCAGATCCCGGGGTCATGATGTTCTGGATGGTACTGGTGGTGATCATCGGTATCGGCGTCTGTGCCGGAGGATTGCAGAATGGTCTGGAGCGCGTGACAAAGGTCATGATGATCGCTCTGTTAGCCATCATGGTAGTGCTTGCCGTCAACAGCTTCTTTATGCCGGGAGCAAAGGAAGGACTGAAGTTCTATCTGGTGCCTGACTTTGGAAGGATGCAGGAAGTTGGTGTGGTGTCTACACTGGTGGGTGCCATGAATCAGGCATTTTTCACTTTAAGCCTCGGCATCGGTGCCATGGCCATTTTCGGCAGCTATATCGGTAAGGAGCATTCCCTGATGGGAGAGTCCGTCAGAGTCGTTGTGCTGGACACCTTTGTGGCAATTACCGCGGGATTGATTATTTTCCCGGCCTGCTTTACCTATGGCGTGGATCAGACCTCCGGCCCCAGCCTGATCTTCATTACCCTGCCGAATATATTCGCCAATATGCCTTACGGCCGCCTGTGGGGAAGTCTGTTCTTCCTGTTTATGGCGTTTGCAGCATTGTCCACCGTGCTGGCAGTATTTGAGAATATCATCTGCTGTGGTATGGAACTGACCGGTGCCAGCCGGAAGAAGTCTTCTCTGGTAAACCTGTTCCTGATCATTCTGCTGTCGGTACCCTGTGTGCTGGGGTACAATGTATGGAGCTGGGATGGATTCTCTGTCTTTGGCGGAGCGGTACTGGATTTCGAAGATTTTCTGGTGAGCAATCTGTTCCTGCCGCTGGGATCTCTGGTATATCTGTTGTTCTGTGTGACCAGATATGGCTGGGGATGGGAGAATTACAAAAAAGAGGTCAATACCGGAAAAGGGTTAAAAGTACATGACTGGATGCGGGGGTACGTGACCTGTGGACTGCCGTTGATCGTTGTTTTTATCTTCCTCTTCGGTATTTATGATAAGTTTTTTAAATAATTTTTTGAATCTTATAAAAAAGTAGTTGACGAATACATTTTTTATGCTATAATATCAAATGTGTGTAGAACAACTGCGCATTAGAATAACCCAGTCAGTCATGTTACTTGAAGGGACTGAAGGGAGGTCGGGTGTAAGATGTCAAACGTAATCGTAAAAGAGAACGAGACTTTAGATAGCGCTTTACGTCGTTTCAAGAGAAGCTGCGCTAAGGCTGGTATCCAGCAGGAGATTCGTAAGAGAGAGCATTACGAGAAGCCTAGCGTAAAACGTAAGAAGAAGTCTGAAGCAGCAAGAAAACGTAAATATAACTAATGCAAAGCAATAGTCCCCGGCATAATCACCGGGGACTTTGTACTTATGAGGGAAATGAAATGTGGAATTATGAAGTACTGGGAACAGATGTATATCATTTGTTGGCAGCGTTCGTATTATACAGCATTCTCGGATGGACTCTGGAATCCACTTACATGTCTTTCTGCAATCACAAGCTGACCAACCGGGGATTCGGCAAAGGCCCTTTTTGCCCGATCTATGGTTTTGGCGGAGTGTTGGGCTATCTGATCTTAAGTCCCTTACGTGGAAAACTGGTAAAGCTGTATTTCCTGGGAGCCATTCTGGCGACTGCCTTTGAATATCTGGTGGGGGTCGGCATGATCCGGTTTCTTGGAGAACTGTGGTGGGATTATAATAATAAACCCTTCAATTACCGGGGAATCATCTGTCTGGAGAGCACTGCTGCCTGGGGCTTTTATGCCATCGGTATCGTGCAGTTTGTCCATGATGCCATGTATCACATCATCGACCGTGTTCAGGTGCAGGTGGGCACCCGTATGATTCAGGTGATTCTGACGGTCGTAGCTGTGGATTATGCAGTACAGCTGATCAAAGTCTTCCATGTCGATGTACGCAGCAAGGGCGAAGCTTTGAAGGAACGCTGTCAGGCGTTGATCGCCAGACTGTAACCGCTGAGGACGCGGGTGGCAGGATTTACAGGTATATACAAGGCCGCACGACCATATCTTTTAGAAGAAAGGATAAGGGAGTGTGGCTTTTTTATGCAAAAAAACAGGAATTGCGTCTGCGGATGGATCATGCTTTTTGCCATTGGCATTCAGGTGTTCTGGTGGAACGGCTTCCGGGCATCTGCGGAGCCGGCGGCCATCGAAGCCCCCAGTGCGGTGCTTCTGGAAAGCTCTACCGGAAAAGTGATCTTTGAACAGAATGCCAGAGAGCGCAGGAGTCCCGCCAGCATTACCAAGATCATGACGTTGCTGCTGATCTTTGAGGCACTGGAACAGGGGAAGATAAAGCTGGAGGATCCGGTGACGGTAAGTGCTTATGCCAGTTCCATGGGAGGCTCACAGGTATTTCTGGCGGAGAATGAAGTACAGACCCTGGAGACTATGATCAAATGCATTGCTGTGGCTTCCGGCAATGATGCCAGCGTGGCAGTGGCGGAATACCTGGCGGGAAGCGAAGAGGCTTTTGTGGAACAGATGAATGAGAAGGCGGCGGAACTGGGCATGGTGGATACGCATTTTGAGGACTGCTGTGGCCTGACAGATTCCGACGGCCATTATACGACCGCTATGGATGTGGCCGTCATGTCCAGAGAACTGACGGTAAAATATCCGAAGGTGTTTGAATATACCGGTATCTGGATGGAAGACATCACCCATGAGACCAGACAGGGAAGCTCCACCTTTACCTTAAACAGTACCAACAAGCTTCTGAAACAGTATCAGTGGGCCACGGGACTGAAGACCGGTTCCACCTCCAAGGCAAAATTCTGTCTGTCTGCCACGGCTACAAAGGATGGCATTGACCTGATCGCCGTGGTCATGGGAGCACCGGATTATAAGACCCGGTTCAAAGATGCCCGGACACTGTTAAGCTACGGCTTCCATGTCAGCAGCCTGTATCTGGATGAGAATACGGATCCTCTGGAAGCTCTGCGGGTAGAGGGCGGCGTGGAAGACACCGTGCCCGTCCGGTACCAGAGTGAATTCCGCTATCTGGACACCGAAGGCAATTCCCTGGCGGGTGTGGAGAAAAGCATAGAACTGCCGGAGATGGCGGTGGCACCGATTGCGAAGGGGACGGAGGCAGGCAGAGCCGTTTATCTGCTGAACGGTGTGGAGATCGGCAGTGTTCCGATCCTGTATGAAAATGATGTGGCAAAAGCGGTATACAGGGATTATCTCTTCAAAATAATGGAATTTTATCTTTTGTAAGCCCGGAAAATATGTTATACTATAGAGCATATTGGCGATAAACTGGGGGCAGATACTTTGGATGTAGTGATTACCGTGATCGCAGTGATCCTTGTGATCCTGCTGTGGATAATGCTGTACGACAGCAGCCGTTTCGTGGTACGGCATTATTCCCTGCGGGACCGGAGAATTAAGAAGCCTGTAAAGGCAGTGGTTCTGGCGGATCTGCATAATAAGAGATACGGAAAAGAGAATGAATACCTGCTGCAGGCGGTGGAGGAGATAGGACCGGACATCATTCTGATCGCCGGGGATATTCTGACGGCAAAACCCAGAGCAGGTCTGGATGTGGCGGTGGATCTCCTTACGAAGCTTGCCGAGAAGTATCCCATCTATTACGGTAACGGCAATCATGAACACAGGCTGAAGCTGTATCCGGAGACCTACGGTGATATGGCAGAGCGATATGAAGAGGCTTTGCAGAAGATCGGCATCCGGAGACTGGTGAACGAATCGGTGGAGTTACCGGAGTACGGGATCCGCATCTACGGTTCGGAGATCGACAAGTTCTACTATAAGCGCTTCGGAATAAAGCCCATGGATCCGACGTACCTGAAAGGTCTTCTGGGACAACCCGCGGAAGAGAAATATACGATCCTGATTGCCCATAATCCGGATTATTTTCCGAAATACGTGGACTGGGGAGCGGATCTGGTACTGGCAGGGCATGTCCACGGCGGCATGGTGAGAATCCCGTTCTGGGGAAAGGGCGTGGTGTCCCCCAATGTGAGACTTTTCCCGAAATACGACGGCGGAGAGTTTACCCTGGGGAAGACGGTGATGCTGCTGAGCAGAGGACTGGGGATGCATACGATCCCGATCCGGCTGTTCAATCCGGGAGAGATTCTGGAAGTGGAGCTATTGCCGGAAGAAAGCAATGAGGGGAAATAGGAGTTTTGTTACATGGCAATATCTGTAAAACTGGAAGCGTTTGAGGGTCCTCTGGATCTGCTGCTTCATCTGATCGAGAAAAACAAAATAGATATCTATGATATTCCCATCGTTGAGATCACGGCCCAGTATCTGGATTATATCAAACAGATGCAGCGGGAAGATATGAATATCATGAGTGAGTTCCTGGTGATGGTGGCGACACTGATCGATATTAAGTGCAGGATGCTTCTGCCCAAGGAAGTGAACGAGGAGGGCGAGGAAGAAGATCCAAGAGCGGAACTGGTCCAGAAGCTGCTGGAATACAAGATGTATAAATATATGTCCTTCGAACTCAGAGACCGTCAGGTGGATGCTGCCAGAAATATGTACAGAGAGCAGAGACTTCCGAAGGAAGTGGAAGCTTACAGGCCGCCCATTGATTACGAAGAACTTATCGGTGATATGAACCTGAACAAGCTTCACGAGATCTTCAAATCCATCGTGAAGAAGCAGGAGGACAAGATCGATCCCGTCCGCAGCCAGTACGGCAATATCGAGAAGGACGAGGTGGACATGGACATCAAGATGCTGTATGTGGAGGCCTATGCCAGAGAACATAAGACCTTCAGCTTCCGGAAGCTTCTGGAGAAGCAGAACAGCAAAATGGAGGTCATTGTCACTTTTCTGATCATTCTGGAACTGATGAAGACCGGCAAGATCAACATCAGTCAGGAAAACATATTCGATGATATTATGATTACATCTAACGTTTAAGATACAGTGAGGTCGTAACATGGAACGCAGTAAAGCAGAAGCAGTAATAGAAGCCATCCTTTTTACCATGGGGGATTCCGTGGAGATCAGCAGACTGGCGGAGGTGATCGAAGAGGATGTGAAGACAACAAAGTCTATTTTGAAAGACATGGCGGTGAGATACGAGGAAGAGAACCGGGGCATCGGGCTGACACAGTTCGACAATTCGGTACAGCTTTGTACCAGGGCGGACATGTATGAATACCTGATCAAGATCGCCAAGACTCCCCGGAAAATGACATTGACGGATACGGTGCTGGAAACACTGTCCATTATCGCATACAAGCAGCCCGTGACGAGACTGGAGATCGAGAGAGTCAGAGGCGTCAGTTGTGACCATGCCATCAACAAGCTGCTGGAATATGATCTGATCGCGGAGCTTGGCCGTCTGGATGCCCCCGGAAGACCGTTATTGTTCGGAACGACGGAACAGTTCTTACGCTGCTTTGGCGTGAAGAGTCTGGAGGAACTGCCGGAACTGAATCCGGTGCAGGTGGAGGAATTCAAACAGCAGGCGGAACAGGAAGTGCAGCTGACACTGAATATTTAATAATAGAATAGGACAAAGAATCAGCCTCATAATAATAATTAACTCTTTTTGGGAGGGATGATTATGCGAGGCTTTTTTTGTGCCCTTCTGGCCGGAATCCTGTGCCTGGAAAGTATGGGTGGGCTGTTTTTCCGGGGCAATGCCGCGGAAGAACCCGGACAGCCGGCCGCAATTTTAAATGACCGGCAGGAAACGGAAAACAGTCAGCCACAGGAACTGAGGCTGTATGCCCGGGCGGCGGTACTGCTGGATGCCGACTCCGGGCGGGTGCTGTACGGGAAAAACGAAGAGACTCCCATGGCCATGGCCAGTACCACCAAGATCATGACCTGTATTCTGGTGCTGGAAAATGCAAAGGTGGAGGATACGGTCAGTGTTTCTGCCTATGCAGCCACTATGCCCAAAGTAAAACTCTATGTGAAAAAAGGAGAGCATTATACGGTAAGAGAGCTGCTGTTTTCCCTGATGCTGGAAAGTCATAACGATGCCGCTGCGGTGCTGGCGGAATACATCGGGGGAAAACTTCTGGGGGAGACAGGCGAGGCAGTGGAGCATACCACCGAAGAGAGTAAGACGGCGTTACATAGATTTGCACAGGCCATGAATGAAAAAGCGGAGGAAATCGGCTGTGAAGATACCTGGTTCATTACGCCCAATGGGCTGGATGCCACGGAGACACTGACACTGCCTGACGGGAGTGCCCTGGAAAAGGAGCACCATACCACAGCCAGGGATCTGGCTCTCATTTTGCGGTATTGTATCAGGGAGTCCGCGCAGAGAGATCTGTTCAGGGAAATCACACGGACACAGGATTACAGCTTTACGGAAAACGGCCGTTCGTTTCAATGCCATAACCACAATGCCTTTTTACAGATGATGGACGGAGCCTTTACCGGCAAGACCGGATTTACGAATAAGGCGGGGTATTGTTATGTGGGGGCGCTGGAACGGGATGGAAAATGTATGATCGTGGCGCTTCTGGCCTGTGGCTGGCCAAACCATAAGACTTATAAATGGAGTGACAGCAGGGAACTGTTTGGGTATGGACTGGAAAATTATACTTACCGGGAGTTTACGAAAGAAAACTTTTCGGGCAGGGAACAGCTGCTTGCACCCATTCCGGTGACGGAGGCCAGAAATGACGAACTGACGGGGGACGTGCTGCTGTCTGTGGAGATGGATCCGGAAGCGGAGGGGACGGGAGGCCTGCTCATGCGTCCGGAGGAGAAGGTAGAGATCCTTTACCGGAAAGAAAAGAAACTGAAAGCCCCTGTAACAGAGGGAGAGACTGTGGGAGAGATCTGTTATCTGGTGGATGGGGAGATCTGGCGCAGGGAGCGGCTGTGTGCCGCAGAGACTGTGGAGACGAGGGATCTTTCCTGGTGCGGCGGGCAGATTCTGGACCGGTTTTTGTTGACACTTCCAATGGGAAAATGACGGAAAATTGTTCAAAATGAGGTACAATATATAAAAAATGTAAAAATCTGCAATTCGTTCTTTGCGAGTTGCAGATTTTATGTTATACTACAGAATGTTAATCATGGGGGCATTTGTGCTTCTATATTAATAAACGTTTTCTATTATATTTTATTATATTATCAACGGAGGGCTGAAAACATATGAGTACTACTTCAAAAGCGAGTCAAAGAATAGCAGCTTTACTCGATGACAACAGTTTCGTTGAAATCGGCGGACTTGTAACCGCAAGAGCTACGGATTTCAATCTGAAACCCAATGAAACTCCTTCTGACGGTTGTATTACCGGCTATGGAGTGATCAATGGTAATCTTGTATATGTATATAGCCAGGATGCTTCCGTACTGAACGGAACCATCGGCGAGATGCATGCAAAGAAGATCACCAACCTCTACGATCTGGCTATGAAGACCGGAGCACCTGTGATCGGACTGATCGAATCTGCAGGCTTAAGACTGCAGGAGGCAACTGATGCACTGGCTGCATTCGGTGAGATCTATTTAAAGCAGACTATGGCTTCCGGAGTGATTCCTCAGATCACGGCAGTATTCGGAACCTGTGGCGGCGGTCTGGGACTGTTCCCTACCATGACGGATTTCACTTTCATGGAAGAGAAGAACGCCAAACTGTTCGTAAATGCTCCCAACGCGCTGGACGGCAACGTGATCACCAAGTGTGATTCTTCTTCCGCAAAATTCCAGGCAGAAGAGAGCGGTATCGTTGATGTGGTAGCTGACGAAGCAACCATTCTGGAGAAGGTAAGAGAGCTGGTAAGCTTCCTGCCTGCCAACAACGAAGATGATGCAAGCTTCCTGGAGGACTGCACCGATGATCTGAATCGTGTGAACTCTGAGATCGCAGGCTGTGTCGGCGACACATCCGTTGCTCTGTCCATTCTGGCAGATGACAATAATTTCTTCGAAGTAAAGTCCGGATATGCTAAAAATATGGTAACCGGTTTCTTACGTCTCGATGGCGTTACTGTTGGTGCAGTAGCCAACCGTTCCGAGATCTGCGATGAGGAAGGCAAAGTAGCAGAGAAGCTGGATGCTGTTCTGACTGCAGAAGGCTGCGAGAAGGCTGCAGAGTTCGTGAACTTCTGTGATGCTTTCGGTATCCCCGTACTGACTCTGACCAATGTCAAGGGTTATGAGGCAACTTTAGCTTCCGAGAAGACCATCGCCAAGGCTGCTGCAAAGCTGACCTACGCATTCGCTAACGCAACCGTTCCCAAGGTAAACGTTGTGATCGGCAAGGCTCTGGGAACCGCTTATGTAGTAATGAACTCCAAGGCAATCGGCGCTGACATCACCATGGCATGGCCGGATGCACAGATCGGTGCTATGGACGGCAAGCTGGCTGCCAAGATCATGTATGATGGCCAGGGTGCTGATGTAATTAACGAAAAGGCTGCTGAGTACGAAGCACTGACGCTGAACGTAACCAGCGCAGCCAAGAGAGGATATGTGGACCAGATCGTAAATGCAGCTGATACCAGAAAGTATGTGATCGGCGCATTCGAGATGTTATTCACCAAGAGTGAAGACCGTCCTGCCAAGAAACACGGAACTGTATAAGAAAGGGTGATTGTAAAATGAAGAAATTTTTAAGCTTAGTATGTATGATTACCTGCATCTTTGGTTTGACGGCGTGCGGCAGCGAGGAGACCTATACGGATTACGAGCAGCGTAAGATGGACACCGCAATCCAGATCGCTACCCAGTATGTGATTCCTTCTCTGGAGAATTTTGAAGATGAAGCCACACTGGAGAGCTTCTCTGAGTATACCGCTGATGAAGTGGCATATCTGGTACAGGAAAATGTAGGTATCACCGTTGACGGTTATGCATACAAGACTGCTATCGAGTCCTTCAATTCTGCAAAGAAGACCATCGGCGGAATTACCGCTGTCGGTGATGCAGAAGCTGACATCGATGATGATCAGATCATTGTACATGTAGATGTGACCGGTGCCAATCAGAACGCACAGGCAGAAGTGATCTTCACCAACGATATGTTCCTGAACATGGAGTCTGCAGCACTGAATCCCGTGGAGTCCATGGGTGGTCTGATGACCAAGGCTGCACTGAACACTCTGATCGGTATGGGAACTGTATTCGTAATGCTGATCATGATCTCACTGATCATTTCCCTGTTCAACTTCATTCCGAAGATCCAGGCTGCATTCAGCAAGAAGGATAAGGAGGAAGAAGCAAAGAACGCAGGTATTGATAAGGCTGTAACTCAGATCGCTGCACAGGAAGAGTCCGAGGCAGATGACACTGAGCTGGTTGCTGTTATTGCAGCTGCGATCGCAGCAAGCGAAGGTGCGGTAAGCACTGACGGATTTGTAGTTCGTTCTATCCGCAAAGTAAGATAATCGTAAAAACGTTAGGAGGATATTAAAATGAAAAATTATACCATTACCGTAAATGGCAACGTATATGATGTAGTAGTAGAAGAGGGCGCATCTACCGGAGCACCCGTAGCAGCAAAGGCTCCCGCAGCTCCCAAGGCAGCACCCAAGGCTCCTGCAGCAGCTCCCAAGGCAAGCGGCGCAGCAGGCAGCATCAAGGTTGAGGCCGGTGCAGCTGGTAAAATCTTCAAGTTAGAGGCAAGTGTTGGACAGGCTGTTAAGAAGGGTGATGCTGTCATCATTCTGGAAGCTATGAAGATGGAGATCCCTGTAGTAGCTCCCGAAGACGGCACTGTAGCAAGCATTGACGTTGCAGTTGGTGATACTGTTGAGGCTGGTGCAGTTCTGGCAACTCTGAACTAAGCATTTTACATCAGCTCTATAAACAACAGGAGGTCATCAAATGGAATATATAGCTAGTACGCTTAACAACCTGATTCATCAGACAGCGTTTTTTAACCTGACCTGGGGAAACTATGTCATGATTCTGGTTGCATGCTTTTTCCTTTATTTAGCTATCCGTCATGAGTTCGAGCCTTTGCTCTTACTCCCGATAGCGTTCGGTATGCTGTTGGTAAACATTTACCCCGATATCATGCTGCACCCCGAAAATGCAGCAAACGGTGCCGGCGGCTTACTGTATTATTTCTACAAGCTGGATGAACTGGCAATCCTGCCTTCCCTGATTTTCATGGGTGTAGGTGCCATGACAGACTTTGGTCCTCTGATTGCGAATCCCAAGAGCTTCCTTCTGGGAGCAGCTGCGCAGTTCGGTATCTTTGCAGCATACTTCGGAGCAATCTGGCTGGGATTCAACGATAAGGCTGCTGCAGCAATCTCCATCATCGGTGGTGCTGACGGCCCTACCTCCATCTTCTTAGCTGGTAAGCTGGGACAGACGGCGATCCTGGGACCTATCGCAGTGGCAGCATATTCCTATATGTCACTGGTTCCCATTATCCAGCCCCCTATCATGAAGCTTCTCACCACTGAGAAGGAGAGAAAGATCAAGATGGGTCAGCTTCGCCCCGTATCCAAGCTGGAGAAGATCCTGTTCCCCATCGTTGTTACCATCGTTGTATGTCTGATCCTTCCCACCACAGCTCCTCTGGTAGGTATGCTGATGCTGGGTAACCTGTTCCGTGAGTCCGGCGTTGTCCGTCAGCTGACAGAGACCGCATCCAACGCTCTGATGTACATCGTAGTTATCCTGTTAGGTACTTCCGTAGGTGCTACCACCAGTGCAGAAGCATTCCTGAATGCTGATACCCTGAAAATCGTAGCTCTGGGTCTGATCGCCTTCATGTTCGGTACCGCTGCAGGTGTTCTGTTCGGTAAACTGATGTGCGTAATGTCCGGCGGCAAGATCAATCCTCTGATCGGTTCCGCAGGTGTATCCGCAGTTCCCATGGCAGCCCGTGTATCCCAGAAGGTTGGTGCTGAATCTGATCCTACCAACTTCCTGCTGATGCATGCTATGGGTCCTAACGTGGCAGGTGTTATCGGTACTGCCGTAGCAGCCGGTACCTTCATGGCCATCTTCGGGGTATTTTAAAGCTAACTAATTATAGAAAATATTATTATGGAGGATATTCGTAATGTCAGAAATTGAAAAGAAACCGATTAAGATTACGGAAACTGTTTTACGTGATGCACATCAGTCTCTGATCGCTACCAGAATGCCGACCGAATTCATGCTTCCTATCGTAGATAAGATGGATAAAGTTGGTTATCATTCCGTAGAGTGCTGGGGCGGTGCTACCTTTGATGCATCCCTTCGTTTCCTGAAGGAAGATCCCTGGGACAGACTGAGAAAGCTGCGTGACGGCTTCAAGAACACCAAGTTACAGATGCTGTTCCGTGGACAGAACATTTTAGGTTACAGACCTTATGCAGATGACGTGGTAGATTACTTCGTACAGAAGTCCATCTCCAACGGTATTGATATCATTCGTATCTTCGACTGCCTGAACGATCTGCGCAACTTACAGGAAGCAGTAAATGCTACCAATAAGTTCAAGGCACAGGAAGGCAGAGGTGAAGCACAGGTTGCTCTGGCTTACACCCTGGGCGATGCTTACACCTTAGAGTACTGGACCGGCATGGCGAAGAAGATCGAAGAGATGGGTGCAGATTCCATCTGTATCAAGGATATGGCCGGTCTGTTAGTACCTTACAAGGCTGCTGAACTGATCAAGGCTATGAAGGAAGTTACCAAGCTTCCCATCCAGCTGCATACCCACTATACTTCCGGTGTTGCAAGCATGACTTACCTGAAGGCAGTAGAGGCCGGTGTTGATGTGATCGATACCGCCATGAGTCCCTTCGCTATGGGTACTTCACAGCCTGCTACCGAGGTTATGGTCGAGACCTTCAAGGGAACCCCTTACGATACCGGTCTGGATCAGAACCTGTTAGCTGAGATTGCTGATTACTTCAGACCTTACAGAGACGAGTGCCTGGCTAACGGTCTTCTGAATCCCAAGGTTATGGGTGTTGATATCAAGACACTGCTGTATCAGGTACCCGGCGGTATGCTTTCCAACATGGTAAGCCAGCTGAAGGAGCAGAATGCAGAAGACAGATACTACGATGTACTGAAGGAGATCCCCAAGGTTCGTAAGGATCTGGGTGAGCCCCCTCTGGTGACTCCTTCTTCCCAGATCGTTGGTACGCAGGCAGTCTTCAATGTACTGCTCGGTGAACGTTACAAGATGGCTACCAAGGAGACCAAGGCAGTGCTTCGTGGTGAGTACGGCCAGACCGTTAAGCCCATGAGCCAGGAAGTTATCGACAAGGTTATCCCCGGTGAGGAGAGAATCACCTGCCGTTACGCTGATCTGCTCGACAACGAGATGGATAAGCTGGAAGGCGAAATGAAGGAATGGAAACAGCAGGATGAGGACGTATTAAGCTACGCTCTGTTCCCTCAGGTTGCCACCGACTTCTTCAAATATCGTCAGGCACAGCAGGAAAAGGTTGATATGACCCAGGCTGACACCAAAAACGGTGCATACCCTGTATAAATAATTTCTCAATAAAGATGCCGCACGGTTGCCATAACCGTGCGGCTTTTTGTTAGATGGACTATTGACAAAAGTGGTATTCAGCCACTAAAATAACAAGTGTTATAGAAGAAAACGTCGTTTGCTGTATACGAACAGCGGAATGAGAGGGATTATGGCTCGTAAAGAGATCATCACGATTGATAAAATCCTGGATACGGCATTTGCCATGACAAGGGAAGAAGGATTTGCCAATGTGACGGCCAGAAAGGTAGCGGCGAAAGCAGGATGTTCCACACAGCCTATTTTCCGGGTATATAAGAATATGGAAGAACTGTGGGATGCAGTCTACGAGAGAACAGCAGCTTATTTTCTGGATTATTACAGCCTGTATCCCCGTACCGGCAAGACTCCTTTTGCCAATCTGGGTATGGCCTACATAGCCTTTGCAAGAGAGGAAAGGCATTTGTTTGAACTCCTTTTCGTATCGGATAATGAGGACGGCAGACATAAGAAAAAAAGCATGTATGAGATTCTGAACGGGGATGCCGGAAATGTGGTCTATGAGATCAATCTGGCCAGAGTGGCAGGATGTCCGGATCCCCGGGATCTGTTTATGAAAATGTGGATCTTAATTCACGGGGCAGCCTGTATGTCACTGACCGGAGATTACGATCTGACGGATCTGCAGACCATGCAGCTTCTGGAGCATTCCTACTATGCTTTTTACCATGAGACAACGAGAGGTTAAGAACCGTGGCAGAATATGATGTTTTTACCCGGATGAATGAACATTATGCAAAAATGAGCAAAGGCCACAAAGCCATTGCAGACTATATATCGGAGCATTACGACCAGGCGGTATTCATGACGGCAGCAAAGCTGGGAGAGACGCTGGGAATCAGTGAATCCACGGTCGTGCGTTTCGCAGCGGGCATCGGTTACGACGGCTATCCGAAATTCCAGAAGGCTCTGGAAAGCTGCGTGCAGGGAAAACTCAACGGCATACCGAAGATGGATGCCAAATACGGCAGAAGTTCCCAGTCGGAGATCCTGACTTCCGTGCTCAGTGCGGACATTGAGAAAATCCAGGATACCATAGATAATCTGGATCCGGCGGCGTTTGAATCTGCTGTGACGACGATCCTGGAATCGGAGACCATTTATATCATGGGGCTTCGCAGCAATGAGCCGCTGGCGGCGTTTTTACATTTTTATCTGAATATGATCCGGGGCAAAGTATTTCTGCTGAATACTACCAGTGTCAGTGAGACCTTTGAACAGATGATCCATATCGGACCGCGGGATTGTTTTATCGGCATCAGTTTTCCCAGATATTCCATGCGGACGCTGAAAGCCATGGAGTTTGCCAATGACCGAAATGCCAAGGTGATTGCCATTACCGACAGCATCCATTCCCCCATGAACCTGTATTCGTCCTGTAATCTGCTGGCCAGAAGCGACATGGTGTCGGTGGTGGATTCACTGGTGGCTCCTTTAAGCGTGATCAATGCCCTGGTGGTGGCGCTGTGTCTGAAATGTCCGGAACAGGTGCGCAGGAATCTGGAGACATTGGAAGAGACCTGGAACAATTATCAGGTGTATCTGAATGATGAGATCGATTTTATAGATGATGAACCGATGCTGGATTATTCTCTGCGGCGCAAGGAAAAATAAGAGAAATAACAGCAGAAATTTCGGTAAAAGAGGACAGAAATGAGTAAGGTGATAGTAGTCGGCGGTGGTGCTGCCGGCATGATGGCTGCCATTGCGGCAGCAAAACGCGGGCATAAGGTAACCCTTTTGGAAAAAAACGAAAAACTGGGAAAAAAGCTGTTTATCACAGGAAAAGGCCGCTGCAATGTGACCAATGCGGCGGATATGGATGTATTGTTCCAGAATGTCTGTACCAATGAAAAGTTCCTGTACAGTGCTTTTTACGGCTTTGACAATATACAGGTATGTGATCTGCTGGAGCAGGCAGGGTGTCCTTTAAAGACAGAGCGGGGAGACCGGGTATTTCCCGTATCCGATCATTCTTCGGACGTAATTGCGGCGCTGCAGCGGGAACTGCGTAAATATCAGGTGGATGTGCAGCTGCATACCGAGGTGAAGAAGATACTGACGAAGGAAACGGCGGGGAAAGTTTCCTTCTGTGGCGTGGAATGCGCAGATCGTAGGAAAATTGCAGCGGATGACTGCATTGTCTGTACCGGAGGCTGCTCCTATGCCAGTACCGGTTCCACCGGGGACGGCTATCGCTTTGCGGAGGAGACGGGACACAAAGTGACGCAGCGCAGGCCCGCGCTGGTGCCGTTAGAGATCCGGGAACCCTGGTGCAGGGAACTGATGGGACTTTCCTTAAAAAATGTGGAGATCCGGATGCTATGCGGGAAGAAGACCTGGTATGAGGGCTTCGGTGAGATGCTGTTTACTCATTTTGGTGTCAGCGGCCCTTTGATTTTATCGGCCAGCAGTTTCTACTCAAAAAATGTTTTGAAACGTAAGGACGGTGAAGAGATAAAACTTTTCCTGAATCTGAAACCGGCACTGACACCGGAACAGCTGGACAAACGATTGCTTCGGGATTTTGAGGAAGCGAAAAACAAACAGTTTAAAAATGCTCTGGATCACCTGTTCCCGGCAAAGCTGATTCCTGTTATGATAGAACTGTCCGGGATCTCTCCGGAGAAGAAGGCAAACGAGATCAGCAGGGAAGAGAGAAAGGCTTTCGGTGCGCTGATCAGGGCACTGCCCATGACGGTGACGGGAACGAGATCTTTTGCGGAAGCGATCATCACACAGGGCGGAATCTCGGTAAAGGATGTCAATCCTTCCACCATGGAATCCAAACACGTAGCGCATCTGTATTTTGCAGGAGAGGTACTGGATCTGGATGCCATGACAGGTGGCTTTAATCTGCAGATTGCCTGGTCTACGGGACATCTGGCGGGTGACAATATCCAGTGACCATATCGTTGCAAAAAACAGGATTTCATGGTAATTAATAAATAATAGATACGAAGAAAAGAGGATAAGATGATGAGTTTTAATGTAGCAATCGACGGCCCGGCAGGCGCCGGAAAAAGTACCATTGCCAGAGCGGTGGCAAAGAAAAAGGGATTTATCTATGTGGATACCGGAGCAATGTATCGTGCCATGGCACTGTTTATGCTGAGAGAAGGCGTGGATCCCACAGATGCTGCGGCTATCGCCGCTAAATGCAGGGAGGCGGACATCACTATTCAATATGTAGACGGGGAACAGGTCGTTTTATTGAACGGTGAGAATGTCAATGCCTATCTGCGCACCGAGGAGGTGGGCAATATGGCCTCCAACACCAGCGCACAGCCTGCAGTCCGCACCAAGCTGGTAGAACTGCAGCAGGCACTGGCAGCAAAAAGCGACGTGATCATGGATGGCCGGGATATCGGCACCGTAGTATTACCCAATGCACAGGTCAAGATTTATCTGACCGCCAGCAGCATGGTCAGAGCCAGAAGAAGATATGACGAGCTGACCGCCAAAGGAGAGACCTGTGATCTGGAGAAGATCCGTCAGGATATCGAGGAGAGAGATTACAGGGATATGCACAGAGAGACTTCTCCGTTAAAACAGGCGGAAGATGCGGTACTGGTAGATACCTCCGACATGACCATCGAACAGGTTATCGACCGGATCGTGGAACTAATCGGTTAGGCGGGGGAAATGCTATGGAGGTAAGACTGGCAGACTGCGCGGGTTTCTGCTTCGGTGTAAAACGTGCGGTGGATACCGTGTATGAACAATTAAAAAACGGGAAGACTATTTATACCTATGGTCCCATCGTGCACAACGAGGAAGTGGTCCGGGAACTGGCGGAAAAAGGAGTAAAAGTTCTGGAGAGCAAAGAGGAACTGAAAAATCTGAAAGCCGGGAGAAACGTCCCCACCGTGATCATCCGCGCTCACGGAGTGGCAAAAGAGATCTATGACATCATGGAGACGAACGGCCTGGAATGTATTGACGCCACCTGCCCCTTTGTAAAAAAGATCCATCGTATCGTGGAGCGGAAAAGCGCAGAAGGGTATCATGTGATCGTCGTTGGGGATCCGAAACACCCGGAAGTAGAGGGCATCGTCGGCTGGTGCCAGGGGCCGGTAACCGTTCTGGAAACTCCCGAACAGGCGGATCATTTTGTGAAAACGGAAGGGGAAAAGCTCTGTATTGTGTCTCAGACGACATATAACTACAATAAATTTCAATATATAGTTGAAATTTTTGAAAAAAAAGGTTACAATGATAGTGTTGTGAACACTATCTGTAATGCTACAGAAGAGCGACAGCGATCGGCAAAGGCCATTGCAGCGGAAGCTGACGTTATGATTGTGATAGGAGGGAGGCACAGTTCCAACAGCAGAAAGCTCTACGAGATCTGCCAAAGGGAATGTGAGCACACCTATTTTATACAGACACTGGATGACTTGCATTTAGATCTACCTAAAGCTGTTCGACTAGTGGGTATTACCGCGGGGGCTTCCACCCCAAATAAATTAATTGAGGAGGTTCAAAATTATGTCAGAATTAACTTTTGAACAAATGCTGGAAGAATCATTAAAGACAATACATGCAGGAGAGGTAGTCGAAGGTACAGTCATCGATGTGAAACCGGAAGAGATCATTCTGAACATCGGATACAAGTCTGACGGTATTCTTACCAAGAACGAATACACCAACGACTCCAGCGTGGATCTTACCACGGTTGCCAAGATCGGTGACACCATGGAAGTCAAGGTTCTGAAAGTAAATGACGGTGAGGGACAGGTTCTCCTTACCTACAAGCGTCTTGCTGCTGACAGAGGCAACAAGAGAATCGAAGAAGCATTCAACAACCACGAGGTTCTGAAGGCAACCGTTTCCCAGGTACTGGACGGCGGCTTAAGCGTGATTGTGGACGAAGTGAGAATTTTCATCCCTGCAAGTCTGGTATCCGATACTTATGAGAAGGATCTGACCAAGTATGCAGGACAGGAGATTGAATTCGTTATCAGCGAGTACAATCCCAAGAGAAGAAGATATATCGGTGACCGCAAGCAGCTCATCGTAGCCAGAAAGGCTGAGATGCAGAAGGAACTCTTTGAGAAGATCAAAGAGGGCGACATCGTAGAAGGTGTTGTTAAAAATGTAACCGATTTCGGCGCATTCATCGATCTGGGTGGTGCAGACGGACTGCTTCACATCTCCGAGATGTCCTGGGGCAGAGTTGAACATCCCAAGAAGGTATTCAAGGTTGGTGACAAGCTGAAAGTCCTGATCAAGGAAATCAACGGCAGCAAGATTGCACTGTCTCTGAAATTTGATGATGCCAACCCCTGGAAGAACGCAGCAGAGAAGTATGCAGTTGGTAACGTAGTAACCGGTAAGGTTGCAAGAATGACTGACTTCGGTGCTTTTGTAGAGTTAGAGCCCGGTGTGGATGCACTGCTTCATGTATCCCAGATTGCCAGAGAGCACATCGAGAAGCCCTCTGATGTACTGAATGTCGGTGATGAAGTGACTGCCAGAGTTGTAGATTTCAACGAGGCAGATCATAAGATTTCCCTGAGCGTAAAAGCCCTGACCGCTCCCGAACCCGCTGAGGCAGAGGAAGAGTCCGATGCAGACGTTGTATCTGTTGATATCGACGCTGTTATCGCAGCAGAAACAGAAGAATAATCAACCGTTAGGTGGTAGATATTTGTGGTATACGATTATGAGTACTTTAAAAGAGAGGTTTATTCTCTGACTACGATTGACCTGAATGCTTACAAAGAGAAGCAGATGAAACGACGTATCGATACCCTGATCGCCAAGCACAAGATCGTAGGTTATGACAAGTATGTACAGGCACTGAAGACGGATAAGGCACTATTTGAGGAGTTTGTAGGGTATATTACCATTAATGTCTCAGAATTCTACCGGAATCCGGAACAGTGGAAATACCTGGAAGAGACCGTAATCCCGGAACTGATTCAGCGCTTTGGTAAGAATCTGAAGGTTTGGAGCGCTGCCTGTTCTACGGGGGATGAGCCTTACTCACTGGTAATGGCTCTTTCACGGCACATTCCTTTACAGCAGATACACATTTATGCGACAGATCTGGACAAGCAGGTCATCGCGAAAGCGAAGACCGGATTGTACGGGGAGAAAAGCATAGAAGGTGTACCGGAGGATCTGAAGAAAAAATACTTCACAAAGATCGGTCCCTCTTATAAAATTGCAGACGAGATCAAGGCCAGAGTGGATTTTCACCAGCACAATTTACTGAAGGACACGTATCCTTCCGATTGCGATTTGATTGTGTGCAGAAATGTACTGATTTATTTTACCGAAGAGGCGAAGGATGAAGTGTTCCGGAAGTATTACCGGTCGCTGGCTAAAGGCGGTATGCTGTTCATCGGAAGTACCGAACAGATTATGAATTACCGCGAAATCGGTTTTGACAGAAAGAGTTCTTTCTATTATGTGAAGCCGATGTAGTGAGTATGGAAAATATTCATCTAAGAAATAAGAAAGAGGAAAGCAGTTATGCTTTCCTCTTTTGTTATGGTGCTGCGTCTGATTACACGGCAATCAATAAGATCAATAAGTAGAAGCAATCATGGACAAAACATGATTGGCATATTGCGTGAAGCCTTCCCTGTTTTTCTTCATTTCATCGGTCAGTTCGAAGAAGAGTTCCCGGCTCTTATAATCCCGTTTGAAAAATGGCGTGAAGAGTATCTCCCATTGGGGCAGATAGCAGGAGAACTTCCGGGTGTAACAGTTGGCTGCGGAAGCCTGGAGCCTGTGTTCCTTGTCCACAAAACCGGCTACGGATTTATGCAGCGCCACATCCTCCGTGGGAAGATAGTAATAATCCCTGTAGTTCGAATAGAAATATTTTAATTCTTCTTCGTAGATGGGAACCTTTAAAGTGGCCACTTCCCCTTCGCCGCGGAAATAGCAGTTGGCGGCGGAAGCTGTAACGGGCCTGGGCAGAGGCGTGGGGATCTGCAGAGTGATCAGTAATTCCTTTCGTTGGGAACTATTGATATCCTTGTAATAGTTAGCCTGCACTTTTTTGGCTTTGACACAGTTTTCATTGAACAGGTCGTAGTAGGCCAGAATCGGAAGGACCTCCAACATTCCCTTCAGATCATCGGCATTGTGCAGAAACAGCGCTTTCTCCGTGAATTCGGAAGGATTTTTTACATAATCATGATACAGCCCGATCAGTTCGCCGCCGGAGAATACATCCGTACGGGCAATTCCCAGATACTGTTCCAGTGTTTTCTGCTTGCAGTTCGGCAGCTTCAGGAAGAACTTATAAGGAGAAATTCTGCGGTAAATATCAATGCCCTGGAAGCCGTCAAAAGAGAACGGAAGCTTTAACTGTGAGCATTTCTGCGTGATAAAGGGAAGGTCGAAATTATTGCCGTTAAAATGCACCAGATAACGGTAGTCTCTGGCAAAATCAAAGAAAGCGGTAAGAATGTCCCCTTCCTGGGAATAGTCGTCTGCCATCCACTGGATCGTCCGCCATTTACCGGCCTGATAGCAGGCACAGCCAATCATATATAAATAAGAAGTACGGGATGTAAAGCCCGTGGTCTCAATATCGAGAAAAAGGATCTGTTCCAGAGGTGCCAGCTTATCCAGGGGATAGGAGATGGCGAAATCCTCCAGAGTCTCTTCGGATTTTTTCATGTATGACCTCTTTCTGCCGCGTGGGCAATAATTATCAATTACATCATAGCATAAAATTAGAATTTGCAGTAGCATTTTGTTGATAAAAGTTGATAAAAATTGATAAAAATAGTACAATTACCATAATGTGATCTGCAATACAAGTAACTGTTAAGAAAGGATGTTAGGAAATGGCAAAGTTGACATTTGTAGGCGGAATACATCCCTATGATGGAAAAGATCTGTCCAAGGACAAACCGATCCAGGATGTCCTGCCCAAAGGGGAAATGGTCTATCCGCTGTCCCAGCATATCGGTGCTCCGGCAAAGCCTATCGTGGCGAAGGGAGACAGAGTGCTGGCGGGACAGAAGATAGCGGAAAGCGGTGGATTTGTGTCGGCACCCATCTATGCATCTGTGTCCGGTACGGTGAAAACCATCGAGACGAGACGCGTGGTAACGGGAGATCTGATACAGAGCATCGTGATCGACAACGACGGTTTGTATGAGAGTGAAGAATTCCATCCGTATGCGCCGGTGGATAAGCTGACAAAGGAAGAAATCATCGACATTGTAAAGGAAGCCGGAATCGTAGGTATGGGTGGTGCCGGTTTTCCTACCCATGTGAAGCTTTCTCCAAAGAATCCTGACAAAATTGAATATGTAATTGCCAACTGCGCGGAATGTGAGCCTTATCTGACTTCCGATTACCGCAGAATGATGGAAGAGCCGGACAAGCTGATCGGCGGCCTGAAGATCATGCTGAAGCTGTTCGACAACGCCCACGGAATTCTGGCCGTGGAGGACAATAAGCCGGATTGTATTTCCCTGTTAAAACAGCTGACCAGAAATGATCCCCAGATCACGGTCAAGGCATTGAAGACCAAATACCCGCAGGGGGCGGAGCGCCAGCTGATCTATGCCACGACGGGACGGAAGATCAATTCCTCCATGCTTCCTGCAGATGTGGGATGTATCGTAGATAACGTGGATACGGTGGTGGCGATTTACAGAGCCGTGACGGAGGGCCGTCCTCTGATGGAGCGTATCATTACGGTGACCGGCGATGCCGTGGCGAATCCCCGGAATTTCCGTGTGCCAATCGGTATGAGCTATCAGGAACTGCTGGATGTGGCCGGCGGCTTTCAACAGGAACCGGAGAAGATCATCTGCGGAGGGCCGATGATGGGATTTGGCATGTTCCAGCTGGACGTACCCACCACGAAGACCTCTACTGCATTGCTGGCACTGACCCAGGACGATGTATCCGCCATGGAGCCAAGTCCCTGCATCAACTGCGGACGCTGTGTGGAAGCATGTCCCGGCCGTATTGTTCCCAGCCTCCTGGCCACTTATGCGGAGCATTTTGACGAAGAAGCATTTGTGGAACATAACGGCATGGAATGCTGTGAGTGCGGCTGCTGTAGTTTTGTATGCCCGGCCAAGCGTCCTCTGACGCAGGAGATCAAATCCATGCGTAAGATCCAGCTTGCCAAAAAGAAAAAGAAGTAGGAGGGAAGAACAGTGAGCGGACTTTTAAAAGTATCTTCAAATCCTCATATCCGGTCCAAAGTAACGACCAGCAGTATTATGACTGCGGTGGTGATCGCACTGCTGCCGGCTGCAGGTTTTGGAATTTATAATTTTGGCCCCAGAGCACTGGCGGTCATGGCTGTGACCATCGCCAGCACGGTACTTACGGAATTATTATTCGGCTGGCTCTGGAAGAAAAAAATAACGATCTCAGATATGTCGGCCGTGGTAACGGGACTGTTGCTGGCACTGAATCTGCCGGTGAGCATCCCACTGTGGATGGCAGCTCTGGGCGGCGTGTTTGCAATCCTTGTGGTAAAAATGCTGTTTGGCGGTCTGGGCCAGAACTTTATGAACCCGGCACTGGCAGCCAGATGTTTTCTGTTGATCGCTTTCCCGTCCCAGATGACGAATTTTGCCTGTGATGCCTATACCGGGGCGACTCCGTTAGCTGCACTGAAGGCCGGAGAGAGCGTCAATGTCATGAATATGATCGTAGGTAAGACCGCCGGTACCATCGGTGAGACTTCCGTGATCGCATTGTTGATCGGCGCGTGCTTTCTGATTCTGATCGGTGTGATCGACCTTCGGATCCCCGGTACCTACATTGTGACCGTGATCCTGTTTGCCGGTATCTTCGGCGGCCATGGTTTTGATCCCGCATATCTGTCAGCACAGTTAGCCGGGGGTGGTCTGATCCTGGGAGCCTTTTTCATGGCAACGGATTATGTTACCAGACCCATTACCATCAAAGGACAGTATGTGTATGGCGTGGTACTGGGACTTCTTACCGGAATCTTTCGTA
Source organism: uncultured Acetatifactor sp. (assembly GCA_934394815.1). Classification (GTDB taxonomy): domain Bacteria; phylum Bacillota; class Clostridia; order Lachnospirales; family Lachnospiraceae; genus Acetatifactor. The sequence continues at coordinate 39,857 of CAKRRD010000002.1, read as the reverse complement.
TCTTTGGACCGGGAGCGGAGGGAGTATCCTATGCCATCATTTTAGGTAACCTTCTGGTACCTCTGATCGAAAAATTCACCATGCCGGTGGCTTTTGGCAGAAAGGCAGGTGCGAAACGTGAAAAATAAGAAGGATATTCAGGCAATGTTAAAAGAAGCGGGCATCCTGTTCGCCATTACCCTGATTGCCGGACTTCTGCTTGGCTTTGTCTATGAACTGACCAAGGAACCCATCCGTCTGCAGGAGGAAAAAGCAGTGCAGGAAGCCTGTCAGGCTGTTTTTGCAGATGCAGGACATTTTGAAGAACTGGATGCCTATACACCCTCTGCGGATACCGCACAGAAGCTTTCGGATACGGGAATTACCATCGGTACGGTCTATGAGGCACAGGATGCTTCCGGAGTGCAGCTGGGCTATGTGATCCAGACTACGACCTCCGAAGGATACGGTGGCAATATCGTACTGTATGTGGGAATCCGTCTGGACGGTACGGTCAATGATATTTCCATCTTAAGTATCTCCGAGACTCCCGGACTGGGTATGAAAGCCGGAGATGTGCTGGTACCCCAGTTCCACAACAAGAACGTGAAGAGCTTTGCTTACACGAAGACCGGATCCACCTCCGACAGTGAGATCGATGCCATCAGCGGTGCGACCATCACAACGAAAGCGGTGACCAATGCCGTCAACGGAAGCCTTCTGGCATTTAACGATTATGTACAGGGAGGTGCTGGCAATGAATAAAGCGGGTGAGAGACTTTATAACGGTATCATCAAGGAGAACCCTACTTTTGTACTGATGCTGGGAATGTGTCCCACACTGGCGGTGACCACATCGGCCATGAACGGACTGGGCATGGGACTGACCACGGCAGTGGTGTTGACCATGAGTAACCTGATCATTTCCCTGCTTCGGAAAGTGATCCCCAGCCGGGTGAGAATCCCTGCATTTATCGTGATCATCGCATCCTTCGTAACTGCGGTACAACTGCTTCTGCAGGCGTATCTGCCGTCACTGAACGATGCTCTGGGCGTGTACATTCCGCTGATCGTGGTGAACTGTATCATTCTGGGAAGAGCGGAGAGCTATGCCTATTCCAATCCCCCGATTCCGTCCCTGTTCGACGGACTTGGCATGGGGCTTGGGTTCTCTCTGGCACTGACCTGTATCGGTGCGGTACGTGAGATTCTGGCCGCCGGATCCCTGTTCGGATTCCGGATCATGCCGGAGTCCTATGTGACGATCAATATTTTCGGCCTGGCTCCCGGTGCGTTCTTTGTACTGGCTGCACTGACGGCTTTACAGAATTATGTGAAGAACAAGAGAAAACTGGCAGGCAGGGATTATGAGAAGATCCAGTCCGGCTGCGGACATGACTGTCTGCACTGCGGCGAAAGCGGCTGTTCGGAGCGGTTTTATGACAATACCGATACTTCGGAGGATGCTGTGAAGGACGTTGCCAGGGCGGCAGCAAAGCCTAAGGCTGCAACGGATGACCTTGAGACGATAGATCTGGATAAGGAGGAAAAATAAATGGATAGTGTAAAAGATATGCTTCTGTTACTGATCAGTTCCTCCATTGTCAGCAATATCGTATTAAGTCAGTTCATGGGACTGTGCCCGTTCTTAGGTGTATCCCGTAAGATCAAGACGGCAGGCGGTATGGGTACGGCGGTTATTTTCGTTATCACTCTGGCCAGTGCAGTAGCGGGCGTAATCTATAAATTTATCTTACAGCCGTTGCACATTGAGTATCTGGAGACCATTGTATTCATTCTTGTGATCGCAGCACTGGTACAGTTCGTGGAAATGTTTCTCAAGAAGGCGATGCCTTCCCTGTATCAGGCTCTTGGCGTATACCTTCCTCTGATCACCACCAACTGTGCGGTACTGGGTGTTGCCATTACCAATGTACAGAAGGAATACGGCATCCTGACCGGTATCGTGAATGGTTTTGCCACAGCTCTCGGCTTTACCATCGCCATTGTGATTCTGGCGGGACTGCGTGAGAAGATGGAATACAATGAAGTACCGGAATCCTTCAAGGGGATGCCCATGGTGCTGCTGACAGCAGGCCTGATGGCCATTGCTTTCTGCGGATTCTCCGGTCTGATCTAGGAAGGGAGTAGCGAAAGATGAGTATAACAGGAATTCTGATTGCTGCGGCCTGTGTCGGAATCGTCGGCATCTTTGTGGGACTGTTTCTTGGCGTGGCCGGCATTAAATTCAAAGTAGAAGTAGACGAGAAGGAAGAGGCGGTACTTTCCGCCCTTCCCGGAAATAACTGCGGTGGCTGCGGATTCGCCGGATGTTCCGGACTGGCAGCTGCCATTGCGAAGGGAGAAGCTGCGGTGAACACCTGCCCCGTGGGTGGAGAGGAAGTCGGCAGGAAGATCGCCGCCATCATGGGTGTCGAGGCAGAGGCTTCCGAACGGAAAGTGGCATATGTTCATTGTCAGGGCGACTGCGAACGGACCACCACAGATTATGATTATTACGGCATTAAGGATTGCCGTATGATGAACTTTGTCCCCGGAGGCGGACCGAAGTCCTGCAACAGTGGTTGTCTGGGATTTGGTACCTGCGCACAGGTCTGTCCCTTTGATGCCATTCACGTAGAGAACGGTGTGGCGGTAGTGGACAAGGAAAAATGCAAGGCCTGTGGAAAATGCGTGGAGGTATGTCCCAAGCATCTGATCAGCTTACGTCCTTATTCCAATACGGTACAGGTGGCGTGCAGCTCTACAGACAAGGGTCCCGTTACCATGAAGGCCTGTAAAACCGGCTGTGTGGGCTGCGGCATCTGCGTGAAGAACTGCCAGCATGATGCGGTGAAGGTGGAAAATTTCCATGCCATCATTGATCCGGAGAAATGTGTAGGCTGTGGTGCCTGCATGGAGAAATGCCCGAAGAAATGTATCGTAAAAGCATAAAAGATGACATAAAGGAGAAAAGATATGCGTCTTCCGGACGATTATGAAGATCACGGAGGCGGGCTGACACCGACGGTGATCAGTGCCATTGTGGCAGTCACGATCTTTGTGGCGGCGATTCTTACAGTGGTACTGATCCTGAACAGACAGCCGGTCTCTCACCAACAGAATACTGTGGCTGCACAGACGGATCAGGTATCACAGGCGGGAAGCAACAGCAATCAGGCCGACAAATATCCGGACACGCAGGATCTGGTCACCGGAAGTACTTTAACCCCCTCGGATCTGGACTTCTGGGACATGTACCCGGAGACGACAGCCACACCTCTGCCCTCGGAAGAACCCTCCAAAACAGAGGACAAAAAGGAAACGGCTGAGGCGGATCCTTCCACGGATGGAAAGCATACGCTGGTGACCAACCGGGACGGCAGGGAAGAGTGGGTGCTGATCAGCCCCTATCTTCCGAAGAATGAATATGATTTCACAAAGCTGGTGTGCCAGTCAGATCTGATGAAGTATTATCAGGACGGAAAGCTGACTTCCTATGTGGGAGTGGATATTTCCAAATATCAGGATTATGTGGATTTCCTGAAGCTGAAAAAGGCCGGTGTGGACTTTGTGATGCTGCGGGTCGGTGCCAGAGGCTATGGCAGCGGACAGATCGTACTGGATGATTATTTTGTGGATAATATTAAGAGAGCCATTGATGCCGGATTGCAGATCGGCGTGTATTTTACCTCTCAGGCCATCACAGAAGAGGAAGCGGTGGAAGAAGCCAATACGGTTCTGGACAATATCAGAGATTATAAGATCACCTATCCGGTGGCTTTTGATATGAGTTTTGTGGACAATGATACGGCAAGGATCGAGAGTGTCAGCCGGGCAGACAAGACGAAGATTACCAAGGCCTTTCTGGATACCATAACAGCGGCCGGATATAAGACCCTGCTTTATGGGGATAAGGAGTGGCTCATCAAGGAAATCGACCTGTCAAAATTAACGGCCTATGATGTATGGCTGTCCCAGATGGAGGACGTGCCGGATTATCCTTACCGGTTTACCGTGTGGCAGTATGCTGATGATGTTTCCATTGACGGGATTGCCGGTTATGCAAATATGAATATCAGCTTTATTGATTATTCGGAGAAATAGCCGGGTAATTCAGGATCCCCGGTGCTATGGGGAGAGCGGAATAGATCTCTGCATAGTGGCGGGGGGTGATCCCTTCTACATAGTTGGGGGTAAAATTACTGGTGATGCCTTTGGCGCGTAAGATGTCGATAGCCTTGTTGTAGGCAATGGCAGCTTCTACATCGGTGGCATAGCGTCCCACGATATAATTCCCATGAATATGAATGCGGACAGTATAAAGGTACTGTCCGTTTTTTGCTGCTGTTTTGCGGACACCGTGATAGATATTATGGATCTGCAGATTCTCCCGGCGGAAGTCTGTGGGGTCGCCGTTGACAAAACAGTAGTCCACGCCGGGAACCCCGTAGCTTTTGATGCCGTAACGGGAAGTCAGCGTCAACTGCATGCCGTAATCGGCCACAAAATAATGATTTCCCCGCTGCATGATCTTATGTGAGGTGTAATAGAACAGATCCTCCATGTCGAATTTCAATACATGGTGGGGAGACAGATAGTAATAGAAGAGCTGCTGCCCCAGGTAGATCGGATTGCCGATATATAGCCCGTTATCCCGCAGGTTGATCAGGCAGACCCATTTTTCAAAGGATAAGGGAGAAGTCTGTTCGTAGGACTGCAGGGTCAGAGAGGGATCGGACAGCAGAAGAAGTCCCTGTTCGTAGGCCCGGTGCGCCTGCAGGGCATCGGGGTAACTGCCCAGACTGATGTGTTTGCCGTTTCTGGTCAGAGAAGCCCGGTAATATACGGTGCCGTCTTTTTTTTCGGCACGGAATACTCCTTTATACAGTTGCTCTTTTTCGAGGTTTTTCTCATTCATGCTCTTATAGTAACATTTTTTGCAGGGGAACAACAGATATATTTTTCGGACGAGCTGCATAAAATGAAGTTAGAGCCAAAATGAGAATTATGGAAAGGGTCGATCATATATGTATAAAAGAGCGTTAAGCGGACTGCTTATGATAAATCTGTTGTTCCTGACAGGGCTTTTGAGCCTCTGCAGGATTGAGGAAATTCGTGGAGAAATGCAGAAGCCTGTGCTGGAGGCAGCTACGGAGGAGAGCATGCTTGCGGACAGGGAAAGCATGATGATAGGGATCGCCTCCCGGACATCCTCCGGACAGAGAGTCGTGGATTGCAGTGAACTGCAGCGGGAGAGCAAGTACCAGCTGGAGCAGGCAGATCTGGAAGTATTGCTTCGGATCGTGGAAGCCGAAGCGGGCTGCGAAGATGAAGACGGGAAACTGCTGGTGGCCAATGTGATACTGAACCGTCTGGATTCCGATCATTTTCCGGACAGCATCACGGAGATCGTATTCCAACGGGAGAACGGCGTGTCACAGTTTTCTCCCACCGCCGACGGCAGTTACAACAAGGTACAGATCAGCGAAGAGACGGTAAAAGCGGTGGGACGAGCATTGGCGGGTGAGGATATTTCCCAGGGAGCACTGTATTTTGCCGCAAGAAAATATGCCGACAGGGAAAGCATGCGCTGGTTTGACGAGAAATTGACCCTGTTATTCCGGCACGGAGGCCATGAATTCTATTCGGAGGGGAAAACACTTCAATGATTCACCTTGCAACAGTGTTTAAAGTATGCTATACTTTTTGAAATATAGATGGATACCCGGGCAGCCCGGTGTAGATTCCTATACATAGATACGGAGGAGAGGAAATGGAAGTAATTTATCGCAGCACACGCAGCAACAGCGAACCTGTAACCGCATCCCAGGCAATTCTGAAGGGATTATCCGATGACGGAGGACTGTTCGTACCGGATCATATTCCCGCACTGGACAAGAGCCTTGCAGAACTGGCTCAGATGAGCTATCAGCAGGTAGCTTATGAAGTTATGAAATTATTCCTGACGGATTTTACCGAGGAAGAACTTAAGAACTGTATCAACAACGCATATGATTCCAAGTTTGATACTGAAAAGATCGCTCCTCTGGTACAGGCGGACGATGCTTATTATCTGGAACTGTTCCATGGTTCCACCATTGCGTTCAAGGATATGGCACTTTCCATTCTGCCTCACCTGATGATCACTTCCGCCCGTAAGAATCATATTAAGAATGAGATCGTAATCCTGACCGCGACTTCCGGCGATACCGGTAAGGCGGCTCTGGCAGGCTTTGCGGATGTCAAGGGTACCCGTATCATCGTATTTTATCCGAAGAACGGTGTCAGCCTCATTCAGGAGAAGCAGATGGTGACCCAGAAGGGGGCCAATACCTTTGTGGTAGGTATTCACGGCAATTTCGATGATGCCCAGACCGGTGTAAAGAAGATCTTTTCCGATAAGGAACTGGCAAAGGAAATGGACGAGAAGGGCTTCCAGTTCTCCTCAGCCAACTCCATTAATATCGGACGTCTGGTACCTCAGATCTGTTATTATGTCTATGCTTATGCACAGTTATTAAAGGATGGCAGGATCGCAGACGGCGAGAAAATCAATGTGGTGGTTCCCACCGGTAATTTCGGTAATATTCTGGCAGCATTTTATGCGAAGAATATGGGACTGCCCATCGACAGACTGATTTGTGCTTCCAATGATAATAAGGTACTGTATGATTTCTTCCGCACCGGCACCTATGACCGGAACAGAGAGTTCGTACTGACCACCTCCCCCTCCATGGATATCCTGATCTCCAGCAATCTGGAGCGTCTGATTTACCGTATCGCAGGCAACGATGCCGACAGGAACCGGGAACTGATGAGCGCTCTGTCCGGAAATGGTAAATATGAGATCACCGGAGAGATGAAGGCACAGCTGGCTGACTTCTACGGCAATTTTGCAAGTGAATCTGAGACCGCTGCAGAGATCCGCCGTCTGTATGAGAAGTGTGGTTATGTGATCGATACCCACACCGCAGTAGCTTCCGCTGTGTATGGCAAGTATGTGGCTGAAACCGGGGATCACAAGACTACCGTGATCGCTTCCACTGCAAGCCCCTTCAAGTTCACCAGAAGCGTTATGGATGCCATTGACACCAGATATGATGCTATGGGTGATTTTGAACTGGTAGATGAATTGTCTAAGATTGCGAAAGTGAAAGTACCGAATGCCATCGAAGAGATCCGTACCGCACCGGTGCTGCACGATACCCAGTGCGACGTGGACAAGATGAAAGATACCGTGAAGAGTTTTCTGGGAATGTAATCAGAAAGTTCAAATAAAATAGATGTCATTTTGAAAGAAGGGCACAGCACTGATAATCCAGTCGGCTGTGCCCTCGCTTTGTGTTGAGAAGGGCATAGACTGGGGAAAGAGACATCCCTGTGCCCATAGCTTGCGCTGAAAAGGGTACAGGCCAGAGGAAAAGGCATCCCTGTGCCCACGGCTTACACTGAAAAGGGTACAGGCCAGGGAAAGCAGCAGCTCTGTGCCCGCGGCTTGCGTTAAACAGGCACGGGCATTAAACTTTGCACTTTCACTTGACGAGGTTCTTTGTTATAATAGGTAAGGTTAGTGGAAAGTAACAACAATATAAAAATAGATACCAGAAGGAGAACAACATGACAGCAAAAGAAATGCTTGGAAAAGTGGATTATACCCAGTTGAAGGCCTTCGCCACCTGGGAAGATATCCAAAAATTATGTGATGAGGCGGTTCAGTATCATACCGCCAGCGTATGCGTGCCGCCCTGCTATATCAAAAGAATCCATGACACATATGGAGATAAGATCAATATCTGCACTGTAGTGGGATTTCCCTTAGGCTACAGCGTGACGGAAGCCAAGGTGGCTGAAGTGCGCAAGGCCCTGGAGGACGGCTGCAACGAGATCGATATGGTAGTCAATATCAGCGATGTGAAAAACGGCCTGTTTGATAAGGTGGAGGAAGAGATCCGGACTTTGAAAAAAGAGTGTGGAAACCACATCCTCAAGGTTATCATCGAGACCTGCTATCTGACGGAAGAAGAGAAAATTGCCATGTGCAAGGCAGTGACCAATGCCGGAGCGGACTTTATCAAGACCTCCACCGGCTTCGGAACCGGCGGCGCCACGAAGGAAGATGTGGAATTGTTCAAAAAATATATTGGTCCCAATGTAAAAATCAAAGCGGCAGGCGGCGTGTCCAGTATGGAAGATCTGGAGATGTTTCTGGGGCTTGGCTGCGAGAGGATCGGTACCTCCAGAGCGGTAGGCCTCTGCAAGGGAGAAGTCACGGAAGGATATTGATTCCCATCACACCGGTTGGAGTTTTGCCGGCGGACAGTAACAGCTAAAGAGCCCAAGGACCAGACAACGAATGCGGAATACGTTCTGGCGCATTTCAAAACGGAAATGATATAAAATGGTTGTAGAATGGAGATAACATGGAAAACAAAGTGATTCAGGACAGACTTGCGCTTCTTCGAGGGAAGATGCAGGAGGAAGGCATTGATTTCTATATGATGCCTACCGCGGATTTTCATAATTCCGAATATGTAAATGATTATTTTAAGGTAAGAGAATATTTCAGCAATTTCACCGGCTCCAACGGTACGCTGTTGGTATGGAAGAACGGCGCCGGACTGTGGACCGACGGCAGATATTTCATTCAGGCAGAAGCAGAATTGGAAGGAACAGGCGTAGAACTGTTCCGCATGCTGCAGGAAGGAGTCCCCACCATTGAGGAATTTCTGGAGCAGAACATGCAGCAGGGTCAGACCTTAGGCTTCGATGGCAGAGTCATCGCAGCCATGGACGGTAAAAAATACGAAAAGGTACTGGAAAAGAAGCAGATCCGTATCGCCTACGAGAAGGATCTGGCAGAGAGCATCTGGATGGACAGACCGGATTTCCCTGCCGGGAAAGTTACCGTACTGGACGAAAAGATTGCCGGTAAGAGCGTGGAGGAAAAGCTTGCAGAGACCAGAGAAAAGATGGCGAAAGACGGAGCCAATGCACTGCTTCTGACTAAACTGGACGATCTGATGTGGCTTTTCAATATCCGCGGCTGCGACGTGGAATGCAATCCGGTGGCCATGTCTTATGCCTATATTACGGAGAGCGATGCAGCATTATTTATCCAGCAGAAAGCACTGGATGCACAGGTGACAGAATATCTGGCAGCCCATCACATTGAAGTGAAGGAATACGGCACTGTCGTGGATTTCCTGAAGGAACTTCCCGCAGGCAATGCCATTCTCGTGGACAACAGATACTGCAGCTACACTTTATATAAGACGCTGCAGAAGAACCAGAAGCCGGTAGAGGGTAAGAATCCCACGGAACTGTTAAAGGCTGTCAAGAACCCGGTAGAACTGGCAAGAATGCAGGAAATCTATTTAAAGGACAGCGTGGCTGTAACAAAATTTATCTATTGGCTGAAAACCCATGTGGGCAAAGAGACGATCACCGAGGTGACCGCAGCAGATTATCTGGAACAGAAGAGAAGAGAGATTCCGGAATTCCTGGATCTGTCCTTCCCGACCATTGCAGGCTACAAGTCCAATGCAGCCATGATGCATTACGAGGCGACCCCTGACAACTGTGCGACGCTGGAGCCGGAAGGAATGCTTTTAGTAGATTCCGGAGGACAGTATCTGGGCGGTACCACGGATGTGACCAGAACCATTGTGTTAGGTCCCATCTCCGAGGAAATCAAAAAGCATTATACTATGGTAGCGGCGGCTGTGATGCAGCTGACCCATGCCCACTGGCTCTACGGATGTACCGGACGGAATCTGGATATTCTGGCCAGACAGCCCATCTGGGATATGGACATTGATTACCAGTGCGGAACCGGACACGGTGTAGGCTATATTCTGAATGTACACGAAGGCCCCCAGAATATGCGCTGGAGATTCACGGGTAACATGGTGGAAGCAGTGTTCGAGGACGGCATGGACATCACCAATGAGCCAGGCATCTACATTCAGGGCAGTCATGGTATCCGGATTGAGAACGTGATGGTAGCCAGAAATGATGTGAAGAACGAGTACGGCCAGTTCATGCATTTCGAGACCCTGACCTGGGTACCCATCGACAGAGAAGCCATTGAGGAAAAGTACCTGAACGATACCCAGAAAAAGTATCTGCAGGAGTATCAGAAGACCGTCTATGAGAAGCTTTCTCCCTATCTGAATGAGGAAGAAAAAGAGTGGCTGGCGGCGGAAACCGGGGTAAAGTAAAGAGATTATAAAATCAGTATAAAATTTTTAACGGTTTCTTGACTTTTTTACTGGGTTTTGAGATAATACAGACGATGTGGCAGAAGATAAAGACACATATAAATTTTAAGGAAAGAGGTTAATGTAAGATGGCAGAGATCAATTTAAGCAAGTACGGCATCACCGGAACCACAGAAATCGTTCACAATCCTTCTTATGAAGATTTATTCAAAGAAGAGATGAAGCCTGAACTGGAAGGCTATGAGAAAGGTCAGGAGACCGAACTCGGTGCGGTAAACGTTATGACCGGTATATATACAGGACGTTCTCCTAAAGATAAGTTCATCGTTGAAGATGAGAACTCCAAGAACACTGTATGGTGGACTTCCGATGAGTACAAGAACGACAACCATCGTATGTCTCAGGAAACATGGGCTGCTGTAAAGGATATCGCTAAGAAGGAGTTGTCCAACAAGAGACTGTTCGTTGTAGACGCATTCTGCGGCGCTAACAAGGACACCCGCATGGCTATCCGTTTCATCGTTGAGGTAGCATGGCAGGCTCATTTCGTAACTAACATGTTCATCAAACCCACCGAGGAAGAGCTTAAGAACTTCGAGCCTGATTTCGTAGTTTACAACGCATCCAAGGCAAAGGTTGAAAATTACAAGGAGCTGGGTCTGAATTCCGAGACCTGTGTAGCTTTCAATATTACCAGCCGTGAGCAGGTTATTGTTAATACATGGTACGGCGGAGAAATGAAGAAGGGTATGTTCTCCATGATGAACTACTACCTGCCTCTGAAGGGTATCGCTTCCATGCACTGCTCCGCAAACACCGATATGAACGGTGAGAACACCGCTATCTTCTTCGGCCTGTCCGGAACCGGTAAGACCACTCTGTCTACCGATCCTAAGCGTCTGCTGATCGGTGATGACGAGCACGGTTGGGATGACAACGGCGTATTCAACTTCGAAGGTGGATGCTACGCTAAGGTTATCAACCTGGACAAGGATTCCGAGCCCGACATCTACAACGCAATCAAGAGAGATGCTCTGCTTGAGAACGTAACCGTTGATGCTAACGGCAAGATTGATTTCAACGATAAGAGCGTTACCGAGAATACTCGTGTATCTTATCCTATCAACCATATTCAGAATATCGTACGTCCTATTTCTTCCGCACCTGCAGCTAAGAACGTAATCTTCCTGTCTGCTGATGCATTCGGCGTACTGCCTCCCGTATCTATTCTGACTCCGGAGCAGACCCAGTACTACTTCCTGTCCGGTTTCACAGCTAAGTTAGCTGGTACCGAGCGTGGTATTACCGAGCCTACCCCTACCTTCTCTGCTTGCTTCGGCCAGGCATTCCTGGAGCTGCATCCTACCAAGTATGCAGAAGAACTGGTTAAGAAGATGGAGAAGAACGGTGCGAAGGCATACCTGGTTAACACCGGATGGAACGGAACCGGCAAGCGTATCTCCATTAAAGATACCCGTGGTATCATTGACGCTATCCTGGATGGCGCTATCAAGACCGCTCCTACCAAGAAAATCCCTTACTTCGATTTCGAAGTTCCTACTGAGCTGACTGGCGTTGACACCGGTATTCTGGATCCCAGAGATACCTACGCTGATCCTTCCCAGTGGGAAGAGAAAGCAAAGGATCTGGCTCAGAGATTCATCAAGAACTTTGCTAAATACGAAGGAAATGATGCCGGTAAGGCTCTGGTTGCTGCTGGTCCTCAGCTGTAATCTGCTAAATAATATGATGAAAAGAGGCTGTCTCTGCGGAGACAGTCTTTTTTTATGAAAGATAACCTTAAATTGGCAAAATTTACAGTTGTAAAATGAATCTCAACTCGTTATAATATATTTAACCTGAGATGTGCGATAACTCTTGCCAGTTTTGAACCTACATTTACTTTAAACGGGATTCCTATATTGCCAAGTGGCTGTCAAGCCCTCACTCCGCGAGGAGGATTGGAAGGGAAGGCAAAAAGTTGGTTGCGGTTACCCACCTAGCATTGCTAGGAGTCAAAAGGTAAGAGGCGGCATTTTGGGGATAACAATACAAAAGAGAGAGCAGTCCTTTGGGACTGCTCTTTTAAAGTCATAAAACAGATTCTGAACAGGTGGGGTAGAATTTGAAGAAAAACAGACTGTTTGCAAATTATTATAAACTTTCAAAGGAACAGAGAATACAGTGGAAGAAATACCTGTGTGTTTTAGGGGCGGCATTTCTTCTTTTTTTGCTTCTGATACACCTGTTACATAGCTGCGGACGGAAGGATCCGGGAAATACGGAGACGGGGGAGAACCGGCCACAGCATATTCCGGTGGTGCGGGAACTGCGGAATGTCTGGATCACGGAGGCACAGGACGGACAGATCACTATATTCCGTGACGGTGTACGGGAGACTTATTATATGGATACAGAGGCGGGAGGAACATCTGCTCTGCCTGCACCGGAGCAGATGCGGGAACAGCTGGCAGATGTGGAGCTTACGGATGATTTCGTGACAGACGTTACTCTGAAAACGGATATATTCACCGGAAAAGTGTTATCGGCGGATGCAAGTGGTATTGAGATCGAAGGCAGAGGCAGAATTCCGCTGGCAGAGGATTATAAGGGGTATCGTCTGTACCGGGAGCTTGCCATGTGTACTACCGCAGATCTGGTTTTCGGTTATATGTATGCCGATTTTGTCCGGGAGAATGGTGAGATCTGCGGCATCCTGCTGGCCAGAGAGGAGGCCATGGACCGAATCCGGGTACTGCTTATGACTTCGGATTTTGCGGATACTTTGCACAGAGAAGTGACGTTGACCGCGGACTGTGATTTCCTGTTACAATACGGAAGCGGGGAGGAAATGCAGGAAGAATTGTTTTCCAAAGGAGAAGAGGTCACCCTTGATACAGACAGTAATTATTTTGTGGGAGAACGGATCTATATAGTCCCCACGGTACTGACGGGCAGAATCCTGCTGAACAGTGTGGACCGGAGCCAGGGGACACCCTCTTACAGGGGACAGATAGAACTGCTGCGGACGGCGGAGGGAATCGCGGTGGTGAATGAATTGCCGCTGGAGGAATATCTCTATAGTGTGGTGCCTAGTGAGATGCCGGCATCCTACCCGTTGGAGGCTCTGAAAGCACAGGCAATCTGTGCCAGAACCTATGCCTATGGACATATGCTGCGGGCGGGCTATCCCCAGTACGGTGCTCATGTGGATGACAGCACATCCTATCAGGTCTATAACAATATTACGGAAGCCGACAGCACCACGACAGCGGTAAAGAAAACTTACGGACAGATGATCCTGACGGCTGCGGGAACGGTGGCGAATACCTATTATTATTCTACTTCCTGTGGGGTGGGAACCACAGCAAATGTCTGGAAGACGGCGGAGGCAGAGACTATTGATTATCTGAAAAGCAGCCGGCTGAATCCGGGGAGTCTGGTGCGGACGGAGAGTGAGGCGGTAACGACGGGCAGTAATGAAATTACCGGGGAACCTGATCCGGAGGATCTGCAGCAGGAAGAGACTTTCTACGATTTTATCACCGAAACAAATATGGAAGACTATGAGGCGCAGGAAGGGTGGTATCGTTGGACTTACACGGTGCAGGAGATCAATGTTGACCGGATGGCGGAGACTTTGAAGAAACGATACGAAGCCAATGAGAAGTTAATATTGACCCTGAAGGACGATGACTATATTAGTCAAAATATAAGAACTTTTTCCAGGGTAAAGGATATTTCTATCGTAAAACGCGGCCCCGGTGGTGTGGCGGATGAAATGGTCATTGCTACGGACAAGGGAACTTTCAAGGTGATCTCGGAATATAATATCAGAGCAGTACTTTGTGATGGGGTGACAAAAGTGGTCAGGCAGGATGGCAGTGAAGTATCCATGTCAAATCTCCTCCCCAGTGCATTTTTTGTGATAGAACCTAGCCACGATAAGAAAAATGTGGTAGGATATAACATTATCGGCGGTGGATTCGGCCACGGCGTGGGAATGAGCCAGAACGGTGCTAAAAACATGGCATTGCAGGGGCTTTGCGCGGAACAGATCCTTAACTTTTTCTATGAAGGATGCGAAATATGCTCAGGACAATAATCCGCATCTGGAGGAATTTTTCCAGCCAGATGAAAAAACAGAATATCAGTGCCTATGCGGCCAGCACAGCCTTTTTCCTGTTTTTGTCGGTGATCCCGATGCTCATGGTGGTCTGCGCAGTGATCCCTTATACGCCAGTGACGGAGCAGAACCTGATCACGGCGCTGACGGATGTAACGCCGGATATTGCGGATGCTATGGTGGAGAGCCTGATCGTGGATGTGTATGAGAGTTCGGTGGGAATCCTGCCGGTGGCTCTGATTGCCATGGTCTGGTCGGCGGCAAAAGGTGTTATGGCGCTGATGCGGGGACTGAATGCGGTCAATGGTGTGGATGAAAAACGCAATTATTTTGTCATTCGTTTTATTGCCAGCTTCTATACCCTGATTATGCTGGTGGTGCTGATTTTGTCTCTGTTTCTGATGGTATTTGGTAATCAGCTGGTGGACATTGCACTGTACAGGATCCCTCAGTTACAGCTGTTCGTAAGCTTTTTGATGAACTTCCGTTTCCTGTTTGTCTGGGCGGTACTGATCCTGCTGTTTGGGCTGATCTATACGTATATTCCGGATACGAAGCTGAAATTCAGCGAACAGATTCCGGGGGCCTGTTTTGCGGCAGTGGTATGGAGTGTGTTCTCCTGGGGCTTTTCCATGTATGTGTCCTATGGAAACGGATATAGTATCTATGGAAGTCTGGCAATCATGGTCATCATTCTGCTGTGGATGTATTTCTGTATGTATATTATCCTGATCGGGGCTTATCTGAACCGGTATTTCCGGCCGGTGAACCGGGTGCTGGTGAACCATGCCAGCAGTAAGAGTGAATTGGCAAGAGAGAACCGCAGGCGCATCCGGGAGATTAAGAAGATCCAGCGCAGGAAGAAACATTATACAGAGATCGACAGAACCCCCGGGAAGCAGGAAGAAAATCTGACAGACGGGAATTGAACTGCGGACACAAATGTAGTACACTGATATGGAGAGGGTGTAAGACCTCTCCTGTTGTAGTTATAGTAAAGAGTATCCGTAATGCGGATGCGGAAATGAGGATAAAGCAATATGGAAAAGAAAAACACCTGGGAGACCTATTCTTCCAAACAGTTAAAAGAACTGGAGAAGATAAATGCACAGTATCGTGACTTCCTGGACAACGGTAAGACGGAGAGAGAATGTATTGATACGATTGTCAACACCATTGAAAAGTCCGGTTATCGTGAGCTGGAGAGCCTGATGAAAGAAGGCGTGGCTCTGAAGACCGGAGATAAGGTATACAGCGTATGGATGAACAAATCCATCGCCATGTTCCAGATCGGCCGTAAGCCCATGACAGATGGCATGAACATCCTCGGTGCCCATATTGACAGCCCAAGACTGGATGTGAAGCAGAATCCTCTGTATGAGGATGGCGGTTTCGCTTATCTGGACACCCATTATTACGGTGGCGTGAAGAAGTACCAGTGGGTGACCATCCCTCTTGCCATTCACGGTGTGATCGTGAAAAAGGACGGCACCTGTGTAGAAATCAACATCGGTGAGAACGAGGATGACCCCGTATTTTTCGTATCGGATCTGCTGATCCATCTGGCACAGGAACAGCTGGAGAAAAAGGCTGCCAAGGTCATCGAGGGAGAGGCACTGGACATTATCGTAGGCAACAGGCCCCTGCTGCTTGATAAGAAGGACAAAAAGGAAAAAGAGGAGAAGAATGCCGGTAAGGAAGCTGTAAAGGCAGGTGTTCTGGACATTCTGAAGGAGACCTACGATATTCACGAAGAGGATTTCATTTCCGCAGAACTGGAGATCGTTCCGGCAGGCAAGGCCAGAGAAGCAGGCTTCGACCGCAGCATGACACTGGCTTACGGACAGGACGACAGAGTCTGTGCATACACTTCCATGCAGGCGATGCTGGACAGTGATGTGACCGACCGTACCATGTGTTGTATTCTGGTGGACAAGGAAGAAATCGGTTCCGTAGGTGCCACCGGTATGCAGTCTCATTTCTTTGAGAATGCAGTAGCAGAGGTCATGAATCTGGCAGGAGAATACAGTGAACTGAATGTCAGAAGATGTCTGGCCCACAGCTGTATGCTTTCCTCCGATGTCAGCAGCGCCTTTGATCCCACCTATGCCTCCAGCTTTGATAAGAAGAATGTGGCATATTTAGGCGGCGGCATGGTTATCAACAAATTTACCGGAGCCAGAGGAAAATCCGGTTCCAACGATGCCAATGCGGAGTATCTGGCACATCTGCGCCATATCTTTGACAAGGCGGAGGTGAACTTCCAGACCGCAGAGCTTGGCAGGGTAGATCTGGGCGGTGGCGGAACCATCGCGTATATTCTGGCACTCTATGGCATGAATGTTATCGACAGCGGTGTGGCGGTGTTGAACATGCATGCCCCCTGGGAAGCTACCAGCAAGGCTGACGTATATGAGACATACCGCGGCTATAAAGCATTTGTGGAAGGAGCGGGCCTGTAATGGCAGAGACGAACGAACTGAAAAAATCAGACTTTTACTTTGATCTGCCACAGGAACTGATCGCACAGGATCCGCTGGAGGATCGTTCTTCCTCCAGACTGCTGGTACTGGATAAAAATACCGGCGGGATTTCCCATCATATTTTCCGGGAGATCATCGATTACCTGCATCCCGGAGACTGTCTGGTGTTAAACAATACCAAGGTCATTCCGGCGAGACTTTTGGGAGAACGGGAAGGCACCGGCGGACATGTGGAAGTCCTTCTGCTAAAGAGAAAAGAAGCGGATGTCTGGGAGACGCTGGTAAAACCCGGCAGGAAATGTAAACCCGGCCAGCGCCTGACCTTCGGAGGCGGACTGTTAAAGGCGGAAGTCCTTGAGACCGTGGAAGAGGGGAACCGTCTGATCCGTTTTGAATATGAGGGGATTTTTGAAGAGGTGCTGGACAAGCTGGGAGAGATGCCCCTGCCTCCTTATATTACCCATAAGCTGAAGGATAAGAATCGTTATCAGACTGTTTATGCCAAATATGAAGGCTCTGCGGCAGCCCCTACGGCAGGACTGCATTTTACCCAGGAACTGTTACGGCAGATCGCGGACAAGGGCATTCGGATTGCGTATGTGACCCTGCATGTGGGACTGGGAACCTTCCGTCCGGTAAAGGAAGAAAATGTACTGGAACATCATATGCATTCCGAGTACTACCAGGTAACGGAGGAAGCGGCGAACACGATCAACGAGACAAAGAAAAACGGCGGCCGTGTGATCTGCGTGGGCACCACCAGCTGCCGTACCGTGGAGAGTGCTGCGGACGAACAGGGTATGGTGCAGCCCGGCTGTGACAATACCGA
The DNA here is from genome assembly GCA_934394815.1 of uncultured Acetatifactor sp. Classification (GTDB taxonomy): domain Bacteria; phylum Bacillota; class Clostridia; order Lachnospirales; family Lachnospiraceae; genus Acetatifactor. Next base: position 22,217 of record CAKRRD010000002.1, on the reverse strand, counting down.
GATCTTTATTTATCCCGGGTATCGATTCAAGGTGCTGGATGCGCTGATCACGAATTTCCATCTGCCAGAGTCCACCCTGGTGATGTTAGTATCGGCGCTGGCGGGAAGAGAACATATTCTGCATGCCTACGAAGAGGCCATTTGTGAGAAATACCGTTTTTTTAGTTTTGGCGACGCCATGTTTATTGCGGACTTAAAAGGAGAGAGGTAATGGAAGAAAGAAGACGAAGCAGACGTACAGAGATGAGTTCCACCCTGATGGTGAATCGACTGGATCAGGGAGATATGCAGGAAGTCAGCATTGACATCCTGGATGTCTCTCCCGAGGGAGTGGGCTTCTTATGCAGGGAAGTGCTGAACATCGGTGCAGTGTATGAATCCAGACTCAAGATCTGGACGCATGAAGTACTGCATGCTTTTTTACAGATCGTCCGGATTGAAATGAAGGGGGATACCTACGCTTACGGTGCTGTGTTTATAGGTATGTCGGGGAGCGACGCGGCAAGGATCCGGGTATACCAGACCGTCAACGACGATGAAAAAGAATAGGAAGAAAATAGCAGTCAGTGTGGTGACTGCTATTTTACTTATACTGTTATATCTGCTGATTTTCGCTTTTTCCGGTCAGGACGGTGAAAAATCCGGGTCGTTAAGTTCCATGATCTCAGAAAAATGCGCAGAATTTCTGAATGTCATTTCCGGGAAACACTGGACGCAGACGGCCATCGACAGTATAGCGGCTTATTTCGAACATCCGATCCGGAAACTGGCCCATTTCTCCGAATATGCCTGTATGGGCGTGCTACTGTATGGTATGTGGAGACCCTGGAAGGAGAGAAACCGGAAGCTGTATCGGCTGATCGTGCTTTGGGTGTTTATCTCCGCAGGAGCGGATGAATTCCACCAGCTGTTTGTTCCGGGGCGTTATGGGTGCTTTGTGGACGTGGTGCTGGATACCTGCGGCGGCGCGTTTGGGCTTTTTTTGTGTGTCTGTGGGGAGAAGCTGATGCGGAGGATACAGAAGGAGAAAGATATGAAAAAAGAGATCACTTTGTAAGGTGACCTCTTTTTGAAATTTATGGAGTCGGTTTTCTAGTTCTTGTTATGAAGACTGTAGCCTTTTTCCCGAAGAATTTTCGTGGATTTCCCGATGGCTTCTTCCTGATAGAATTCTATGCGCAGGACACCACCCTCGTATTCTCTGTTGTGGACGATACCAATGTTCTTGATACTGATGTTTTTCAGGGCAAGGATTGTAGCTACGGCAGCAATCTCACCGGGCTCGTCGGCGATGTCGATGGTGATGGCATAGGAACTCTTTAACGGGCCGCTGGCGGTATTGATGAAGGAATCCCGGTAGATTCTGGCACTGTCGAACAGTTCGTACAGATCCTCACCGCTTTTGGCATTCAGTTCCTGCTGGATTCCCTGGAGAGAAGCTATGTAGGAGGACAACAGTGTTGAAATATTCTCGGTATTTGTCAGGCAGATCTGCTGCCATACCGCAGCGGAAGAGGAGGCAATCCTGGTAATATCCTTGAAGCCTCCGGCAGCGATCATCTTCATCAGTCCGTCTGCAGAATCCTTGTCCCGCACCAGGTTCACCAGCGAAGCGGCAATAATATGAGGCAGATGACTGACGGCAGCGGTGACATAATCATGCTGCGCCGGTTCCAGAATCAGGGGAATGGCGCCCAGCTGCTGCACCAGATTTTTATAGTCGTTGACCTTGTTTTCCGGAACGGAATCCGTGGGGGTGAGAATGTAGTAGGCGTTTTCCAGAAGCACGGCTTTGGAATTGATAAAGCCTACACGGTCACTTCCGGCCATGGGATGGCCGCCGATAAACTGGCTTTCCAGACCGGCTTTTTTGATTTCTCTGTGGATCTCACTCTTGACGCTTCCGACATCGGTGAGGAGGGTTCCGGGAGAGAGGATCTCTTTTACGGCAGAGAGATTTTCGTCGTTTTTCTGTACGGGAGCACAGAGGAAGAGATAGTCACAGGCGGAGAAAGATGCATCAATCTTTGTCGTGATTATATCGGCAACACCGCTGCAGGAAGCTTCCCGCAGGGTGTCGGCGTTGATATCATAGGCAATGATCTGAGACAGGGGAAGATTCTGACGGATCGCCCGGGCGATGGAACCGCCGATCAGACCCAGACCGATAAAACCAAAGGTAAGAGTACTCATGTAGATTTCCTCGATTCTGTTATTTGCATGAACAATGAGACAAAACAGACGTATCTGGTATTGTTCTTCAAACACTATAGCAAATTAACGTGCGAAAATCAAGAGAGGGAAATATTCTTTTCGGATTTGCTTGCAAGAGCTTTGGAAATATGGCAAGATGATACTGTTCGGAAGAATAGATATATTTTCATATTACCGGATCCACCACAGACAGGGGGAGACGGTTACGAAAAACAGGGAGGATTGGGATATGCATTCACCTTTGGAAATTGCAAGAAATTATATAGAAGTAGGGATCCACAAGGTAAATCTGTCGATTTTCAAGACGATTCTGCTGGGGTTCTTCGCCGGTATGTTTATCGGCTTTGCGGGGATTGCGTCTACAACAGCGTCCAGCACCATCGGCTTGGCATCGGTGGCAAAGCTGGTAGGCGCTATGGTGTTTCCGGCAGGCATGGCTATGGTACTGGTGGCGGGCAGTGAACTTTTCACCGGCAATAATCTGATCATACTGGCAGTTCTGGAGAAGAAAGTCAACGTATGGAAAATGTTGAAAAACTGGCTGTTTGTCTACATTGGCAACTTCCTCGGTGCAGCTTTTGTGGCAGTATTGGTGGTGGCAGGACGGACACCGGATCTATTCGGGGAACAGCTGGCGCAGGCCATCGTGAATGCTGCGGCTTCCCGGACGAATTTAAGCGTGGGAGAGGCCTTCGTGAGGGGGATCCTGTGTAATATCCTGGTGTGTATCGCAGTATGGATGTCCTTTGCAGCAAAGAGGGTATCCGGCAAGCTTCTGACCAGCTACTGGCCGGTGATGCTGTTCGTGTTATGCGGCTTTGAACATAGTGTTGCAGATATGTATTTCGGTGTGTGCGGTCTGCTGACGGCACAGGTCTACGGGATTACAGCCGAGAGCCTGAACTGGTTCAATTTTCTTGTGAAAGCTCTGCTGCCCATCACACTGGGCAACATTGTGGGTGGTGCCGGGATCGTGGGCTGCGGCTATTGGCTGGCATACCTCCACAGAACTCCCTACTCCGCAGACAGCACCGCCGCCGAGCAGGAAGAAATCGACATCGCGGAAGAGTATTAATGTGAAGTTCAACTTTTCATGATATGGGTATCAGTGACGGAACAAGTCTCTGATACCCATTCTTTTTCTTAAGCGTAGGTACCAGAGACAAAACAAGCCTCAGATACCCATCCGATTTCCAGAGTGCGGGTACCAGAGGCAAAACAAGCCTCAGATACCCATCCGATTTCCATAGTGTGGGTATCCAGAGAGAAAACAAGCCTCAGATACCCATTCGGTTTTCGTAGTGCGGGTACCAGAGGCAACACAAGCCTCAGATACCCACCCGATTTTCATAGTGTGGGTATCCAGAGAGAAAACAAGCCTCAGATACCCATTCGGTTTTCGTAGTGCGGGTACCAGAGAGAAAACAAGCCTCAGATACCCATTCGATTTTCATAGCGCGGGTATCAGTGACAGAACAAGCCCCTCATACCCATCAACCACTCACATTATGAATATATGGAGTCGTTTTATTTTTCTAATTTCTGATTTACATGTCTTATACAACTATCTATATCGCAAAATTCTGACAGCTTACAAAAATATGAAATAATTAACAATATTTACTTGTAATAGCAGTGTATATTTAGTAAAATACACGTAAGGGGTTAATAATCCAATCCAACGGCTGGACAAAATACCCAAATTGCAGAATAAATGGAGGATGGGATATGAATATTTACACAACTGACAAGATCCGTAACGTAGTATTACTGGGCCATGGCGGCAGCGGTAAGACCAGCCTTGCAGAGGCCTTTGCTTATCTGTCCGGTATCACTTCCCGTATGGGCAGGGTGGATGACGGCAATACCCTCAGCGATTACAGTAAAGAAGAACAGAAACGTCATTTCTCTATCAGTACCTCCGTGATCCCCATTGAGTGGGAAGGATACAAGATCAATATTATTGATACACCGGGTTATTTTGATTTCGTGGGAGAAGTGGAAGAGGCAGTCAGTGCCGCAGGCGCAGCCATTATCGTAGTCAACGGCAAGTCCGGCATCGAAGTCGGTACCCAGAAGGCATGGGAACTTTGTGAAAAGTATAAGCTGCCCCGTTTCATCTATGTCTCCAACATGGACGTGGATAACGCTTCCTTCCGTCAGGTCGTGGAAGATATGACCAATCTGTACGGCAAGAAGATGGCACCGTTCCATCTGCCCATCCGTGAGAACGAGAAGTTTGTTGGATACATCAATGTCATTACCGAGAGCGGTAACCGTTGGGAAGGCAAGGAAGTTGTTCCCTGTGAGGTGCCGGATTACAGCCAGGCCAATCTACAGATCTGCCGTGACACCCTGATGGAAGCCGTGGCTGAGACCAGCGAAGAATTTATGGAGCGGTATTTCGGCGGCGAGACTTTCTCTGAGGCGGAGATCCGTGCGGCCCTTCGTACCAATGTCTGTGACAGCAGCATCGTTCCCATGACCATGGGCTCTAACATTCTGTGTCAGGGTATGTATACACTGCTGGATGATATTATCAAATACATGCCCAGTCCCGAGAACAGGGAAGTGGCGGGCATTAATCTAAAAACTAATGAGATCTACCATGCGGATTACGATTTTGCCAAAGCAAAGTCCGCATACATCTGGAAGACCATCGTGGATCCCTTCATCGGAAAATATTCCCTAATCAAGGTAAATTCCGGTGTACTGAAGACCGACGACCTGTTGTATAATGTAGACCGTGACATTGAGGAAAAGATCGGCAAGATCTATGTATTGCAGGGCAATAAACCCATTGAAGTCAGTGAACTGCATGCCGGAGATATCGGAGCATTGGCGAAGCTGACCGCAGCGAGAACCGGCAACAGCCTGTCCACCAAGACTACGACCATCAAATACGGTAAGTTCGATATTTCCATTCCGTATACCTACATGCGGTATAAGCCGAAGAACAAAGCCGATGTGGATAAGATTTCTCAGGCTCTGCAGAAGATGACCCATGAGGATCTGACCATCCGGGTAGTGAACGATGCGGAGAACCGTCAGACCCTGCTCTATGGCATGGGTGACCAGCATCTGGATATTGTAGTCAGCAGACTGTTGAACGAATATAAGGTAGAGATTGAACTGTCCAGACCGAAGATCGCCTACAAAGAGACCATTAAGAAACAGTCCGATGTGGAATATAAGTACAAAAAGCAGTCTGGCGGACATGGCCAGTACGGTCATGTCAAGATGCGTTTCTCACCCTCCGGTGATTTGACGAAGCCCTATGAGTTCGCTACGGAAGTCGTAGGCGGTGCCGTACCGAAGAACTTCTTCCCGGCGGTGGAAAAGGGTATTCAGGAATCCGTAGGCAGAGGACCGCTGGCCGCGTACCCGGTAGTCGGTGTCAGGGCGGTGCTCTACGATGGATCCTACCATCCGGTAGACTCTTCGGAAATGGCATTCAAGACCGCGGCCATTCAGGCTTTCAAAAAAGGTGTCATGGAAGCAGGCCCCGTTCTGTTAGAGCCCATTATGTCCTTAAAGGTTACCGTGCCGGATGCCTATACCGGTGATATCATGGGAGATCTGAACAAGAGAAGAGGCCGGGTGCTGGGCATGACACCCATGAGCGGCGGCAGACAGGTCATTGAGGCGGATATTCCTATGAGCGGATTGTTCGGCTACTGCACGGATCTGCGGTCCATGACCGGAGGCAGAGGTGATTACTCCTATGAATTTGCCCGCTACGAGCAGACACCTTCCGATGTACAGGAGAAGGAAGTGGCAGCCAGAGCAGCAAAGGTTGCGGAGAACAATGCGGAAGATTGATAATATACATAGCATATATCATAAAAAGAGACCGGTGGTTATTTCCGGTCTCTTTTTGCACAGCAAAGATCAGCGGTGTCGCTGCATCAGACTGATCAGTAATGTGATCCATGCAAACATGATTCATCACCTCTCGTACACAGGATATGCTCACACAGGGGAAAATATTCAAAAAACCATGAGGATAGAGCCGCAGTCCTTGACAGTATCGGTAAAACACGATAAAATAATCGGTAGTTTTTTAACGACTTGAGAACAAAATTTTAAATAGAAAGCTTCTCATAGTTTAGGAGGAAATAATTATGGCAGTACCTTACAATCACAGAGAGGTAGAGAAAAAATGGCAGACTGTCTGGGATGACGAAAAAGCATTCAAGACTTCCGATGATTTCTCCAAGCCCAAATATTATGCACTGGTAGAGTTCCCTTATCCTTCCGGACAGGGATTACACGTAGGTCATCCGAGACCTTACACCGCACTGGATATCGTAGCACGTAAGCGCAGAATGCAGGGCTACAATGTGCTGTATCCCATGGGATGGGATGCATTCGGTCTCCCTACCGAGAACTACGCGATCAAGAATCATATCCATCCCAAGATCGTAACCAAGAACAACGTGGCAAGATTCAAGAATCAGCTGCATTCCCTAGGTTATTCTTTCGACTGGGACAGAGAAATCAACACCACGGATCCCGAGTATTATCACTGGACCCAGTGGATCTTCTTAAAGCTGTTCAAGGCAGGACTGGCTTACAAGACAGAGATGCCTATCAACTGGTGTACCTCCTGCAAAGTAGGTCTGGCAAATGAGGAAGTAGTCAACGGTGTCTGCGAGCGTTGCGGCTCCGAAGTCATCCGTAAGGTCAAGAGCCAGTGGATGTTAAAGATCACCGAATATGCTGACAAGCTGATCCAGGGACTGGACACCGTAGATTATATCGAGCGTGTCAAGGTTTCCCAGAAGAACTGGATTGGTAAGTCCCAGGGTGCGGAAGTAGACTTTACCCTCACCGGCAAGGATGAGAAGCTGCGCATTTACACCACCAGACCGGATACTCTGTTCGGTGTTACTTACATGGTAGTATCTCCGGAGCATCCTGTTCTGGATAAATATAAAGATGAGATCAAGAACTGGGATGACATCGTGGCATATCGCGAGATGGCTGCGAAGAAGTCCGATTTTGAACGTACCGAACTGGCAAAGGATAAGACCGGTGTCTGCATTCAGGGCCTGACCGCTACCAACCCCGTGAATGGCAAGGAAATTCCTGTTTGGGTATCCGATTATGTACTGATGACTTACGGTACCGGCGCTATCATGGCAGTTCCTGCCCACGATGAGAGAGACTGGGAGTTCGCGAAGAAATTCGGTATGCCTATCATTGAAGTTGTTGCAGGAAGCCCTGTCAGCGTAGAAGAAGCTGTATATACCGATGTGGCTGACGGTACTCTCGTGAATTCCGATTTCCTGAACGGTCTGTCTGTGGCAGAAGCCAAAGAGAAGATCATGAACTATCTGGAAGAGAAGGGCATCGGTAACCGCAAGACCAATTATAAATTAAGAGACTGGGTATTCTCCAGACAGCGTTACTGGGGTGAGCCGATTCCTATCGTACATTGCGATAAGTGCGGCTATGTTCCCATCGATGAAAGTGAACTGCCTCTCCAGCTGCCAGAGGTAGAGAGTTATATGCCTACCGATACCGGAGAATCTCCTCTGGCTGCCATGACCGACTGGGTAAATACCACCTGTCCCTGCTGTGGCGGTCCTGCCAGAAGAGAGACCGATACCATGCCTCAGTGGGCCGGTTCTTCTTGGTATTATCTGCGTTATACAGATCCTCACAATGACAAGGCACTGGCGAGTCCCGAGGCACTGAAGTACTGGCTGCCGGTTGACTGGTACAACGGTGGTATGGAGCATACCACACTGCATCTTTTGTACTCCCGTTTCTGGCATAAATTCCTGTATGATCAGGGGGTAGTGCCTACTCCGGAACCTTACCAGAAGAGAACCAGCCATGGCATGATCTTAGGCTCCAACGGTGAGAAGATGTCCAAGTCCCGTGGTAACGTGGTAAATCCGGATGACATTGTGCAGGATTACGGCGCAGATACTCTGCGTACCTATGAAATGTTTATCGGTGCCTTTGATCTGAGCGCTTCCTGGAGCGAGGAAGGTGTAAAGGGCTGCCGCAGATTCTTGGAGAGAGTATGGAAACTGCAGGATATCCTGACAGACGAGGAAGGCTACAGCGCAGACTTAGAGACCAAGATGCACCAGACCATCAAGAAGGTCAGCAACGATTTCGAGAACCTGAAGTACAACACCGCCATTGCGGCTATGATGTCCCTGATCAATGAGTTCTACAAGAAGAATTCCATTACCAGAGGCGAATACAAGACCCTGCTTACCTTGCTGAACCCTGTAGCTCCTCATATCACTGAGGAACTATGGCAGACTGCCGGCTTCGAAGGCAGACTGTATCAGGCGGCATGGCCCGAGTTCGAGGAAGAGAAGACCGTAGAGAGTGTTGTGGAGATCGGTGTTCAGGTTAACGGCAAGATGCGTGCGACCATCAATGTATCCAAGGATGAGACCAAGGAGAACGTCATCGCCATGGCCAAAGAGGCTTTGGGCGACAAGCTGACCGGCAGCATCGTAAAAGAGATCTATGTTCCTGGAAGAATCGTTAATATCGTAGCTAAATAATTAAAATAAAAAAACTCCTGACAGACCTTACGCCTGCCGGGAGTTATTTCTTTGTGTCCGGCTCTTTTCCAGAATATTTTCAATCTGGCGAAGCTCCGATTCGGTACTGTATTTTTTGATGGCGGTGATGGCTGCCTGCATTTCCTGCGGAGTAAAGGTCAGGTGCTCCTGTCTGGCCCTGCGCATGGCAGGCATGAGAAGTGCCATCATTTCTTTTTGATTTCTGCCATGCCCTTGGGCAAACAGTTTACCGAGAAAATCCAGTTTCTCCCTGGGAATGTTCCTTACGAGATCATCCTGCATCCAGAGGGGTGTCTGTGAAGAGTCCATTTTGCTTACCTCCTGATTCTGATTGAATGGTGGAAAAAAGGCCGGATAGCATGGACGGATCCATGCCGGAGAGATCGGAGAAGCCCTCTGGGAACAACTCCTGCATGGTCTGTACCATTTCCATCATTTCCTGAAAATTATGAATATTGTCCATCATTTGTGTGACCTGTTTCAGGGCTGCTTTCTGAGCCTCATCACATAGAGGCATGAGGTCGCTGCACAGTTCGGTGGCGGTTCCTCCATTTACAGAAGAGGGAGCAGTACACAGAGAGGTCTCCGGATGCCTGTGAAAAAGTGCCAGAGTATATTGCAATTCCGACATTTTTATGTAAACAGCAAGTCCTTTCAGAAGCCGTGGATCCATATAATAAGCCAGTATTTTCAGAATCTGAATGCGGTTTGAAGTGAATAATGTGTCAAAGGCAGCCGCCTTGTCGATCCTCTTATCATCCATGTACCGATACCTTCCTGTAAAAAGTTACTAGTATTTTATGAGAGCTGCAATGTACTTATTCCGGTCAGCCGTTCGGGGCACGGAAAAATCCGTACCCCGGGATGACCGCACCCTCATGGCTCAGGAAACTCCTGAACTGACAGAGTCAGGAACTAGCAGCCACAGCCGTTACCGCAGCTGTTATTTCCGCCGCAGAAGCAGGACAGAAGCAGGATCCAGATCAGCCATTCACAACAATCATTTCCGCCACACCCGTTGTTATTGCCCAGCAGACCGCATCCGTTATTGTTGCCGCAGCCACCGCCGCAGAACAGTAACAGGATGATCCAGATGCAGCTGTTGCCGAAAATACCGTTACCGCAGCTGTTATTGCCGCAGGAATTATTGCAGCCGCAATTTGTAGCAGTTAAGTCACTCATTTTTAGTGCCTCCACATTTTATTTATGCTCTATTGTATGCGGGAAAGCCTGTCAATGTTTCCGGAAAAGACTTGCAATAATTTTTGGATATAGTAAAATATAAATATCTATGCAGACAGACAATAGATAATGGAAAAGATATTACATATTAAGGATAGATAGATGGCACAGAAGATATATGTGGTAGAAGGGCGGCAGTTCCGTAAGGAAGAAGATTATCAGAATGCCCTGAAGGATCAGCAGGTGATTGAAAATCTTCGGGCACAGACAAAGAAGATGAGCCTGGCGGATCAGAAGAAGCTGCTAGAAGTGCTTCGTGGCGGAAAATGCAGATTCCATAGTATTCTGGGACAGGATTACATGGAAGAATTGTCGGTGGACATCCTGAGACAGGAAGGAAAAGGAACGGAAATTCCATCCGTAAAGGAAAAAGCGGTTCCGAAAGAACCGGTAAAAGCAGTTGGGAAGCCAAAGACGTCCAAAAAGAAAAAAGAAGCACCAAAGAAAAAGAAAACCGCGAAAAAAGAAAACATAAAAAAGAAGCCGGTGGCAAAAAAGAAAACTCCTGCGAAAAAGAAAAGTCCGGAGCTTGGATTTGATGAAGCACAGATGGACATTATCGTACAGGAAGAACTGAAAAAGCAGGAGAAACGAAGGAAAATCCTCATAGTCTGCTGCAGTATGATCGCAATCGTCTGCCTTGGTTATTTTGGAATTTATAATTGGTATAATCTCCGCACTGCGGATAATTATAAACAGTTGAGTGCCCTGAAGGACAAGGAATCGTTATCCGGACAGGATCAGACGCCGGTGATCCATTATACGGCAGAGGAAGGGCAGAGTACCCCGCCTCCCGTACTGGATGAATATAAAAATTTATTAAATAAGAACAAAAGACTAATCGGATGGGTAAAAATTGACGATACTAATATAGATTACCCTGTAATGCAGACAACGGATAATGAATATTATCTGGATCACAATCTGAATCAGGAGTATGATAAGAACGGATCCATTTTTATGGATAAGGACTGTGATGTTCTCAAGCCAAGCACGAACTTTATTTTATATGGACACCATATGAAGAACGGGCAGATGTTTGGCAGCCTGTCACTATACAGTGACCGGAGTTATTATGAGAAACATCCCTACATACAGTTCGACACCATCTATGAAAAAGGCTTGTATGAGATCATGTATGTATTCAGATCCCGTGTATACAGCGAAGATGAAATCGTATTCAAATATTATCAGTTTATAGACGCCCAGAGCGAGCAGGAATTTGACTCCTATATGAATGATATGGCAGAAATGTCATTATATGACACAGGAGTCACAGCTTCGTTCGGTGACCAGCTTTTAACACTGTCCACCTGTGATTATCAGGAGAAGAACGGCAGATTTGTAGTGGTTGCCAAAAAGATGGCGACAAAGGAGTAAAGGATGACTAAGGGTACAAGGAAGACCAAAAGAAGATTAAAAAAGACAGTAAGGAAGACGCTGGGTACGCTATTTCTGATCTCTGCAATCGTAGTGGCGGCGATCCCTACGGAGGGGTTGCGCGCGGAAGGAGAGATTGCAACGCAGGCGACAGGACATAACCATGCCACAACCCATTCCGGGGTAGACTATAAGGTATCTGTTCGCAGAACGCAACAGGACAAAAGCAATGATCTTCTGGCAGGAAGCAGTGCTCCTGTGATGGAAGATCTGATTCCTACGGTTCCTTCCACAGCAACGATCTATACTACAGGAACACTGGATGATGGAAGCAGTTATCAGTTCGCCTACATGAACAACGGCGATGACTGGTTCGCTATTTTACTGGGCTATAATAAGGAGAACAACCTGCCGAATAACACTCTGACGATTCCCAATACCGTCAGTGCATATATACAGCCTACCGGTAACCTGGGTACCGGCAATGGTTATGTGGCGGCCAGCCAGAGCGGTGAACCTCTTTATTACGAATCCCTGACGGCATATACCAGAACAGTAACCTCTACGACGGAATATGAAAAAGACTCTGATGGAAACATTGTAAAGGATAGCAATGGCGACCCTGTATTTGCCAAGGAGACCCAGACCTATTATACCGGTGAGATTATTCCCTGCTATGCAACCGACAATAACTGGAAGAGTCTGAATCTGGATGAATTTTTCTATGCTAATTCCGGAAGCACAGTGACAAGTACCAAGGCAGAAGCATCTGTCTCGGAGACTCCCGGCGGTGCAATGGCACAGTATTCCGGGTATGCACGCACCACAGAGCCGAACCATCAGTGGATCAAAAATGGTGCTGTAAAATACATTGGAAATCAGTACCTGAATTCCGAATATAATGCTGCAACCCTGACTTACAAGTGGAGCATTCCCAGTGACAATGGCAATAACTATATCACTGCTGCAACGGCTTCCAGGGGCATTTTCGCCGGAGCAGGTAATATCGGTACACTGAATATCGGAGACAATCTGATCGGAGTCGGTAACTATGCATTCTATGAATGCAGTGGTCTGAACTCCATCTCCTTCGGTAATGGTCTGCGTGTAATCGGTAACTGGGCGTTCGCAGCCTGCGGAAGCATGGCAAATGTAGCAGTACCGGCGATCAGTAACCTGACAACGATTGGTGACCATGCATTTTACAGATGTAACCAGTTGACGGATATGACAATCCCTATCTCTGTACAGTATATTGGTGACTATGCGTTCGCTGAGTGCAGATTTTTAAGCAATGTAGAATTGTGTAATTCCGGTTCCGGCGTAAGCTCCAGCAACCTGAAGGAACTGGGTTGGAATGTATTTGAGAACTGTGAGACACTGTACTCTCTGACATTTCCGGATAACTATGCGGAAACAGTAGATATTTCTCTTGTGAAGGGATGTAAGAACCTGCATTTTATCACTGTGAGAAATCCTTACCAGACATTTACAGAGGAAACCGGTGACGATACTTCGAAGGTATATTGCTTTGACTGTTTTAAGGATATGCTGTCAGGAGAACCGGTTTATGGAACCTTCTATTTTGAAGGAAGAAGTGATGGCGCGATCCATACCTTTACCCAGGATAACTGTTTCGCATTCAGTTATATCAATTACAATGCAGAGAGCAAACAGTACGAGAACCAGAACAAATATGAGCTGACAGTACAGGATCCGGATCATGGCGGAGAGACTGGAAGATCTACTTATGTGGTAAACTCCTCCAATGAACTGATCTCCAGTACGGTGGGAGATGCGGTAGAGAGTCTGCAGATCCCGGATCCTATCGGACCTTATCATATTTACAACATTGGTGCGAATATCTTCGCCAATAACTGTAACCTGAAGCTGGTAAGTCTGCCGGCAAGTGTACAGAGTATTGGAGACGGTGCATTCCGCGGCTGTCATAATCTGGCAACGGTAGTATTTAATAATGATTCGGTGGTTATCGGTACGGATGCTTTCAAGACACAGGACTATACCGGTGGAAGTCATAAGTGCTCCACAGGAGTAGAAAATGATCCTACAGATAATTCTCCCAAAGTAAAACTTCGCTTTGTAGGCAATATCTCATCGGATTCCACACCGTATCAGTATGCCATGAGTTATTCCGGCAGATACAACAATAGCAGTCAGGTGGAGAGCTTTGTAACCTTCTGCAGCGGATGGCCCAGTAACCTTGTGGTACAGTATAATAAAGACAAGGGTGTCAGTGAACTGGTTGATTTCCCTGCATTTAGTGAACTGAGTAACTATAAGACAGATACGACCAGCTATCCTTATCTGACGACGGCACAGAGAAACGCAGCTGGAACCGCACTGGAAAAATATTCCAAAGGGGAACCGATGACTGAGGACGAGCAGAGCTTTATTAACTCTGCAATGAACATTGTGATTCCGGAAGGCATCCAGGCAATTAAGGACAAGCTGTTTGTTGAGAAAGAGAATGCCGATGCCAATGTACTAAAAGAAGATAAAACATTATCCATTTATGGCTTAGATACGATTGAAGAGGATGATTTCCAGGGCGCTGAGAGACTTTCCTCGGTAGCTATTTACGGAAATACGGCAGCTATTGCGAAAAATGCGTTTAAGGGATGTAAGAATCTGGCAGACGTTGCGGTCAACGGAACGACCAGCTCCATCGGAGATTATGCATTTTCAAATTGTGATGCATTGAATAATGTTACATTATCTGCTTCGGTCAGCGGACTGGGACTGATTCCGTTTAAGGGATGTAAGAACTTAAGTAATGTAGATTTCCAGGGAACGGATTATTTTACCTGCGACAATTCCATTATTTATGGAATGGAAGGAACTGCGAAGGCAAGGCTTATTGAGTGTCTGGAGGGCAGAAACAGTAAGTATGTGAAAGCTTCGGAGACTTCCGGTATCACCTCCATTGCACCGCATGCATTTGACGGCTGCGAAAACATTCGTGAGGTGGATCTGACAGACAGCGCTATCAGCGCAGTGCCTACCTATGCATTTGCCAATACCACGGGACTGCGGACTGTGAAACTGCCCAGTTCCTGTACTTCGATTGAAGATTTTGCATTTTCCGGAAGCAGTATGGATCGTCTGGAAGCAAGCCAGTATCTGACTCTGCTTGGACAGAATGCTTTTGACGGATTGACTTTGTCTCACAGTGAAGTGGTGCTTTGCAGTCCGGAGGACAGCTATCTGTATAAATATGGTCAGTTGAACGGTTTTGCAGTGGATACGGTGCCGGAAGTAAACTATTACACAGTTATCTTCCGTGACTGGAATGAGGAACTTGGGAAATATGTCGAAGTGACCGATTACGAACAGCGCGTCAAGGGCGGCGAAGATGCTACTCCTCCCACTCCTGCAGGCAAGACCGGTGAGACATTCCAGTACTGGGATCCGGATTACAGAGAAATCTCCGGGGATACCGTATGTGTGGCTATTTACAGTAAGGATGATCCGGATGCAAATAAGTTAACCGTAACTTTCCAGAATTGGGATGGAACGGTTGTCAAGGAGATTAAGGTAGCTCCCGGTGGAAGTATCGCGGACGCAGATCTGCCCAACAGTTCGCTGCTGGTGAGAGACGGTTATGTCTTCATCGGATGGGACAGACCGCTGACGAATATTACGGAATCCTTTACTACCATGGCCGTATATAAGGCGTTAAGTGAAGATGATATTGTTATCAGATATATTAACAGTGTGACGAAGGAAGTGTTCTATCAGACCACGATCAAGAAGGGTTCTGTTGCACCCAGTATCCTAATTCCCGAGGTCAGTGGTTATACCTTCCGGGAATGGCTGCCGGATCTTTCACAGCCGGTATCGGAAGAGACGGATTTCTATGCGCTGTATGATGCAGTCGGAGAAAGCCCCAGCCCCAGTACAAGTGCGAATCCTACGACCAGCCCTACTACGGAACCAACGACAGTGCCTTCGACAGTACCTTCGTCCGCGCCTTCCACGGCACCGACTACGGCACCTTCGACCAGCCCCAGTACCAGTCCCAGCAGCAGTCCGAGTGCCAGCCCGAACAATAATAATTCCGGTAATAACACAAACAATACGAAGATGTATACGCTGACGGTTAAGAACGGATCCGGATCCGGAAGCTATGTGGCAGGTGCACAGCCGATCATCATAGCAAACGACCCGGCGGCAAATCAACAGTTCAGTAACTGGTCCATTGATCCTGCCAATACGACGATTGCCAGCAAGGTATTGTCCGCAACCGTTATTACCATGCCGGCGGGAAATGTAACTGTAACGGCAAATTATACGGCAAAATCCAATTCCGGTACCAGTGCTTCAACCGTAAGCGGAAATTCTGCAAGCTCCAATTCCAACAGAAGGCCCAGTAGTACGACTACGGGTAACTTGTCCGGCGGCAGAACCACTGTTGTTATTGATAAGAACGGATTGTCCAATACCGGAGTGGTATCAGCAACGGTAAACGGATCTTCTGATAATTTTGTGATTAAGGTTTCTGAGAGTGCATCGGCTTCAGAAGAAGTAGTAAAGGCATTGATGGCGGAATACGGTAATGATATCAGCTCCATTAAGTATTTCCCGATGGATATCAGCCTGTATGATTCCACCGGTAATACAAAGATTACGGATACTACGGGATTGTCCGTCAGCATTACGCTGCCGTTGCCGGATTCGCTGATCACTTATGCCGGTAACAATAAAGTGGGCGGAGTGGTGAACAGCAGGTTAGACAAGTTGACGCCGAAATTCTCCACAATCTCAGGTGTATCCTGTATTACCTTTACGGCAGAGCATTTTTCACCGTATGTGATTTATGTGGATACGAATAATCTGACGGCTGGAACCGTTGCAGACAGTACGCCTAAGACCGGTGACGGAATCCATCCGAAGTGGTTCCTGTCCATGGGACTTGCCTGCATGTCTGTGGTACTCTTCATGAAAAAGGACAAGAAGTCTTTGCGAAGAGCGAGAGCCTAGTTTAATCAAAGGATGTGAAGGTTATGAAGCATAAAAAGTGGATAGCCGCCATGACATTGGTGGCTACCGCATCGATCTTGACACATCTTCCGGTGCTGGAGACAGATGCGGCAGCGCAATTCATAAAAGATCCGGGAGAACAGGGAAACAGTTATCCTGTGGGGACAGTTTCCGGAAATGTAGTCAAAAGTGTCTCAGAAAATGCAGTTAACCATATCACCGGTAACGGTAATATGGATATTAACAGTGTGTCCGGAAATGGAAGCGGTAATGCTTCAGGGAATGCAAGCAATAGTACTTCCGATAATGCAACAGGTACTGTGATAGGCAGTACGGTGGTCGTAGGAAATCATGCTATGGTGATGATAGATCCCGCTGCGGAAAAGGTACAACAGGGGTATACCGATCCGGGAAGCTATATCGGTGGTGCTGCGGAGAGTGTTATTGCTGAAACAGAGAATGGTCAGGTTCCGGAATGGAAATATTACAGGAATCCGTCAATTCAGGCAGCAACGGTGCCGGAAGGAACCACGCAGATCGGACGATTTGCTTTTTCCAGAAGTTCTGTACAGCGGGTGAATCTGCCGGAAGGAATTACGACCATCGGTTATGCGGCATTTTATCATTGCGACGAACTGGAAGATGTGGTATTGCCCGGTACAGTGACCAGAGTGGAAGCCAAGGCTTTTACCCACACCGGCTGGATGGATCATTTTGAACAGGACAGCCTGGATGATTTCCTGATCAGTGGGGACGTGCTGATGGCTTATAAGGGAGATCTGCCGGAGGTGACAGTACCGGATGGTGTCCGTGTGATAGCAGATGAAGTGTTCCGGGAGCATACGGAACTGAAAAAGGTTCATCTGCCGGGAAGTGTCACGAATATCGGTGACGGCGCATTACCGGAGGGAATTGAAATTATAAATGAATAGAGGGTGTCCTTTACCGACACCAGGATAAGAAACCGGCATAAGATAGAATAAAGTTTTATGCCGGTTTTGTGATATCTTGAAGGGATGGGGAAAACATGCAGCGGGTGAGGGAACAGGTACAGGTACCGGAACAAAATGGGAACAGGTGGGCGGAACCGATAACTGTTGCGGTGCTGGATACCGGGATCGCTTATCATCCGGATCTGACAGGACGGGTACTTGCTTTTTCTGATTTCGTGGAGGGCCGTTCTTTTCCTTATGATGATAACGGACATGGGACGCATGTCTGCGGGATTCTCTGTGGCAGCGGCGAACTGTCGGGAGGGAGCCTTTGCGGTATGGCTCCGGAGGCCAGACTTGTGGTGGGCAAAGTACTGGACCGGCAGGGGGAAGGCTCCTGTAATGCCATGCAGGATGCTCTGGAATGGGTATTGTATGTGAAGAACCGCTACAGGATCCGGATACTGAATATTTCTGTGGGAATCGGGAAACTGAGAGAACGTTACAAGGAACAGAAGCTGCGGGAATCCCT
Source organism: uncultured Acetatifactor sp. (assembly GCA_934394815.1). Lineage (GTDB taxonomy): Bacteria > Bacillota > Clostridia > Lachnospirales > Lachnospiraceae > Acetatifactor. The sequence goes on along the minus strand of CAKRRD010000002.1, from coordinate 4,359 downwards.
GGAACTGCTCTGGAACCATGGCATTCTCGTAGTCTGTGCTGCGGGGAACGGTGGACCGGAGGATGGAAGTATTTCGGAGATGGCCAGCAGCAGAAAAGTACTGACTGTCGGCTGCCATGATGGCAGATATTGTAAAAATGATCCCGGCAGATGTGAGACTTACTCCGGCAGAGGCAGGAGATATGACGTGACAAGAAAGCCGGATATCGTGGCACCCGGCACAAGGATCCTGTCCTGCAATGCTTTCTGGCAGAACCGCGGCGGCAGAATTTACAGACCCTATGTGGCAAAAAGCGGTACTTCCATGGCAACACCCATCGTATCCGGAGCAGCGGCTCTTGCCATGGAAAAATATCCGGACATCTCCAATGAAGAATTTGTCCGTCTGTTGTCTCTGACGGCGACAGATCTCGGAGAGCCGTGGAATAAGCAGGGCTTCGGGATGCTCAATGTCCGGAGATTATTAGAAAACAAGTAAAAAGATAAAATCACTGGGAAAAATAAAAAATGTAATTAAAATAAGTCAATAAAATAAATTCCAAAGATATTGACACAAATAGTATGATTGTATACAATGATACGAGAACTGCAAAATGTATTTTTACTGCGCAGAGTAAAAATAGGAGAAAACTTGCAGATGTCAATGTCAGGGAAGAGAGGTATACCAATGAGAGAAAGTGATGCATTTCAGAATCGTCCGGTCTCCATGAATCCGAAGAACAACCTTTTGGAGATTGAAGAGCATATGTACATACTGGATGATGTGGAGAAGCCGAACGTGTTCCGTAACATGTTCCCTTATTCCGAAATCCCCAAAATACCTTTTAATGATCGTATCGTGCCTCATAACATGCCTAAGGATATCTGGATCACAGATACTACCTTCAGGGATGGACAGCAGTCCAGGGCACCTTATACAACAGAGCAGATCGTGAAGATCTATGATTATCTGCATGAACTGGGCGGCCCTAACGGAATGATCCGCGCCAGTGAATTTTTCCTGTACAGCAAGAAGGACAGAGATGCTGTCTACAAATGTATGGAGCGTGGCTATAAGTTCCCCGAAGTCACTAGCTGGATTCGTGCCAGCAAGGATGATTTCAAGCTGGTAAAAGAGATTGGAATGAAGGAGACCGGTATTCTGGTCAGTTGTTCCGACTATCATATTTTCCTGAAATTAAAGATGACCAGAAGACAGGCTATGGATCACTATTTAAGTGTCATCCGCGACTGTCTGGAGGAGGGGATCAGCCCCAGATGCCATCTGGAGGATATTACCAGAGCGGATATCTACGGCTATGTGGTTCCTTTCTGTCTGGAACTGATGAAGCTGATGAAGGAGTACCAGATCCCCATCAAGGTCCGGGCCTGCGATACCATGGGATACGGTGTCAACTATCCCGGTGCCGTTATTCCCCGTAGTGTCCAGGGAATCATCTATGCGATCCATACTCATGCGGGTGTGCCTCACGAACTGATCGAATGGCACGGTCATAACGACTTTTACAAGGCGGTGTCCAATTCTACCACCGCATGGCTGTACGGCTGTTCCGGGGTCAACACTTCCCTGTTCGGTATCGGTGAGCGTACCGGTAATACACCGCTTGAGGCAATGGTATTCGAGTATGCACAGCTGAAGGGTGATCTGAACGGTATGAATACCCGTGTGATCACGGAGCTGGCAGAGTACTACGAGAAGGAGATCGGTTATCAGATTCCGCCCAGAACTCCGTTCGTCGGCAAGAACTTCAACGTGACCAGAGCCGGTATTCATGCAGACGGTCTGCTGAAGAACGAGGAGATCTACAATATTTTCGATACCGAGAAATTCCTAAACCGTCCGGTACTGTGTGCTATTTCCAATACCTCAGGTCTGGCCGGTATCGCACACTGGCTGAACACCTACTATAAGTTAAAGGGAGACAAGCAGGTACAGAAGACTTCCGAATTGGTAGCGGAGATCAAGAAGTGGGTAGACGAGGAGTACGCCGGAGGACGTGTCACCGTGCTTACGGACGAAGAGATCGTGGCCTGTGTCAACCGTGTCTGCCTGGAGAAGAATCTGAAGATCGGTGAGTAAGCCCTATATTTAGCAGGACAACAGGAAAAATGTTGTCTGGAATCGAGGAAGATAGTGAGCAAGTATGATGTAAAGCAGGAAGTAACGGATAAGTTCTCCCTGCGGGGACGGGTATTTCACAAGCTGAGAGAGGACATCTTAAGCGGAAAATATCAGGAACATGAAGAATTGAAGGAAGTGGCCATAGGGGAGGAGATGGGAGTCAGCAGAACTCCCGTCAGAGAGGCGTTCCGTCAGCTGGAACTGGAGGGACTGATCCAGATCATCCCGAACAAGGGAGCCTATGTTACCGGCATTACCCAGAAGGATGTGAAGGATATTTATATGATCCGTTCCCTTCTGGAAGGCTTGTGCGCCCGCTGGGCCACGGAGCATATCACCAAGGAGCAGATGGAAGAGATGGAAGAGAATGTCTATTTGTCCAAGTTCCATGCCCAGAAAGGACATCTGGAACAGTTGGCAGAGTTAGATAACCGTTTCCACGATATCCTGTACGAAGCATGCGACAGCAAGATGCTGGAGCATCAGCTGAAGGATTTTCATCAGTATGTCCTGCGTGTCCGCAAGAAGACACTGGCCAGTGCCAACCGCGGTCCCAAGTCTAACGAAGAGCATGAGCAGATCATGGAGGCCATTAAGGCGGGCAATGCCGATCTGGCGGAGCAGTTGGCTCACCAGCACATGATCAATGCCTATGACAACATGGTGAAAAACGGTCTGAATGAGGCTTATGCACAGCAGGCGGAGCGTCAGGAATAGGTTGCCCGTCTGCGAAAAGTACTGTAGAATGTAACTATGCAGAGCTAATTTCGAAAACTGGGTTCTGAATGGTTATTGCAGAAAAAAGAATAAATACCGGAAAGGAAATTGTTATGGAAAAGATCAAAATGACAACCCCTCTTGTGGAGATGGACGGAGATGAAATGACCAGAATCCTCTGGCAGATGATCAAGGATGAACTGTTGCTGCCCTATATAGATCTGAAGACAGAGTATTATGACCTGGGACTGGAGCATCGGAATGAGACAGACGATCAGGTAACAGTGGATTCTGCTAATGCCACACTGAAATACGGTGTTGCTGTAAAATGTGCGACCATTACCCCCAATGCTGCCAGAATGACAGAGTATAATCTGAAGGAAATGTGGAAGAGCCCCAACGGAACCATCCGTGCAATCCTGGACGGTACCGTATTCCGTGCACCGATTCTGGTAAAGGGTATCGTTCCTTATGTCAAGAACTGGACCAAGCCCATTACCATAGCCCGTCACGCTTACGGAGATGTCTACAAAAATACCGAGATCAAGGTACCCGGCCCCGGTAAGGCAGAACTGGTATTTACTGCAGCAGATGGAACCGAGACCCGCGAACTGATCCATGATTTTGACGGAGCAGGTATCATTCAGGGAATCCACAATACCAATAAATCTATCGAGAGCTTTGCAAGAGCATGCTTCAGCTATGCGGTAGATACGAAGCAGGATCTGTGGTTCTCCACCAAGGACACCATTTCCAAGAAATACGATCATACCTTTAAGGATATTTTCCAGGAGATCTACGATAATGAATACAAGGCAAAGTTCGAGAAACTGGGCATTGAGTATTTTTACACCCTGATCGATGATGCCGTAGCCCGTGTCATCCGTTCCGAGGGCGGCTTCATCTGGGCCTGCAAGAACTATGATGGTGATGTGATGTCTGATATGGTAGCTACCGCTTACGGTGATCTGTCCATGATGACCTCTGTACTGGTATCTCCCAGCGGTGTCTATGAGTACGAGGCTGCCCACGGAACCGTACAGCGTCATTACTATAAGCACTTAAAGGGGGAAGAGACCTCTACCAACTCCATCGCAACCATCTATGCATGGACCGGAGCACTCAGAAAGCGTGGCGAACTGGATCAGATTCCCGAGTTGTGCAATTTCGCAGACAAGCTGGAGCAGGCCTGCATCAAGACCATTGAAGACGGTAAGATGACCAAGAGCCTGTCCCTGATCTCTACCTGTGAAAATCCCGTGATCCTTAACAGCCTGGACTTTATCAGAGCCATCCGGGAGACACTGGACAGCCTTCTGTAAATGGGAAGTTAATGAATGAGTTAACAAATGCTCACGGCGAAAATTACTGTTCGACGTGAGCATTGTTTTTGCGAACGCATTTGATATTTCATGGGCACAAACTCTTATTATTCTGGTGTTATACCCTCGCTAACGAGAATTATGGGTACAGAGCGATATATCTTCCTGCGCTGTACCCACATTAAGACAAGTCGAGGG
>CAKRRD010000001.1 GCA_934394815.1 uncultured Acetatifactor sp. | reverse complement strand
CTACGCTCTGCTTTGAAGCGAGAGCGGGTCTGCTGTCCTTACCCCCAATGCGGGCTACGGGGACATTCCACTAACTTTCTATTTATCTTCCACGGGAATCTGCTTCAGATTCTCCACGGGTTCCAGAATCTCGTTGCTGCGGATGTCAATAATGGGGCCGCCGGTTCCTTCGATGTATTCTCTGGTAATGGTGACTCTTCCGATATTATCATCCTTCGGGATCTCATACATGATATCCAGCATGAAGTCCTCGATGATGGAGCGCAGGGCTCTGGCACCGGTGTCACGCTTCATGGCTTTCTCGGCGATGGCATCCAGGGCATCGTCCGTGAACTCCAGCTTCACTTCATCCAGTTCCAACAGCTTCTGGTACTGCTTCAGGATCGCATTCTTCGGCTCCTTCAGGATCTTCACCAGCATATCCTTCGACAGTCCCTGTAAGGTACAGATAATGGGCAGACGGCCGATGAACTCCGGGATCATACCGAATTTTCGGATGTCTTCCACAGTCACCCTGGATAAAATATTGGTATCCTTATCGTATTTATCCTTCAGTTCCGAGTTGAAACCGATGGATGCGGTCTTGGTCAGACGCTCCTTGATGATCTCGTCCAGATCCGGGAAAGCACCACCGCAGATGAACAGGATGTTACGGGTATTCACTGTAGCTAACGGCACCATGGCGTTTTTGCTGTTGGCGCCTACCGGCACCTCCACTTCCGCACCTTCCAGAAGCTTTAACATGCCCTGCTGTACACTTTCTCCGCTGACATCCCGGGAGTTGGTGTTTTTCTTCTTGGCGATCTTATCGATCTCATCGATGAAGATAATACCTTTTTCCGCTTTCTCCACATCGTTACCGGCGGCTGCCAGCAGCTTGGATACCACGCTCTCGATATCATCACCGATATATCCGGCCTCCGTCAGGGAAGTGGCATCCGCGATGGCCAGAGGCACATCCAAAAGTCTCGCCAGTGTCTTCACCAGATAGGTCTTACCGGAACCGGTGGGGCCGATCATGAGGATGTTGGACTTTTCTATCTCGATCTCATCCATAGTATCGGTGGCTACTCTCTTGTAATGGTTGTATACAGCTACCGAGATGACCTTCTTGGCTTTTTCCTGTCCCACCACATACTCATCCAGGCTGGCCTTGATCTTATGAGGTGCCGGAATGTCCTTGATATTGAAGACCGGTTTGGGACCTTCCGCCTTCTTTTTCTTCTTCAGCTTCTGCTTATTGGGAATGCCGCCGTCTCCCTGCAGATCCGCCAGATTCACGAAACTGATGTTGGGAAATCCGGTCTGTCCGCCAAACTGGTTATAATCATTGGGGTTGTTCAGCATTCCCTGATAATCGAACTGGCTCACGGTGTCCATGGTCTTGTGCATGCAGTCATCGCAAATGCAGATATGGTTGGGCAGCTTGAACATTCTGCCCGCCTTGCTCTCCGGTCTGCGGCAGATGAAGCAGACATCCTCGTACTCACTGCTGTCCTTTTTGTCCTCTTCCTTTTTGTCCGCCGGGGTCTCCTTCGCAGGATCCGTTACCTGTGTATTTCCATTATCATGAGTTTCCTTCGGATTTGTCTCCTTATTTTCCTCCTCAGGAATCACTTCTCTATAATCATCATTGTAATTATCAGTCATGTTATTCTCCTCTTCTAAATACATCGGTGCTGCTCATTCACAGTGTATCTCGGCAGCACTTCGTGTTCTCCGGGTATCCGGATGTCGCCCGTTATCCCGGCTCCGGCGTATCTTCGCAGTGTATCTCGGTATGCTCCACGTTCTCCGGGTATCCGGATGTCGCCCGTCATCCCGGCCATTGCGCTATAGTGCCTGCGAGCAGTCATATTGCGTAATACCCGTGTCTGACACTTCTCACACCTACGCTCATTATACCCAATCCACTTACGGGGTACAAGTGAAGTTTTTCTAAACAAAAACCCCGGGGAGTCATTCGGCTCACCCGGGGCATATTCCAATTTTTATTACTTATTTACTCTGGCTTGCTGGTCTGCTGCCCAGTGTCAGATTCAATTCTATGGAGACATACTCACCGTTCTGGGGTCTCTGTACCGTCACGGTTACAGAATCACCGGCTGCGTAGTACTGTAATATTTTCTGCAGATCAGAGTAAGAACTGATGCTGCTGCCGTCAAACTTGGTAATGATATCCCCTTTCATGATACCGGCATTGGCTGCGGCACTGCCTTCCTCTACGGATACTACATAAATACCTTCCGGCATATTGTACATCTGGGAGATCTGGGAAGTTACCTCCTGCAGGGAGATGCCGATGTAACCGACTTCATCCTCAGCCACCTTGGTTCTGGTCTGACGCTCCATCAGGTCTGCAATGATCGGGCTTGCGGAAGTAATGGGAATTGCATATCCCATACCTTCTACGGTCGTACCACCGATCTTGTTGGAGTTGATGCCGATGACCTCACCGTTCATGTTAAGCAGTGCACCGCCGGAGTTACCTGGGTTGATAGCCGCATTGGTCTGGATGAAAGTACCGGTAGAACCGTTCTCCAGCGTGATCTCACGATTCAACGCACTTACGATACCGTTGGTAACGGACTGGCCATAACCAAGGGCATTACCGATGGCGATGACCGGCTCACCAAGCTTCAGTTCATCACTGCTGCCCAGGGTAGCTACGGTAATGGCATTCTTAGTGTCATCACTCAGATCATTTAAGGATACGGCGATCACTGCCAGATCCATGTCGGAATCCAGTCCCTTGATCTGTGCCTGTGCTTCGCTGCCGTCGATAAAAGTAACGGTCAGGGTATCTGCACTCTCTACTACATGATTATTGGATACAATCAGCAGTTCCTCATCCGTCTTGCCTACGATGATACCGGAACCGCTGGCTGCTTCTTCCTGTGTATACTGCTGGCCGAAGACATTCGCCGTCTCGGTAAAGTTATTGACGATGGATACCATGGCAGGCATTACTTTCTCTACCACATTGGATACATCGGACTCTACATAGGTAACGCTGGTGGCCGGCTGTGTGCTGCTCTGGGTGCTCTCTGTCGCAGCCTGTGAGACGATCTCGTCTACCACCGCGGTATCCGTACCGGTCTTCATCATTCCGGTTCCCTGCTGTACGGCATAGAAACCGATTCCGGCGAACAGGCCGAAGAACAGTCCCAGGCTGACACTCACCATCGCTTTCCGGAAGTAGCCGCCGTGTTTTTTCGATTTCTTAGGCTCCGTGCTGTTGCTGCCTGCGGTACCGCCCATCTGGTAGGTGGTGTAGCCATTCGCGCTTCCCGCAGCGCTCTGTGTCGTGCTGTTCTCATAGCCGTAACCGTTCTCTGCCCTTGTCTCATTCAGATCTGCTCCGCTGAATGTACCGGTTGTATTTTCATTGCCGGTTCCGTAACCGGAAAAATTGTCATTCTCGTACATATTGCTTCCTCCTATCCTGTTGCAAGTGAGAAACTCTTTTTACCATATCGGTTCATTTCTTCCTCTCACCTTATGAACACAGTATAACCGTGAATTGTGACCGAATTGTGATAACTTTCTGAAGCAATTATGAATCCTGAAAAAATCCCGGAGAAGATCTCTGCTCTCCGGGATTCGTCCATTTCCGATAATTCTTACTCCACAGTAACGGATTTTGCCAGGTTTCTGGGCTTATCCACATCACAGCCGCGTCCCACTGCCACATAGTAGGCAAACAGCTGCAGAGGAATGATTGCCAGGGAATTGGTAAAGTACGGATTGGTCTCGGGAATATATACCACATAATCCGCCGCCTTTTCGATGGCCTTGTTGCCTTCGATGGTGATTGCCATCACAAAAGCGCCTCTGGCTTTTACTTCCACCATATTGCTGATGGTCTTCTGGAACAGCTCCGGCTGGGTGGCCAGTGCTACTACCAGTGTACCATCTTCAATCAGGGAGATCGTACCGTGCTTCAATTCTCCCGCTGCATAAGCCTCGGAGTGGATATAGGAGATCTCCTTCAGCTTCAGGGAACCCTCCAGCGAGATCGCATAATCGATACCGCGTCCGATGAAGAAGATATCTCTGGCTCCCACATAACGGTTGGCGAAATGCTGGATCTTCTCCTTCTGTCCCAGAAGCAGTTCGATCTGATCCGGCAGACATCTTAAATCTGTCAACATGCCCGCGTACTTCTCCTGATCAATGGTGCCGCGTACCCTGGCGAACTTCATGGCCAGCATGTAAAGTGCGGTCAGCTGCGCGCTGTAAGCCTTGGTGGTTGCCACCGCGATCTCGGGACCCGCCCAGGTGTACATGACACTGTCTGCCTCTCTGGCAATAGAGCTGCCCACCACATTAACGATTCCCAGCACCCTGAAGCCTCTTTCCTTAGCTTCTCTCAGAGCTGCCAGGGTATCCGCCGTCTCACCGGACTGGCTGATGACAATGACCATGTTGCCCTTCTGGAGAATGGGATCCCGATATCGGAATTCGCTGGCTACATCCACTTCTACCGGAATTCGTGCCAGACCCTCGATCACATATTTTGCGGTAACACCGGTATGATAGGCAGAACCGCAGGCTACGATATGGATCTTGGTAATCTCCCGGATTTCCTCCTCCGTCATATTCAGTTCATCGATCACGATATCATTGTCCTTCATTCTGGGAGAAATGGTATCGTTGATGGTTCTGGGCTGCTCGTAGATCTCTTTCAGCATGAAATGCTCGTAACCGGCCTTTTCTGCCGCATTGGCATCCCAGTCGATGGTAATAGGCTGTTTCTCAATCTCTTCCTCATCCACGGAGAAAAAGCGCAGACTATCCCTCTGTAATTCCACGACTTCCTGATTATCCACATAATATACGGTTCTCGTATACTTCAAAATAGCGGGAACATCGGAAGCAATGAAACAGCCGGTGCCGCTCTTACCGACGATCAGCGGGCTGTCCTTGCGGGCCGCAAAAATCTTATCCGGCTGATCTGCGAACATGATTCCCAATGCATAGGAACCCTCCACACGATGAAGCACCTTGGTAATAGCTTCCAGCGGATTTCCCCTGTAATAATAATCCAGCAGATGTGCCAGCACCTCGGTATCGGTCTCAGATACAAACTGGTAACCCTTATCCTGCATCTTTTTCTTCAGCGGAATATAGTTCTCGATAATACCGTTGTGTACCACTGCAATGGTTCCCGCATTGTTCATATGGGGATGTGAGTTCACATCACTGGGAGCTCCGTGGGTCGCCCAACGGGTATGTCCGATACCGGAAGTTCCTTTCATATTCTCGCCGCCGTGGGTCAGATTCTCCAGAACCTTCAGTCGTCCCACTGCCTTTTTGGTAATGATCTTCTCTCCGTCAAAAATAGCCATTCCGGCAGAGTCATAGCCACGGTATTCCAGCTTGGACAGGCCGTCCAAAATGATCGGTGCCGCCTGATCCGCTCCAATATATCCTACGATACCACACATAGTCATACATCCTTTCTGTTCTGTTTCCAGTATTCTTTATTTGAGGTAAACGCAAGTACCCATTTTTTCGGGAGCCTGCGATAGTTTTTTCCTAACAGATAGCCCGCATATTTGCAGGCACATTGCATATAAAAATGAGGCAGTCCGGCAGTCATATGGTTGTCACGCAGATAGGACGTCACATCTTTTACCATTCGTTTTCCCTCGGATTCCGAAGGATACGCTGCGAAGATCTCCGGATGCTCCGCCTGTGACACTCCCAGGTCAAAGTTCCGGTGGAACTGTTGTCCGTTGGTATAATTATGGGAGTGTACCACCTGTGCATCTGCCGCATAGGCGATGGCATATCCGGCTTTCACCGCACCGGCCGCATAGATCATATCTTCATTAAATATGGTATGCTTTACAAATCCGCCCAATTCCTCGTAGATTTCCCGTCGATAGGCCGCACAGACATTGGAGCAGAAAAAAGTCTTGATTCCCAACGTCCCCAGATCTTCCGCGGATTTGATCCGGGACTGAGCCGGATAATTAAACTCTCTGGTGTAGCTTTCCACCGGATTACAGTCCTCTCCGGGCAGCTGTCTCGCATAGGACACCGCCACATTTCCCTGCAAAGGCCTGATCAGATTCTCGATTAATCTGTCATCTGCAGGCATGGCATCCTGTGTCATGGTGACAAAGACATCTGCGGAAGATTTTTTCACTCCCATCCGTCTCGTTCCGCCATGATCAAATTCTCTCTTAGATACATGGTATACTTTGATATTCCGATAGGTCTCCAGAAATCTGGTACCATAGATCAGCTGTTCAAAATATTTCTCCTCCGTGTTCAGAAGAATCACCTGATGTACCGGCACGCTCTGGCTGCCAAGCTTATCCAATAATGTAAATAATTCTTTCCCCGGCTTATACAGAGGAATGATCACATCAATCTCCATTGCAGAGCGCTCCTTACCTTCCCAATCTCTGGTCTATTATACTTTATCTCTCTTTACAGCACAAGCATTTTCCCAATGCCCCACGGCAATCTGTCCCTTTGGGTAATGCACAAGGGAGCCCCGGCCTGTTCCGGAAGACTCCCTTGTACTCCTGTCACTTCTATATATTTGTATAAATTTATAAACTGTGAAATGCTTTTCCTATCTTCCCAGATACGGTGAGGTATCGGCTTCGATCTTGTTGCTGTATTCCTTAACGCTGTCGGTAACAGTGTAGCCTGCATCATCGAACAGGAACTGATGGAGCCATACAACATTGCTCTCCAGATTTACAGGAATAACGCAGCTTCCCTTGGCGCCGATATTACCGGTATCACGCATGTTCTCCTCAGGGAAACCACCCTCGTCCACAATGCGATAGTTTGCAATATTGCTTAACAGATCCAGAATATCCTTGGAATCCAGACTGGTGTAAATATCGTCGATGGCACTGTTGAATACCTTCGACAGAGTTGCATAATCTGCTTTCTTTGCCTGATCTTCGATGGCCTGAATGACTTCACGCTGACGGGCAGCACGCTTGAAGTCATTACCTGCGGTATAACGGATACGGCAGTAAGCAGTCGCCTGCAGACCGTTTAACAGCTGCAGACCGGTCTCTGTTACAGGGGTATAATCACACTTCAGAACCTCGGCAATACCGATCTGATAGTTGTTGATGTGTTTGATTTCCTCAGAGTCCACATCGATGTAGATACCACCCAGACCGTCGATGACTTCGCTCAGTCCCTTGTAGCCTACGGTCACAAAGTTCGTAATATCCATATCCAGATTCATGTTCAGCATCTTAACCGCCTGTTCTGCACCACCATAGGAATAAGCAGCGTTACATTTCTGGTAGGAATCGGTACCGATATTCAGGTAGGTGTCACGGTATACGCTGACCAGCTTGATATCACCGGTGTCCATATTGATGCTGGCGATCATGACACTGTCGCTTCGGCTGCCCTTATACAGCTGGCTTTCCTTCGTTGCATCCACACCAAACAATGCGATGTTCATATAGCCCTTCATGGCCTCGTCCTGCTGAACCTCTTCGGGAATCCGGAGTTCTTCGGTCTCCAGAACCGTTACCTTGGGTCCTTCGTTGCTGGTATGGGTCATTACCAGATACAGTACTGCCACCATGACCAGGATCACTACAATCTCTACACCAAAGATGATAACCTTTCTTCTCTTTTTGGCTTCCCTCTGTTTTGCGGACATTCTCTTCTGTCCGCTGCCGGTGTTCGTGCGCTGGCCGTTGCCTGCCGGTCTCTGTCCGTTTCCGGAAGGTCTTCTTCCGCCATTGTTGTTAGAATTTGCTGCCATCTTGTCTTCTCCTTGTATTAATAAGCATTTTTATTGATAAATCCTGTAAAAAACGTCATGAGGATGATCTTAATGTCAAAGCCCAGGGTCCAGTTCTCAATATAGTAAATATCATATTCGATCCTCTTTTTGATGGAAGAATCTCCTCGCAGGCCATTGACCTGTGCCCAGCCGGTCAGTCCCGGCCGTACCTGATGTTTTACCATATAACGGGGAATCTCTTCCTTGAACTTTTCCACGAACTGTGGTCGTTCCGGCCGGGGTCCCACCAGACTCATATCACCCTTTAAAATATTGAACAGCTGCGGAAGCTCATCAATGCTGGTACGTCTGAGAATCTTGCCGATCCCCGTGACTCTGGGATCATTGCGTACCGTCCATCCTTTTTTTTCTTCCGAGGCAGGCTGTACTGTCATGCTGCGGAACTTGTACATATAAAACGATTTATTATGGAGTCCCACCCTTTCCTGTTTAAAGATCACAGGTCCGGGGCTGGACAGTTTTACCAGAATGGCCGACAGTAACATGATCGGTGAGGTAATGATGATACCGAAGATGGAACCTGCAATATCCATGGCCCGCTTGATCACCATATTGCCGGTGTTCGTCAGAGGCACATAGCGGATATTGATCACCGGCAGTCCCATCAGATCTTCGGTATAAGGTCTGCTGGGGATCAGACTGCTGTAGTCCGGAATGAACTTGGTGTGTACACCGGATTTCTCACAGATGTCCACCACACCTTCCAGATAATCATAATCTTTCAGGGAAAGCGTAATGGCAATCTCATCCAGTTTATTCTCCGGAAGTATATACTCCAGATTTCCAAGAGTCCCCAGAACCTTGACCCCCTTGTAAGTGGTTCCTCCGGGGATGTGTTCATCCAGAATACCACATACCACATATCCCCACTGGGGATTGCTCAGGATCCTGTCGATATATTCCTCCGCCGCCCGGGAATATCCTACCAGAAGAATATGCTTCAGGTTGTATCCCTTTTTCCGTAGGGAACGCAATGCCTTTCGCATGAAGATACGGAATACGGAGGTCAGGAAAACATTCAGGACATAAAAAATTGCCATGACGGATCGTGAAAAGTTGATCTCACGGATGATCATATACAGAATAATAATCAGGGCCGCCAGGCCAATGGTGTTTGCCTGCAGAATACTGTAAATCTCATGTCTGCGGCGAACAGTACGCTTCGGGGAATATACGCTGCACCGATAATACAGGAACATGTAACCCGGTACGATAAAGGGAAGCAGCATGTAGTAATCCTGCACGGGCAGGACACCGATCCCCGGACCGTCATTCAAAATATAAAATTTAATATAATAGGCAAGGATAAAAGATACCGCCGTGATCAGCGCATCGATTATCACAAGAAGCCTGTTAAAGACTTTCTGGTTGTCTTTTATCATACGGTCACCCAATCTCTAAGTCTGAAAAGCTTCTTTTTAACGATTTCATTCTACAATAACGGTGGTTTTTTCTCAACTTAAGAATTTATGAAGTAATTTCTTAAGATTTCATAAGAATTCGAAAAACATTCAGGTATAGTTGCCACTGGATCTTCACATAATTCCACAGATGGCCCCAATGAAAGCGGACTTTATTCTGTTTTCCCACAGATCCGGCCGTCCTTTTCCATCCCGCGAAGAGTCCCTTCAGATATAGTTTTCCCATTCTCTTCTTGCAAAAAAACAGAAATTTTATACCAAATCCGAGCACAAAAAAGGGCAGATTCAAAATCCATTGCAACAGCGGCATGTTTTTGCCGATGACATAGATATTATTGGCAGAAGAAAGTTCCGTTTTCCGGGAATTATACCGGGATCCCGTGGAGGCACTGCCATAATGCAGCACGACCGCTGATGGCTCGTACCGGTTCTCGTAGCCATAGATCCGGGCGCGATACCCGATATCCAGATCCTCCAGATAGGCAAAATGGGCCTCATCGAAATAACCGATCTCTTCAAACACCCGGCGCCTGTAAATCGACGCCCCGCCACAGGCGGAAAATACGCTGACATTCTTGTCATAATTTGCGGCAGGCCGTCCTTTTCCCCGGGAATAGGCCCACCCCAGAACACAATAGCGGTCTCCTGCATCATCCAGCAGTTCCGGCTTATCCCACATAAGCATCTTCGCGCTGACAGAAAAGATCTTCTCATTCTGCCGGATGGCATCATACAGTCCTCTGATAAAGCCCGCCTCCACCTTAGTATCGTTGTTTAACAGGATCACATAAGGGCTCCTGGCCTCCCGGATTCCCAGATTCACCGCATGACAGAAGCCGGTATTTTCCGGCAGTGCGATCAGACGCACCTGCGGTTTTGTAACCTGTTCTGCCGGTACCTGTACTTCTTTTTCACAGCACCATCCGCTTTCCAGATATTCCACACTGCCGTCGGAAGAACCATTGTCTATGATCAGCACTTCATATTCCGGTGCCTTTTCCTGCCCCCTGCACAAGGATGTCATACATTCCGGCAGATATTTCATCCCATTGTAATTCGGTATAACGACTGTTACTTCTCTCATAATGTGTTCCACCTCTCGGGGTATTCCGGCAGATAAAGTAATCTTCCCTGTGTGCGCAGTGCTTCCGATAATCGCAGGCTTAACTGCCGGATGTCTGCTCCCGCAGGCAATGTGGTGACATCAAACACCGGCTGCTGTCCCGGCTCCCTCACCACTTCCGTATAAGGCACTCCCACAATTTTTTCAAATATTTTCCTGCAGACAGGCTGGATCCTGAGACAGCGGAGATCTAAGGCCTCCGCATCCTGGGACAGCTCCGCTCTGTGAAGATAGCCTCCGAATCCCTCCGGCAGTCCTTCATAGAGGATTTTGCCATCCGCAGTCATTCTGCCGCCGCTGATCCGGCCGTGTCTCTTCCCGGACAGTATCCGGCCGCCCACAGCAGCCACATCCGGTCTTTCCTGTAATACGTCTTTATATTGTAAACGATAAAATCCCACATGCCTGGTCTCTTCCGCTGTTGCAGGAATCCCACATTCCATGGCATGATCCTGTAATGCACGAAGCCCCGCCTCATAGGCGTATTTCTTACTGTGCGGGTTGGCCGCCGTGGATGCCTCATGGCATCGCCAGTGATACAGCACTCTCGGGATATGGAGAATCCGTTCTTCCCCGGAACGCCCGTCTGCGGCAAGCACCTCTGCCACGGCGCGCAGCACCAGATCATAGTCCTGGGCTCCGTCACACTCCGGCCGGAATTGCAGCTTCTTCATCAGACCTGCCTCCATGACCAGAAAATGACAAATATAATTATTGCTGAGGATCAAATCGTAATTAAAGTCTTCTTTATGGTTCGGATCGTAATATTTTGTCTCTTCTCCGTCGCATTTATCCTCGTCGGAATAGGCAAAAGCAGTTCTGACACCTCTGTCATCCGCCTTTGCCATGGCATCCGCCATTTCATACAGAGCATCCGGTGTCAGAACATCATCATGATCCAGCAGGCCGATATATTCTCCCTTCGCATAAGAAAGTGCCTGATTGGTATTGGCTGCGATGCCGGCATTCTCCGTAAGGTGCACATAGTGGATCCTCGGATCCGCTGCAATGATTGCACGGTCTTCCTCTGTCTGTATTGTCAGAAATCCCTGTTTTTTCAGCGTTTCCTCCACACTTTGATCCTCCGTGGCATCCGCCAGGATCAGTTCCCAATGGGGATAGCTCTGTGTGATAACACTCGTTATCATTCTTTCCAGATACTTTTCCGGCGTACGGTACAGGGGTACCACAATACTGAAGGTAATGGGCTTGTCCCATTTTCTGGCACTCTGCTGTTCCAGCGTCTCCTCCGAACAGGGTACATAAAAATAGCGGTCTGTCTCTGTCAGGCGTTCCCTTACAGAGATCCAGGTTTCCCTCAGGCCGTTACGTTGCAGATAATATAGAGTTTTCTTAAGGTTTGCCCTACTCAGCTTTGCCACAGATACCTCCACGTTTATAAAAGAGCAAACCGCCCTCTCCGGGCGATTCGCTCTTTTGGAATCAGAATTTATTTTGGATCACATCTATTACAATACTGCCTTTACATCCTCGGTCAGCTTCTCTACCTTAGCCTGTGCATCCTCAATGCTGTTGCCCTTCACGCCCATGTAGAACTTGATCTTGGGCTCGGTTCCGGAAGGACGTGCACAGCACCATGCGTTGTCGGGAAGCTCAAAGTACAGAACATTGGACTTCGGAAGTCCGGTGGTGGTCTTCTCACCGGTCTCCATGTCGATGATCACATCGCTCTGATAATCACGGAATTTCTCTACTTTCAGGTCACCGAATGCCTTAGGAGGATTCTTACGAAGCTTGTCCATGATCTCAGCGATCTGTCTTGCACCGTCGATACCCTTCATGGTAATGGTGTACTGGGTCTCCTTGAAGTAACCGTATTTCTCATACATGGATACCATCATATCCCACAGAGTCATATTGTGCTTCTTGCAGTAAGCAGCTACTTCGCACAGACACATAACAGCTACAATAGCATCCTTGTCTCTTGCATGGGTACCTGCCAGACAGCCATAGCTCTCTTCCAGACCGAATACATAATTGTTGCTGCCGGTCTGCTCGAAGAACTTGATCTGCTCGCCGATGAACTTGAAGCCGGTCAGTACTTCGATCAGCTTTACGCCGTAAGCCTCGGTGATGGGCTTGGTCATGTTGGTGGTAACGATGGTGGTTACCAGTGCGGGATTCTCAGGCATTGCGCCGGTTGCAGTCTTCTCTCTTAAGATATATTCTGCGATCAGCATACCGGACATATTACCGGTAAATGCCACATATTCTCCGGTCTTAGTATCTTTTGCATAGACACCCAGACGGTCTGCATCTGGATCGGTTGCCAGAACGATGTCCGCATCCTTTTCCTTTGCCAGACGCAGTGCATAGGTAAATGCCTTGGGATCCTCGGGGTTCGGATAATCCAGTGTGGTGAAGTCCGGATCCGGATTCTCCTGCTCGGGAACCACATAGACATGCTTGAATCCCAGCTCGGACAGGATACGTCTTACCGGCTTGTTGCCGGTACCGCACAACGGAGTATATACGATCTTAATGTCATCAGCCATCTCTTTGATAACATCCGGATGGATAATCTGCTTCTTCAGCTCTGTCATGTACTTGTCATCGATCTCTTTACCGATTACCTGATAGAGACCTGCAGCTATCGCATCCTCTCTGCTCATGGTCTTCACGGTATGATAATCCTTGATGGACTGTACTTCGGTGATGATGTCCTTATCGATAGGAGCGGTTACCTGTGCGCCGTCCTCCCAGTATACTTTATAGCCGTTGTACTCAGGAGGGTTGTGGCTTGCGGTCACTACGATACCTGCGGTACATCCCAGCGTACGAAGGGCAAAGGACAGTTCCGGGGTAGGTCTTAAAGATTCAAAAATGTATGCCTTGATGCCATTGGCTGCCAGACATCTTGCTGCCTCATCGGAAAACTCGGGAGACATGCGGCGGGAGTCAAATGCGATAGCCACACCCTTGCTCTGGGTGCCGCGCTTAATGATATAATTAGCAAGACCCTGAGTTGCCTTACGAACGGTATATACGTTCATGCGGTTGGTTCCTGCACCGATCACGCCACGTAAACCGCCGGTACCGAATTCCAGTTCCTTGTAAAAACGATCTTCCACTTCTGCCTCGTTGTTGCGGATTGCCAGAAGTTCATCCTTGGTCTTCTGGTCAAAATAATCATCATTCAACCAGAAATTCAGTTCGTCCATATAACTCATTTTCCTATCCTCCTGTTTTATCGCTATCTTTATCTTTCTTCAGTAAACGCTCTCCGGTCATATTTTACCATAGTTTCCCTTTACTGAAAAGACCAATTTAACGTCCGCTAACCGGATCCTTCAGAGCATAATCACTGCGGTCCAGTGAAAAATTCGGATTATAATAGGGATCTCCCGCCTCCAGCTGTGCTTTCCATTTTTCGCGGAAAAGTCCGGATTCTTTATTGTAACGCTCCGCCTTCTCGCCCTGATCGTCCAGTCCTCTGGAAATGGACTCATAATGATACAGCTCCGCAAAAGGCGTCCATACATTTAACAGCCCCAGATCCCGCAGTTTCAGACAGAAATCCACATCATTCAGGGAGATCACAAAGCTTTCATCCAGACCTCCCACCTGCTCATACAGCTTCTTTTTCACCAGCAGACAGGCACCTGTCACTGCCGTAACATTCTGGGTATAGCACAGGCGTCCCATGTACCCAAGGTTCTGTACCGGAATGCGGTAATGGGTATGGCCTGCCGTGCGATGTGCCCCCAGCCCGATGACCACACCGGCATGCTGGATCGTCTTGTCCGCATAGTACAGCTTGGCACCTACAGCTCCCACATCTTCCCGCTGGGCATACATCAGCATCTCCTCCATCCAGTTGGCAGTGATGACTTCCGTATCGTTATTCAGCAGCAGGATATATTCCCCCGTGGCGTAAGATACGCCCAGATTATTCACTGCGGAATAATTAAAGTCTCCGTGATAGGTCACTACGGAGATCCGGCCATCCTCACTGTGCAGAATGCCGCCGTCATGGCCGCAGACCGTATGCAGCTTGCACCGCTCCACATAGGAATCCTTGCCGGATAATCCCAGCAGCTGGGAATAATAGTCCTTAATCTCCGGTGTGGTACTGTTATTTTCTACCACGATGATCTCGTAATTGCTCCAGGTGCTGTTCTTCTGAATGGAGGTAATGCATCGCTTCAGATCTTCCGCATGATCCCTGTTGGCAATGACAATAGAAATCTTCGGGTCTCCCAGGATCTGGTAACGGATCCGGAAGATGGTGGCACAGGCCCTGGTACTGGTGATCTGGAAATGTTTGAAACCGTGCTTTTTCAGATGATCCGCCACGGCTCCCTTTGCCGCCTCAATGGCATAGGGCTTCGCGTCGATGCTGGCCGCGGTACTGCCCGCATGGCTTCTCCAGTAATACATCAGCCTGGGTACATGTACGATGTTTTCCGCTCTGTCTGTCAGACGCAGGATCATATCGTGATCCTGTGCACCGTCGAATGCCGTGCGGAACAGTTCCTCTCCCTCCAGAAGTTTTCTGGAAAAGACACTGAAATGACAGATGTAATTGTTGGCCCGCAGATTATCCGGTGCATAATCCGGCTTAAAGTGCATGGTCAGCATTTTATTGATATTATTTTCCTGAAAAGTCGTTTCATCGCAGTACAGATAATCCGCGCCCTTTTCATTGATGGCCTTCACATACTCGAACAATACGGAAGGGTGCAGAATATCATCCTGGTCAAACAGTCCGATATATTCTCCCGCAGCCAGTTTGTAACACTCGTTGGTATTATAAGAGATGCCGCCGTTATGGTCCAGATGCTTATATACAATACGGCCGTCTGCCTTCGCCGCATACTCCCTGCAGAGTTCTTCGATATAGGCATGCTCCGCATCGGAACCGTCCGCCAGACACAGTTCCCAGTTCTGATAGGTCTGGTTCATGACGCAGTCCAGCATCTGAATCTGGAATTCTCTCCTGTTATTCCACAGAGGCACCAGAATACTGATCTTCGGCATATAAGGGAAAACGGTCTCTTCTTCCCTTTTCCTCTGCTCCGCATCGGGAAAGCTTCCGGTGCCGTAAGATTCCATCAGGCTCTTCTGGTGGCTCTTGTTGCGGAGCTTGCGCAGGATGTCCTTCGGTCCCCCGCAATGGGACAGACGCTCCTTCTGTCTCTGGGCAAAATGGATCACACTTCTCGCCGGGCCTGTAGCCTTCCAGAATTTATTCTTCTTGATCCGGTCTAGCTTGAACTGCAGATCTTCCTTTTCCGATTCCAGCACTACAATTTTGTCCGCCAGATCCGCACATTTCTCGTGCTCTCTCTCGTAAGCTTCCTTATAATTGATCTCCGTGTTACTCTCTGACATATGTCTCCTCCGTGATGCATCTGCTGCCATTTTGCAGGAAATGCCTCTGTTCTATTGGTTTGCTGCCGGAAGTTCTACGGTCAGATATTTTCCCGTAGTATTCCACAGCTTCAGCTTGCTGACCCGATTCACCGCAAGGACAGCGATGGTATAATTTCCCACCGGCAGCTGCTCTCCTTCCCTGCGGACACAGAAACCGCCCAAAGCCACATTTTTCTGATCCGGAAGGTTCTCTTCCAGTTCCTGCCGGTAGGCGGGCAGCAGCTTCAGGGACCACACCCCCTGACCTTGCGTTTCTCCACAGGGAAGCAGCAGCAGATATCTCTCATAGCAGGCATTGTCGTCTCCCAGGATCACACTGTACCCCTGGATCCGCTCCGGCCCCGCTGTCTCCACTCTCGCCATCAGGCAGTCATCCCTGCGGACATTCTGTAAGGCTTCCCCTCCGGGAAGTCCAGCCTGCCAGAGAGGCTCCTGCAAAATATTCCGATCCGTCAGATAAGCCGGAACCACCCGGCTGTCCAGTCCTTCTCTGTTCAGTCCCACCGGGTAGAAGGGATCTTCCCCGCGAAACTGCGGATGCATCTGGTAGAGCAGTTCTCTCTCCCGGACCAGCCGCTGCATCTTCTCCGGGCTTTCATCACTTCCCCGGCTTAAGGATTCATGGTGATAAGCAAATCTGTCATTCCATACCACATTGTAATAGCCCATTTCCACCAGCCGGAAGCCCAGATCCACGTCATTGTAAGCCACTCTGAGGGCTTCGCTGAATCCTCCGGCCTCCCGGAATACCTCTGTCCGCAGCAGCAGACAGGCACCGGTCGACGCCACACAATCCTGTGGAAAACGGTTCCGCCCGAAATAATAGCTTCTGTCATCTTCCAGAAATTGCAGCTTATGCACCGGTCCCACCGGCAGATTGACGATGCCATCATGCTGGATTTTCACGGAATCCGGATAATACAGCTTTAGGCCCACACTGCCCACATAGGGATGCATGGCTCTGGCCACCATTTTGTCCAGCCAGTCATTCTGACATAACTCGATATCATCATTCAAAAACAGTAAAAGCTTTCCCTCTGCCAGTGCCGCACCACGGTTGCACATGGCGGAAAAATTAAATTCCGCAGGCTCGTAAAGGTATCGGATCTGCGTTCCTTCTGCCCGGATCTGTTCTGCCAGCGTTTCCGTCTTTTTCCTGTTTTCCTCATTACTGCCGTTGTCCACCAGCAGGATCTCCACCGGAACACTGCCCTGGGGACGCTTCGTCAGCGACGTCAGGCACTTTGCAAGCACCTCCGGATTGTCCCTGGAGGGAATGATCACAGAGACCAACAGTTCCCCGGAAAAGGTATCTCCGGCACTTTTTGCTGCCTTGTCCGCCAACTCTACAGACAGCTTTGCAGATTCCGCTGCCGTCCGGTACTCCTCCCAAGGTGTCAGTTCCGCCGCCTCGTTCTCCCGGACAGTCTCCTCCGGACCCTGAATACCGATCCCGGAGGTGCCAAATTCCCCGTGAAACAATACTTCTTCCATATGACCGATGGTATGGCAGCCCCTTTCAAAGCCTCCGGCCGCCAGAAACAGCCGATCCATCAGCGGACGGATCTCTTCCGCTTTCGCGAACGGAATCTCCTTCCCGGTGCTCTCACCTTCCGTTACTGCCACCGGTTCTCCCGCTTTTTGTAACAGTCTGCTCCGTACCGCCACCACACTTCCCACATAAAAGTATCCACGGTACAGATCCGGGGACCAGCAGGGCTTGAACCAGGGAATACAACGTTCTCCGCTTTCCGAGAGCAGATCCTCATCTCCGTAGACAATCTCTGCCTCCGGATGATTTACAAAATAAGCGTTGATCCGTTCTGTGGCATTGTCCGCCAGCTGTCCTCTCTGCTGCCGGTAGATCACGAATTCCGCAAGACCCACACATCCTTCGCCCTGGTTTTTTCCTGCTTCGGCCATGGCTTCTTCCCGCTCTGACACCCACTGGGCATAGGTGACCCGAAGCTTTGCCAGTTCTGTCTCATATTTTTTATCCTGTTGTCTGACAAGTAGCTGCTTCACTGATGTCCGAATGCTCAAATTCCCTGTCTCCTTTAGTTTCCCATCATTATCTTAAAAGAGCTTTCTCACTGCTCCCGCCATATCTTTTGCCACTGCAAGAGGGATCTGCACGATCTCCATTTTTACAGTCAGGACATTGTCTGCCCTTCTGTCCAGTGCTTCCACCCGGATCGTCAGGTTCGGATCCTCCGTGGGGAATACCAGACTGGGATGCTCCGCACCGTCAGCGGATTTTAAGATTTTGCCGTTGGTGGTAACAATTTTTTTCTCCTGCACCGGAACCGGCTGGCCGTTCATGGTCAGTTCCCGGATCTTGCACACGCAGGCACACATGGCGGGATCCAGCCGTAAATAATGCACATTGCCGTCAAAATGCACCGTAAATTCCGCCTGCTTCTCCTCTGCATAGACGTTCTCCGGGAAATAGGAATTTTCCTCGGAAAATCCCTGCCCCTTGTCTTCATAGATCTGCACCCGGAGTTCTCCTTCCGTCTGGCGGAAACGACCGATCCATTCCGTAGGCTTATAGACCTCACCGCCCAGGAGATTCCGGATCTCTCCCATGGACAGCTTCTGCCCGGTGACGTATTTCTGGAATTCCATCTCCTGCTCTCTGTACTGTCTGGCCTCGTTTTCCGTGATACCCAGACGATCCAGAATGCGGTCCAGTTCCAGTGCATTCCGTCTCTCATCTTCCAGCACATAACAATAGACTGCCCGGAAAGCCAGTGCTCTGGTCTCTATGGGGCGGTCAAACGTCCATTCATAATCAATCAGCGTCCAGTGGTCTCCATCCACCAGAATATTGGCAAAGATCAGATCGAAGTCTGCCACCGGGACATCCTCCCCGTAGCCTACCCGCTCCAGATACTCCGCAAACAGTTTGTGGAACCCTTCCACGTCCCGTCTGTCCAGGCACTCATCCATCAGCTCTGACAACGGTCTGCCCGCTACAAATGCAAACTCCGCATAAGGAATGCCGTTCTCTTCTCCCAAATGACAGACATTGACATCCAGGCGGCTTCCCGCATAGCGGTCTTTCAGTTTTTCATACGCTTCCGCCATATGACGTACATGGGCTTCCGCCTCTTTGGACAGCGGATATTTCCGGA
Organism: uncultured Acetatifactor sp.; assembly: GCA_934394815.1. Lineage (GTDB taxonomy): Bacteria > Bacillota > Clostridia > Lachnospirales > Lachnospiraceae > Acetatifactor. The sequence continues at coordinate 269,659 of CAKRRD010000001.1, read as the reverse complement.
CCGTCTTACCACCTTTTTCATCCTGCTGGATCTCCGTCCGGATCCGGAAGTTTTCTGCGCGGTCATTGGAATATCTGGCATATTTCAGAGCAAGCGGTGCTCCGATCACCGCCATGTAAGAGTTGGAAAATACTGAAAAAAGTCCTTCCTCCACCATGCCGTCAAAGGCGCTTTTCTCATCAAATAACAGCATTCTGTCCCGGTCAAAATTACGCAGATTGTTAGACAGTTCTCCCCGTCCCGGAAGATAGGCATCGGAATAGACCGTGGTCATGAATTTATAATCGGGGTACGGATAATAAAAGCTGCGTTCTCCCACGCCACAGGTATCAAAGATCCGCTCCAGCTTTTTCCGGGAAAAAGTGCGCACCACGCCGCCTTCCGGATAATTCTCGATACCGGAGAACCAGCTGCCCAGATGATCTTCCTTACAGCCGGCAAAATATTTCAGTCCGTATTTATTTTCGATAGCGATGACGATCCGGCCGCCCGGTGCCAGATGCTTCTGCAGGATCTTCAGGAAATCCTCATAAGGCGTCCTGCCGCCTATGTAAGCCTGTCCGTACTCAAAAACACCAATCAGACAGATATAGTCATACTCCACGGGCAGTTCCGGCTCCACATCCGTAAAATTTCCCACATGGATCGTCACATTCTCACACCCGCTGTGACGGTAGGCATTGATCAGGCTGCGCTTCTTTGAAAGATCCACGCAGGTCACTTCCCCGGCTTTCCTTGCCAGTGCTCCCGTAATGGCTCCGCAGCCGCTGCCCACTTCCAGCACCTTGTCCGTTTTCTGTATGGGAAGAAAGTCCACGATATTTTCCCGGAGAGCCGACAGGTGATACAGGATCGGCCAGCTTTTCCGCTCCGCAATGATCCGGTCATATTCCACCGTACTGTATTTTTTTACAATGTCTAAGATCTCGTCCTCCACACTGCCGTCACAATAATAATCCTCGCCGGGATATTTATCCAGATTCAGTGTGATCTTCCCGATGGTCTCTGTCATTCCTTACTTCTCCTCCGCATCCCATACTTTTGTTTCGGAATCCATATCATAATAGCCTACTGTGTTCTTGTCCGATACTACTGTAATATTCAGGGCATCATACAGTCTGTGGTATACCTCAAAGGTATCCTGATTGTAGCCGGTCACTCCCAGAGACAGCAGATATTCTCCGCCCTGCAAATTCATCTTCTGGGTAAAAGTCACATTCTTCACCTCTCCCGGTTCCACGCTGTCCAGGAAAGCCTTCTCAATCATGGTATTCGTACCGGTGATCTCCACGCCGATAACATTTTTTACGGAAAATGCAAAAATAGGTGCCGGAATATGCTCCAGAAACCGGACCTTCATATGAATCGTGAACATACTGCCCTTCAGGATCGCATTGGTGGGAACTCCACGGTCATCCGTAATGTAAAATTCTTCGATCTGCGCCTGCTTCGTGCCATATTCCAGCGCGTTGGGATTCTGGCCCTTTGCCTCCATGGAAGCCTCCGCCGGATCCGTTCCCTTTTCGTCCGCCTTTCTGGCTGCCGCTCTCTGCAGATCCTCGTCATCCAGCAGACTGGCCGTCTCTTCTCCTACACTCTCCGGGCCGTCATATTGCCCTACCAGCACCCGCTTGTAAGTGTCGATCATGGCCTTGGGACTGCCTTCCCCCAGAATATTTCCCTGATTCAGCAGATAGACACGATCACAGTATTTGCTGATACTGCTCAGATCGTGGCTGACGAACACGATAGTCTTACCCATCTTTTTGAATTCTTCGAATTTATGATAACATTTCGCCTGGAAAAATACGTCGCCGACACTCAGCGCCTCATCTACGATCAGGATCTCCGGTTCAATGTTGATGGCCACCGCAAAAGCCAGTCGGACAAACATACCGCTGGAATACGTCTTCACCGGCTGATAGACATAGTCTCCGATATCCGCAAAGCTTAAGATCTCCGGCAGCTTCGCCTCGATCTCTTTTTCGGAAAATCCCATCATGGTGCCGTTTAGGTACACATTCTCGATCCCGTTATATTCCATGTTGAATCCGGCACCCAGCTCCAGCAGAGCGGAGATTCGTCCGTTTACCAGCACTCTTCCGGAGGTCGGATTCAGTACACCGGTAATGATCTTCAGGATCGTGGATTTACCGGAGCCGTTGGTACCGATGATGCCCACCGTCTCTCCCTGATAGATCTTCATATCCACACCCTTCAGGGCATAGTGAAGCTTATGCTTCGTCTTCCTGCCAAAGCCGAAAGCTTCCTTCATCCGGTCCGAAGGCTTGTCATATAATTTGTAGATCTTCTGGACATTATCGACTGCAATGGCCAGTTTTTTCTTTTCCTGCATAAATATTTATTCCTCGCTTATCAGCGTCACGCTGTCTTTGCCATACCACATGGCCAGAGACTGGTTCGCTTCATTATTGGCGTCTTCCGAGATGTCCCCCATGCACAGAAACCACGGTTCGTACCGGTAGGCGGGCAGATGCACATTTCTGGCAATTCCCGACAGTCTCTTCACACGCTCCAGATACTCCTGGTGGAAATTGTTCGCCTCTCCGGTATGCACATAGTAATACGCTCCGTAGGCCGAATAATGCCCGGCCTGATTCGGAGACGCACGAAAGATCATTAAAAATGCCACTCCGATGAGCACATAAAATTCCCAGACGACTGCTCCGCTCCAGGCAGACAGCCTCCGTACCGCTTTCTGCTCCGCTTTTTCCTGCAGCTTCTGCTGCAGCCAGCCGCACCAGTATACTTCATTCAAAAACAATAACAACAGATAGGTGATCTTCACCGCATTCAATGTTCTGGATAGCCCCGCATGTCCCAGAGAATACAGGCTGGGCGTATATCCGGTGGCATACACGCAGAAGGACCAGGCAAGTACCACTCCCGGATAACGGAAACGATAGCCGGTGCTCTTAAGCGCCTGCCAGATCATGGGAAACAACAGGAGCATCACGGTCAGTACCGCCAGTCCGGTGTACTCCGGAATATGCTTTACCGCCTCCGGAAAAGATCTTCCGATAGCTTCCAGAGGACCGTATCCCCATCCCTCATAGCTGCGGGCCCGGACAGAATTACCGGGAGCTGCCACATTCAGTCCGAAACCTATGATATATACCAGTGTGGCCGGTAACAGCCACAGGCCCTTTTTCCGACGTTCCAGTACCACACTTACCAGCAGGACCGACAAAAGGCTTACCAGTCCCTGCAGTGCCGTGACAAAATTGCTTCCTGCCGTAATCATTGCCAGAAGTACCGTCGCGGTAAACAGCAGTCCTGTGGACGTTCTGCCGTCTGCCCGCTCCAGACAGATGGCTGCAGACAAAAACAACAATGCAAATCCATGCATTCCCACATAATGGATTCCGCCGTTGTACCAGTAAAATCCGCTCTGGGCGGAATATATGAACATGAACACCGCTGCTGTGATCACTGCCTGTATGGCCAGACTGTCCCAACGGTCCAGCTGCAACACTTTCCGCAGAATGGTTCCGGTAAACAGCATCGTCCCCGCAAGCAGCAACAGCAGAATGAATACCGGACCCAGAAAATAGTATTTTTCTCCCCAGATTGCCGGCATCAGCGTCATGAAGAAAATGGAAGAATACGTTCCCTGCCATGCATACCACTGGGTTCTGGAACAATCCAGTGCGCCGGAGACAGCTGCCCATTTCGTCTGTTCCTGTTCCATGGCAGTCCTGGCAAATCTTCCGAAATTGTAATCGTCATAATAAGGAACCGCATAGACCGTCAGGCGGAACAGCGGAACCAGCGTCAACAGCAGCAGTCCCAGACATCCTGCTGCCAGCAGGAGTTTCCCAGGCTTCCATAACCATATTTTTTTGAATTTTTCTCGAGCACCCTTCAATAACTTTCACCCTTTCTGTCCCCCACAACAGTTCAGCAATGCAGTCCCTCCCCCCATAAGGATCTTCATTTTATAAAAGTTTTGCCATGCCCTTGTCAATATTATAATACGTCTGCGAAATGTACCTTCAAACGTTTGAAAATAACGGCTCCCAATCCGAATAATACTACGGTTACGATCCAGAAATACATTGTGGAAAAGAAATCCTGGAAGAACCATTCCCTCTCATAAACAGCACTGCGGTATCCGTTGACGATATAGACCAGCGGATTCAGCTTTAAGATTGTGACCCAAGTACCGGACAGAGACTCCAGATTCCATAAAATAGGAGTCGCCCACATCCCGATCTGCAATCCGATACTGATGATCTGGGACAGATCCCGGAAAAATACCACCACTGCACAGGTTGTATAGCTCAGTGCCAGTACAAAAATAAACAGGCAGAAACTGTAGTACACGATCTGTATCGTATATATAGTGGGATAATATCCGTAAACCGCTGCCACGATCAACAGCAGACATACAAAAAATACATGAATAAAGGTAGCTGCGATAATCTTGATGATCGGCAGAATACTGATCTTAAATACTACCTTTTTCACCAGATAATTATATTCCAGCAAGGCATTGGTTCCATTGTTCAGTGCTTCGCTGAAATAGAACCAGGGTACCAGTCCCGCCGTCAGGAACAATACAAAGGGTACTTCCACGCCTTCCCGCAGCGGGGTACTGGTATTGCCCATGATCTTGTCAAAAACAATGTAGTACATGGCCACCGTAACCACCGGCTGTGCCATGGCCCATACCGCGCCCAGATAAGAACCCGCATATCTCTTTTTGAAATCATTTTTTGCCAGCTTCCAGATCAGATGGCGGTTCTGGAACAGTTCCACAGGCAGTCCGGTGAATTTATCATACCAGTGGATAAAAGTGAAACAGGCGGCCGCGATCACCACACAGGATATGATCTTCTTGGCCAGTTCCTGTGCCGGATCCGCCGCCGGTCCCGGATTTTTGTGGAATACAATAAGCACCGCCATGATCACCGCTGCTGTCACGAACAGGGCAATGCCCGTCTTCTTACTTACTTTCATGCTCTTTTTCCTTCATGTACTGCTCCAGAGTACCCCATTTGGTATCTTTCTCGGAAAGTATCAGTTCCATTCCTTCGGAAATCGGCCATTTTACACCGATGTCCGGAGTATTGTAGGCAATACCGCCCTCATCATCGGGATGATAGAAATCGGTACATTTATAACAGAATTCCGCATAATCGGACAATACCAGAAATCCGTGGGCAAAATTCTTCGGGATAAAGAACTGTTTCTTATTCTCCTCGGACAGAAGTACACCGTACCACTTTCCGAAAGTCTTAGAACCTTCCCGCAGATCCACCGCTACGTCATACACTTCGCCGCGGATCACTCTTACCAGCTTGTCCTGCGGAAAATGCTTCTGAAAATGCAGTCCCCGCAGCACACCTTTCTTGGAAGCAGACTGGTTATCCTGTACAAATACTTCCGGAATGCCTGCTGCCTTAAAATCATTGTAATTATAGGTTTCCATGAAATATCCTCTGGCGTCTCCGAACACCGTAGGCGTAATGATTTTCAACCCTTCAATCTCACAGGTTTCTACCGTTATCTTACCCATTTATTTCGTCCTCACTCTTTATTATTCTAATCATTCATAAGATATATTCATATCCACTCTGCCTTCAATACCGTCCACTGTTCCCTTGGAGGTATACTGCCAGGTCTTATAATAACCCTGATATAACGGCACGCTGCGGTACTCCGCCAGCCAGATATGATAGTTCTCCAGTCTCGCCGTCTGGAGGTTATTGTTGTACCAGTTACGGCTGGCATAGACACCTGCCGTATATCCGGCATTTTCTATGGTACGGCAGAACGCTTCGCATACCAGTGTTCTGGTCTCTGCATCCAGTCCGTCCGCCCGCCCGTTGCCGCCGGCTCCTTCCGTATCAATAAATACGGGATAAGTCAGTCGGTAATCCCGGATCAGTTCAATCACTGCGGATGCCTCTTCCACCGCTTCCTTCTCATCCACGGCCTGGGTAAAGAAGTATACGCCTACCGGAATTCCCGCGGCTTCGGCTCCCTTCATATTCGTCACAAACATCGGATCCTCTACCAAGCTGCCCGTAACGGAACCACGGTAACCCGCACGGATAATGGCAAACTGCACTCCCGCATTCTTCACCTTATCCCAGTCGATCTCCTTGTTCCATTTCGAGACATCGATGCCGGCTTTTGCATTGCCTGAAGTCGTCTGCAGCTTCTGGATCTCGGTTTTGTCCGCATCAGCCAGAGCCCCTGCCACAGCGCTGTCCTCGGCATCGGCATCCACTTCGTCCTCTGTCCTGATCAGCAAAGAAATGTCATCAATGGCCAGATACTCCACCTTATCCTTAACGTGCACCCGGGTCTCACTGATGGGCACCTTGTACCCTTCGACAGGCAGCAGTTCCACATAGTAGTCACCGGAGTCCAGATCTCCGATGTAGATGATGCCGTCCTGATCCAGATCCTTATAATCTCCAAGACCGTCCAGCCGGACATAGAAGCTCTCCCCGGTTACCGGAATGCCCTCGTTATTCACAATCTGGATCCGCAGATCCTTTTCTATGGAAGTCACCACCAGCGACAGGCGGCGGCTGTTATCTTTCGCCGCTTCCAGCACTGGATTCACTTCCTGATCAAAAAAGGTGCTGTCCTTTAAAAAGGCTTTCAGATCATTGCCGATCTGTCCACTCTGCGTGACACTCTCCCCTTCCGGGGTGTCCGTCTCCGCAGCAGCCGCCTGCAGATCCGTACCGGCATTCTGTGTCCCTGCCGACTGTCCGGAAGCCGAAGAAAGCTGCTCTCTGTTGACATATACTACCAGAAGAGCCACCAGCAGAATGACTGCCATGGAGGCCAGAATTGCCATTTTTCGAAGCTTAGAGTCCATTGGCTACCTCTACCAGATATTTTCCGTAATTTGTCTTAAGTAACGGCTCCGCCAGTGTCAGCAGTTGTTCTCTGTCAATAAATCCACGTTTGAATGCAATCTCCTCGATACAGGAAATATACAATCCCTGTCTCTTCTGGAATGCTGCCACAAAATCTGCCGCATCCAACAGCGCATCGTGATTGCCGGTATCCAGCCATGCAAAACCTCTTCCCAGTGTCTCTACCTGCAGGGTTCCCCGGTTCAGATACTCGTTGTTGATGCTGGTGATCTCGATCTCTCCCCTTGCTGAGGGTTTCACATTCTTCGCGATCTCCACGACATCATTGTCATAGAAATACAATCCCGGAACCGCATAATTGCTCTTGGGATGTTCGGGCTTTTCCTCGATGGAAAGAGCCTTTCCGGACTCATCGAATTCCACGACACCGTACTCTCTGGGATCCCGCACATAATAGCCGAAAATGGTGGCTCCCTTTTCTCTTGCTGCTACAGTGCGCAGCACTCTGGAGAAGCTCTGTCCATAGAAAATATTGTCGCCCAGCACCAGTGCCACCCGGTCATCACCGATAAAATCCGCACCGATGATAAAAGCATCTGCCAGTCCGCGGGGTTTGTCCTGCACCGCATACTCCAGACGCATGCCCAACTGGCTGCCGTCTCCCAGCAGTTCTTTAAATACCGGAAGATCCCTCGGGGTGGAGATGATCAGTACCTCCCTGATATCCGCCAGCATCAGCGTTGACAGGGGGTAATAAATCATTGGTTTATCGTACACCGGCATGATCTGCTTGGAGATTGCCTTGGTCAGGGGATACAGTCTGGTTCCGGAGCCTCCCGCCAGTATTATTCCTTTCATTTCGTCCTCCGATCCGCCCTTTGGGGGCTTACTTTTACTTGTTTTTTAACACACCGAATGGGAACGACGTGCATCGTTCCCATTTAGAAGGTATTCTTTACTTTTCATACATTTCATTGTAGTACTTCTGGTAGTCACCGCTGGTCACATTGTTCATCCAGTCTTCGTGCTCGAAGTACCAGGCAATGGTCTTGCGGATACCCTCCTTGAACATGGTCTCAGGGTACCAGCCGATCTCTGCCTTGATCTTATCCGGCGCAATGGCGTATCTTCTGTCGTGACCCTTACGATCTTCTACATAAGTGATCAGGTCATTATTGATATGCGCCTTGCGGGGATCGGAATCCGGAAGCATTTCCTGTAAGGTCTCGATAATGATGTGGATGATCTCGATGTTCTGCTTCTCGTTATGTCCGCCCACGTTGTAGGTCTCGAACAGTCTGCCCTGCTCCTGTACCATGTCGATAGCCTTGGCATGATCCTCTACATACAGCCAGTCACGGACATTCTTACCGTCACCGTAGACCGGAAGCTTCTTACCATGCAGTGCATTGTTGATGATCAGCGGGATCAGCTTCTCCGGGAACTGGTAAGGTCCGTAGTTGTTAGAGCAGTTGGTGATGTTGGCGGGGAAATGGTAGGTATCCATATAGGCCTTCACCAGCATGTCCGAACTTGCCTTACTTGCGGAGTAAGGGCTGTGGGGATCATAGGGTGTGGTCTCATAGAAGAAGGCATTGTCATCATCAGGAAGAGATCCGTAGACTTCATCCGTAGAAACATGCAGGAACTTCTTGCCTTCCTTAAAGTTGCCGTCGGGAAGCTCCCAGGCTGCCTTGGCACAGTTTAACATTACCGCGGTTCCCAGAACGTTGGTCTGTACGAAGATCTCCGGATTGCGGATACTTCTGTCTACATGACTCTCTGCGGCAAAATGTACCACGCGGTCAATATCATTCTCTGCGAAAATTTTGCTGATGGCTTCCTTGTCGCAGATGTTTGCCTTTACAAAGGTGTAGTTCTCACGCTTCTCCACGTCCTTCAGGTTCTCCAGATTGCCTGCATAGGTCAGTGCATCCACGTTGATGATGCGGATTTCATTATCGTATTTCTTAAACATGTAATGAATATAATTGGAACCGATGAAACCGGCTCCGCCTGTTACCAGATATGTTCTCATTTTTTCTCCGTTCTGCGCCTTGCGCATTTTTGCTATAGATAAGGATATTTTACCATAAAATTTTCAGGATATCAACACGGGCTCTAATATCCCAGATAGCTTAAGTTCAGGTCCACATTTCCGCTGATGCCGCTGACCTTTCCTGTGGTTTTATACTGCCACAGATCATAGCGTCCCGTATAGGTAGGGCTTGCGGCATACTGTGCCAGCCAGATCTTGTAACTGCTTAAGGAGCCGGCATCCATCTTATTTGTCAGCCAGGTCTTGTTGGCATAAATACCCGCCGTATAACCGGCATTCTGGATGGTACTGCAGAAGGCCTTGCAGACTGCGGTTCTGGTGGCAGAATCAATCTTGTCTCCTCTTCCGCCGCTGCTCTCCACATCCAGGAATACCGGATAGGAAATCTTATATCCGCTGATGCGGTCCAGTACCATGGAAGCTTCCTGTACGGCTTCTACTTCATCCACGGCCTGCGTGAAGAAGTACACACCGACCTTCAGTCCGACCGCGGTGGCTCCCTTGATATTGGTCTTAAAGGTGGAATCCTCGATCAGTGCTCCCTGAGAGGAACCACGATATCCCACGCGGATGATCACATAGCTGACACCGGAATTCTTTACTGCATTCCAGTCGATGCTTCCGTTCCATTTCGATACATCGATACCCATGGTTCCGGAACCGACTACCAGAGATCCGTCGCTGGCAAAATTGTATTTTGCACCCTGGATGACCTGTTCTCCCGTGACCTTATTGCCGTCTGCCGTGAAGAAATACAGCTTTCCGTCCAGTGTCTGCCAGCCGGTATATTTGATTGCACCCTTAACGAAGAATTTGGATGCTGTGAAATAATCCGCATAAACCGCTTCTCTGTAGCTGTCTCCCTCGGCCACATACAGCTGCTGGCCGCTCTGGTCTTTCAGTTTCGTTACCTTATCTTCTCTGGGATTGGTGGCTTTTACCGTTACGGTAACGCCGGCATTCACGCTGTCCGCACCTTCCGTATATGTTACGGTCACTGTAGTACTTCCCGCATTCACGCCTGTAATGGTAATCACATTGCCATTTACCGCTACTGCTGCGATATTGGTATCTCCGGAAACTGCACTCACGGTTCCGCTTCCGCTTACGGTGGCGGTAACGGTATCCGCAGCCTTCGGATAAGTTGTGATTGCCGTTTTATCCAGTGTCACTGCCTGTTTTGCCGTGACCTTCACTGCCAGATCCATGGTCGTACTGGCGGTTCCCATGGTAACTGCCACATGTACGGCAGTATCTCCCGCCGCAACACCTTTTACCGTGATCTTACCTGCTGCATCTACCGCTGCCGTTGCAATACCGGCATTGTCGGAAGCCACACTGTACGCAGGGGTTCCCGCGAAGTTTGCCACGCTGATCTGCACGGTTGCTTCCGTGTCCACAGCCACCGTCACTGCTCCACTGGAAAGTACAGCCGCAGGCGCCGGGGTGGGTGTCGGGGTCGGCATCAGGGTAGGTACCGAGGTCGGCGTCAATGTAGGTACCAGAGTCGGCGTCAGGGTAGGTACCGGAGTCGGCGTCGGGGTAGGTACCGGAGTTGGTGTCGGGGTCTCCACAGGTGCGGGTGTCGGGGTCTCTACAGGTGCGGGTGTCGGAGTCTCCGCAGGTGCCACAGTGGGGGTCTCCACAGGAGTCTCTGCCGGGGTCTCCGTCGGTGCCACGGTGGGGGGCTCTGCCGGAGTCTCCGTCGGGGTTACGCTCGGCACTTCCGCCTCTGCCATCCGCAGGAAATTACCGCTGTACACCAGCGTCTCCGGATTGGTGATGGTATCCTTGGACACTTCCACATAGGTATTGGCGGTGGAAGTACTCGCCACCCACTGTACCGTATCCTGTAACGTAGACTCTACCACAGTTTCATTTTTCTTGGTGTCCTCTTTGGCCACGTTGATCTCGGACTCTTTTTTGATCTCGTTGGATACATCTACCTTTTTGTAGGTGATGTCTTTCTTGACCTCCACTTTCTGTGTGCCTGTGGGCAAAGTATAATCCTTATACTTTTCATCGGTCAGTGCATTCACTGCCACTGTATAATTACCGGGAGTGATTCCCTTCTTATAGATGATACCGTCCATATCATCATCGGTCCAGGTCTCCGTCTTGCCGTTAGGATCCGTGATTGTTACATTGAAAGGTACATTGGATACCAGCTTACCGGACTTTTTATTGTTGAATTTAATCTTCAGATCCTTCTGTACGGAGATCAGTTCCAGTACCACGGTACCGCCGTTGGTATATTCCGCTTCCTTATAATCCGGCTGTTCCTCCGGCTCTTCCTCCACGGCATTGGCTGCTGCGATCTTCGCCATCTGCGCATCCGCCACCGCCAGAAGTCCCTTCTCACCGATCATGGAGATTCCGTCTAACTGAGTTCCCACGCTGACAAATTCCGATACCTGTCCGTCCACGGTACGGGCGCTGGCATAAACACTGACCGTTACAACAGCCAGAATCAGCACGGCCGCTCCGGTAGCAGCCATGATCCGGTCCATCGTGCTCATATTCAGAAATTTTGCCAGAAGACCGGACTTTTTCTTTCTGTTCTGCTTTTTGCGGGCAGGCCCACGATCCACAGGAAATTTCTCTTCCTCGGCATAGTACTCTTCGCCATCGTTCTCTCCGATATACTCTTCTTCCTCAGTATAATATTCCTCACCGTCAGTCTCTCCGGTATATTCTTCCTCGTCGGCATAGTACTCTTCGCCGTCGTTCTCTCCCGTATATTCTTCCTCGTCCGCGTAATATTCCTCGCCGCCGTCCTCTCCGGTGTATTCTTCCTCGTCCGCGTAATATTCCTCACCGTCGTCCTCTCCGGTGTATTCCTCCTCGTCCGCGTAATATTCCTCGCCGCCGTCCTCTCCGGTGTATTCCTCCTCGTCCGCATAATACTCTTCGTCGTCGGCTTCCCCGATGTATTCTTCCTCCCCGGCATAATACTCTTCGTCATCGGTTTCTCCGGTGTATTCTACCTCCTCATCCCAATCGTAACCATCCTGTACATCCCTCTCCCAGTCCCGATCCGGACGCTTTGTATGGTTAAATAATCTCTTCATCTGCTCTTTCCCTTCTGCTCATAATTCTTCGGTGTAACAATTCTGTAACATTATAGCATTGTATTTTCCACGCATCAAGGCATTCACCCATTTCTTCAGAATTTCTTAAATCTTTCTAATATTATGGACTTTCCTTCCGTATAATAGTAAAATCAGAGTGACTCTTTTTACCATTATTATGCATCTTTAAGACTTACCTGAAACGGAGAGAATACATGAAACAAAACAAAAACAACCATAATACCCCGGCATCCTCAATAAATGGCATGCCGGATATTGAGATTGTAGATCTGGACTCCAACGATATACAAGACACAGATTCTGGAAATTTTCAGAATGTAGAAACAGATCCTGATACCTACGACGACCTTGGCTACACGGATGATTTTTCCGAAGAAGACATTTTCCCGGAGGAGGAAACAACTTCCGCCCCTATCGACATCCGACGTTTTCTGAATCTTCACGTTCTATTCGCCGTTGTCCTGGTGGCCGTGGTCGGCATCGTCGGCTACCGTGTTACCCACTGGGGACAAAAGATCAGCCAGTCCGAGATCTTCAAGGACGGTCAGGGTTCCTATGATGACAGCTGGGACTCCATTCTCCCGCTGACCGACGAAAACGGCAAAATGATAATCACGGATGCCTCCAATATCGTCGTCTTCGGAAACGCTCCCTTTGCAGATGACAGAGATTCCTCCGACAATCTGGCCAGCCTGATTGCCAAAGAGACCGGGGCCAACGTATATAACTGTTCTGTCAGCGGAAGTTATCTGGCTGCCCAGCAGTTGAACTACGATCCCTCCGTTGCTCCCATGGATGCCTACTGCCTGTACTGGCTGGTGAATCTGGCCGCCGGAGTTCCTCTGGACGGCTATTACACCGATGCAGCAGAAGCTCTGGGAGACCGGACGCCGCCCGAAGCCGAAGAAGTAGTTAACACTTTGAAAACACTGGATTTTAACACAATCGATACCATAGCTATCATGTATGACGCTACCGACTATCTGTGCGGCAATGCCATGTACAGCGACGATAACCCCACGGATCCCACACAGTTTACCGGCAATCTGGAAGCCAGCATCGAAGTATTGCAGTACTATTACCCGCAGATCCGCATTATCGTAATGTCACCGACCTATGCTTATGCCATAGACGAGAATGGAGATTATGTAAGCTCCGATATGTATATTTACAATGACCGTGACGTTCTCTCCACCTACGTTATCAAGGAATGCTACTCCGCCAATATTCACAGTGTCTCCTTCATGGATAACCTGTACGGCAGTGTGACCGAAGACAATGCCGATGAATATCTGGTCGATAACCTGCATCTGAATGTGGAGGGACGTAAGCTCATCGCCAAGCGGTTTGAGTACTTCCTGAATTATTATTCCAAGGATTACGCGTCTTTGGATAACTGATCCCGCCTGACAGAACTTCTCATGTAGAACAAAACTCCCGGAAGGAATCACACAGGATTCTCTCCGGGAGTCTTTTATCTCCGGCTATTTTGTGAAGTAATACAGATCCACCGTGGAATCCTTATAGATCACATATCCGTCCATTCTTGCAAATTCTTCGAACTGCTGATCTTCCATCCTGCCCACCAGTTCCTTATCCTCTGGCAGGATCACATACGCACAGTTTTCTTCCCTGGCCCGGGTCGCCAGTTCCAGCGTATCTATGATCTCCCGTTCCATGACGTCATGGAGATCATTCTGTACCGTCCATTTGCTTACCACAATATCACGGCCATAAGGCATGCATACCACATTGGAATACTGCCTTACATATTGCAGCAGTTCTCTGGGAAATGCCGCCATGACCTCTCTGCCGGGCACTTCGATGGCATCACAGATATCCACCACACTCTGGGGCACATGATAGGCATTTTCCGCTCTCTGGAAAAAAGGGTTCCGGTAGATCAGGCCTCCGGATACCACAAACACCACTATCGCCGCCGTTATCCCCACATACTTTTTCCTGCCGGAAAGTTTTCCACAGAAACTGACCGTTCCAAACGCAACCACCGGTGTAACCGGCAGCAGCCACAGGATCCGGTAATAGATCTCTCCATCCGCCATGCGGGCAATCACCTTCGCCATCAACGGATTGAAAAACACCAGCAACAACACAAACGGCACATAAAGAAACATCACCCGGATGTGCTTTCTCTTCTCCGTAAGCCACAGATATAACAGACTTACCAGAAACCAGATCATGATCAACCCGGTTCCCATATATTCCTGAAACAGCTTCAAAGCTTCCATTCTTCTCCTCCGGTCTTATCATCCCAACAGCAAATACATTCCGGCATAGACAATGCAGGGAATGCAACAGGCACACAGCGGCAGCAGGATCTTCCACTTTTTATAGCTGGTCGCTCCGCAGATCCCGGCGGTTCCCACCAGCATGCAGGCCAGCAGTGCACCCATGGTACTGGCCAGGCAACAACAGGTCATTACGGCTGCAAGCAGTACCCAGAAAGCGATGGACATCTTCTGTTGCTCCTGCATTCTTCGAAACAATGTCAGCAGAAGGAAAAATATCATGGGAATCAGAATACTGCCCAAAGCAGCTTTCCCCTGTCTGCTTCTGGCGATCATAAAGTTCTCCACCGTATAAAAGGAATAATCCCCGAACAGCACCAGCACTTCTGTACAGATCAGGAAGACCGGCAGCGCCCATTTTTTGTCACTTCCGCGGTTTCCTGTAAACAGGATCCGTTTTCCCAGCAGGTAAAAAATACTGTAGGTCATGGAGATCAAAGCGATGGGAAGCAATGTCTTCGCCACGATCACTGTGTTGATTCCCGTCATCCGGGCCAGCCATGCGATCCAGATGGGAAAAGGTGCCAGCCCGTGCCGCACATCCAGTTCCGTGTTCATTCCCGTATATGGAATCTTCTGATACATCTTGCCGGATTCCTCCGCCGCCGTGGAAATAGCCACATAGTAGGCATCATCTCCGTCATTGTAGACCATCACCACCGCCAGCACCAGCTGTACCAGCAGTAATATACCAAAGAGGATCCACAGCAGAAGTACGGATTTTTCCGGGTTCTCCGTACGCAAAGGTCTTAAGTTCCGCGGCTGTCGCAGACGTAAGACCGTTGCGCAGACAAGCAGTACCAGAATATACAGGGAATACCCCAGTGTCACCATCCACAATCTGCCTTCCAGCAGGATCACCGGCACACAGATCACCTGGAATCCTGCCCATAGCAGCATCTGTCCGCTGATCCACAAAAACACCATATTTTTATAAGGTTTATCCACACTCAGGAAGCAATTACCGATCCATGCCGGGACCACGACCAGCAAAACGGCAAGCCACAGCAAACGAACTACGATCATTTTTCATCCTCATTTCTGCATTATAATCTCTGACAGGACACGCGAAACATCTATTTTCCGGAGAACAGATAGACCGTATCTCCGTGGGCCCCTCCGGAAAGCAGCACCTCTTCCGTCGTATATCCGTATTTATCCCGCAGGATGGATCTTACATTTTCCTTCTCCACGCCCTGTTTTACCAGCACCACTACCTGATCCAGATTCTCCACAGATCCGGTATCCTTCCGGTTCTCCAGTTCTTTCTCCGTCACCAGCAGAGTTCCGGTATACTCCATGAATTCCGGCAGATTTTCATAATAGCCTACCCCCGCATAGACGCAGATACAGGGAAGGTACGCGTATTCCCGGGCCAAAGCCGTCTGATCCGCATAACCGGTATAGAGATATTCTCCGTCATAAGACGCCAGACGCAGTCCCTGCACCACCACAAGCAATGCCACCAGACCATATCCCACCACCGTTTCTTTCCAGCAGGCAGTCCGCGCAAGTTTCTTTCCAAGACAACACAAAAGCAGTGCAAGTAACAGTGCCGCAAAAGGAAACAGCGGCATAATATAACGATCTACCAGATAAGGGGACATCCGGGAAGCCAGCAGGAAATATCCCGCCACCGGCACAAACAGCATTAACAGTGCCTCTTTTGGGGCAGCTTCCGCTTTTTCTCCGGTCTGATGTCTCCGGATCCCTTTCCCCAGAAGGAGAATCACACCGGCAGCACATCCGCCGAGAAGCAGCGGCCATCCTACGGTCCGGTCTGCCAGGATCTTACCGAATGCCAGCAGTCTCGCTCCGTAACCGGTAAGTCCGGATGTCAGATTTCCGAGAGCTTCCGTACCTCTTCCGCTGGAAAAGACATCCGAAATTGCAAAAGGAAACAGCACCAGTCCGGTCACCGCCGCGATCACCATGGACCGGATATAACACCACAGTTCCCTGGTCCTGTGGCGATACAGCAGAAGTGCCGCCGTAACCGCCGCCAGCAGAATACAATAAAACAGGAAAAAGTACTGGGTCAGAAAGCCCAATACGGTGATGGCGATCAGTCCCTTATTTTTCTTGTGGAATCCTTCGTCCTTCCATTTTTCCACATGCACGGAAAACAGTGCCACACACAGGCAGGAAAGCAGGCCGTACATCCGGATCAGCAATACCGTAGCCAGTGCCCCTGTACTCATTCCATAGAGAAGCACCGCCAGAATCCCCAGCTGTCGTCCCTTTCCTTCCAAATCAAAAAGATCCGCCAGCTGTTTTCCCAGCCGCAGCAGAAGCCACAAAGTGATCCCCAGACAGACCAGATTGATCCCGCAGCCAAGCCAGGGAGATAAGGTCCTCTGAAAAACAGAACTCATGGTATGCAGCAGCATGAAATGTACCGGAGGATGATTGTCGTCCTTGACATTAAAATAAACCGACAGATAGTCAAAGGCATCCCTGCCCTCTACGGTGACATAGTTCCGGAACTGTTCCGCTGTGATCCAGACCGGTTCTTCATAGACATCCGCCTTATAGGACAGGAGTTTGCTGCTGCCCCGGTTCGTGAGCACATCCGTTACCGTATCCTTCAGGTTCCCAAACGTCTCTCCCAGACTGTCTCCCTGAATCTCTTCATTGACAAATTTTGCCAGACGTCCGACCGGCTGGGTAGGTACGATCCAGGGATTGTACCGGGCATTGGCCAGCTCGAAGCTCAGAAGCTCGTCCATGTGATAGCCTTCCTTCCGGCTCACTCCCGCTCCCATCAATACCAGACACAATATAACTGCCAGCAGTTCCGGCAGGATCCTTTTCCATTTGTTCCGTCCATCCATAGAAATCTTCCATCTCCGTCCCGTCTGCTCTCCTGTCGGGAGCACCGGTTATTTTCCGCTCTCCATCACCCGATAGAGATAGATCCGATAATAACTGTCTTCTGTCTCAAAGGCTTCCGGACACACCAGTTCCAGTCCGGTCTCTTCACTGTGATCTATATAGGCTGCCGACAGCAGATAACGTCCTCCCAGCTGCCGCAGACTTTCCACATTGATCTCATAATCCTGAAAATAGAAACCGCCCTTTTGCACCGTATAATATCCGGGACATTCCGCACTGAATAAATAGCAGCGGTTCCCCCAGTGGTCAAAGCTGTCTGTCAGATATTCGCTCTTCTCCAGTTCCGGTGCAATGATCTCCCGGAAGCGGTGCTTGTATTCCAGGGAATAATTATTCGAGTATCCATCCAGACAGTAGAAGCCATGATACAATGCTGCTGCCGGGTCTATCCCCAGACTCACGACCCGGTACTCCTCCGGCTCCTCTCCACATTGTTCCCGAAGATACTCCTGCACCTGATCCAGCACATCAATGGCATAGTAATCCCGGAAGCTCATAGCCGCGTAATTCCGGTTCACAACCTTTTGCAGATTCGGCTTCAGGTTGCTGGAAAGCAGAATTCTTCCTGCCGTTATCATCGTAAAAAGAAAGGCCGCTGCTGCCATAGCCAGCGCAATCGCGCTTCCCTTACGGGACTTTTTATGCTTTTCTGCCGCCCATCCGGCATCGGTCCGTCTCGCCGGAAGCTGCTCCGCAAGCACCAGCAGACTGCATCCCAGAATAAAATACCACAGGCAGGGACTCAGCCATAAGACCCGGTTGGCCTGAAAGCCTTTCAATGCCCCCAGCCGGGACCGGACAGCGATTCCGATACTGCAGTCCCATAACGCGGCTGCCGCCGCAAAGCCAAGAAGCACCGCCAGCGAAAGAATCAAAGCGTCACACAGGCGCCTTTCCCCGGACAGGCCGCTCTTTCCCTCCGTCCGCTTTTTCAAAAGCAAGGCCACAGCAGCCAGCAGCAATATCACAAGGATCCCCCCGTGATAATCCACACTGTGCTGTCCTCCCTGCAGGAAGTTCGTTACAAACTGGCCGGAAAACGATACCGGACTGAGGGTATATTCCGTCTTGTGGGAGACCACCTTCCCCTGTCCGGCAAAAATCTGGGATAACAGCGCACCGTTCTCCAGAATATAAGTAAGCAGAAGAAGCCCCCAGGCGATGGCCTGTCTTCCTGAGAAATGCTTCCGGAGCAACGTCACCAGTTCCGCCAGTGCCCAGATTCCCAGCACTGCAAACCCGGATAAAACCAGAGAGGAATCGACTCCAAACATCAGAATATAAACATAACAAAAAATCATGGAATTCTTCGGCTGTCCTTTTTCCCCCAGGCGCAGTACACAATACAGAAGTAACGGCAGGCCGTACTGCGACAGACCGTATACCGGCAAAAAGGGCAGATAGGCATACATGCAGCCCACCGTCATTGCCAGAAAGCTGACCAGTCCTTTTCGCTCCCGTAAGCCGTCAGCTCCTTCCCCGGCCCACCGGATCAATAGATACATTCCCATATATCCGGTGAAGCTGCCAAGGATCTGCATGCAGGCCAGTGCCAGTTCCGCCGGAAACAGGCGATAGAGCAGCACACAGGCCGGTGCCGGCATGGTCAGTGCCGTTTTCGCCGCACCGTTCATGAATTCCGGCAGTACACTGCTGCCGTCCCACAAATGTCTTGCCTGCAGCAGATAGGCGATCACCTCTCCGTCCAGCTGGTCATGATACACAAATATGGAATCCTTCCCCAATACAAAATATGGAATTCCCATAAAAAGTACCGCCAGAATCCCCAGAAGGAACCAGACCTTTTCTGCTCTCTGTATTCCGGATGTCTTCGTCTTCCCTGTCATAGTTCCTCCTTCCCGTTTCTCTGCCGTCACATTTTTATTCTGTCTTTTCTTCCGTGTCTCTGTCATTCAGGATGGTCTTATGGATCCCAAGGATCATTCCCACCAGCCACAGAGATCCCGGCAGCAATCCGTTTTTATAATCCAGACAGCCCGCATCCTGCAGGGTATACCACAGGATCATGCCTGTGGCCGTGATCACACAAAGCCCGGTCATCTGCCAGAACAATCCCCGATTTCCGGATGTCTGACGGCTTTCCTTCTGCGTCTTCCTGTCCTTTTTCCGTACTGCCATAGTAAGGATTCCGCCAACGATTCCGGTAATCACCATCACTGCGATTCCCGACAGGAACCACCAGTAACTGTATTTTAGCAGTACCTCCGTCAGTCTCGGATCTCCCGTCATCATAATATCCACGTTTCTTCCGGAGAAGGAATCATACCCTCTGCCGTCCAACAATAACTGCAGCAGTACCGTAGGCATGCCATAACCGAGGATATCCCATACGATCTGGTGGAGATTGTCGGAAGTATAAGTCTTCAAATGATACAGAGCATATTCCCGGAAGATTTTCTGTGCTTCCGCCTTTCCCAAACGATCCTCCAGTGTCTTCTGAATGCCTTCCTCCATGGTGCCTGCGTAATATCCGGCCCTCTTAATATCTTCCCATTCCAGTTGTCCGCGCAGCTGCCCGGGCCATTCATCGTATTCCTCCCTGTCCCGCATATGGGTCCAGCAGAATCTCCTCATCATGGCAGCACTTACGGTATTCTCTGCTTTCCCGTAGCTGCCCGGTGTCTGCCACATTGGCACCAATGTAAACAGGATTCCCACCATTGCCGCCAGCAGCAACAGTTCCTGCCCTATTCTCTTTTTTTCGATTGTTCCCTTACGCAGCTGCCACAGATGAATCAGTCCTACTGTCACAAGCGGCACCAGTCCCAGATACCGGTTCTCCACTACAAACAGGGTGCTGAGTCCCCACCAGATCCCGGCCCGGAACATTCCGTGCAAAGGTGCCACGTCCTGCCGCAGAATCCGGAGCAACACCGACAATTCCAATAACAGAAAAGAATATCCCAGCGAGTTCGGCAATACTGCCAGATGGGTCTGCATGGCACAGGGAAACGTCAGAAGTCCCAGACTTCCCCAACACAGGAATGTCCTCCCGGTCACTCCGCAGGCCTGTAAAAATACGGCTCCTGCCACAAAAGCCACCACAATCTGTACCATATCTGCCAAAAAAGTATAAGGGATAGAACTTATGGATTCTATCCCTTTTACAAGCATCAGAAAAAGAGGGTATCCGATCCCCATGTAGTCATCACACACAAGTGTCTCTGACGCTTTCAGCCACATATAACTATCGCCGAATTCCGGAAAAATTCCAAAGGATCTGACGCTCCAGCAGATACCCAGAAGGATCTGCACGGAGACACCCAGGAACAGAAATCTGCCTGCGATCTGTGCAAGCGATCTGCCAAGTTTTTGCATGTTACTGCTCCTCTAATTCAAAAAAGTTTTTCACCAGTCCGCAGATGAAGTCCACCTGATCCAGTGTCAGCCCATAGTACATGGGAAGTCTTGCCAGACGCTCGCTCTCTTTTGTGGTGTAACGATCCTCTCCGTGGAAACGGCCGAACTTCTGTCCGGCAGGAGAAGTATGCAGCGGAATGTAATGGAATACCGTAAGCACACCGTTTTCCTTCATGTAACTGATGAATCTCGTTCTCTGTTCCAGATCTCTGGCCTTGATGTAGAACATATGGGCATTGTGTACACAGCCTTCCGGCACGGTGGGAAGATCAATCTTTCCCGCCTCCTTTAAGGGAAGCAGCTGCTCATAATAGCGGTTCCAGCAGGCCAGTCTGGCCTCGTTGATCTCATCGGCGATCTCCAGCTGTGCGTAAAGATATGCCGCATTCATATCACTGGGAAGATAGGAGGACCCGTAGTTGACCCAGGTATATTTGTCGATCTGTCCGCGGAAGAATTTGCTGCGGTTGGTTCCCTTTTCCCGGATGATCTCCGCTTCTTCCACATCCTTCTTATCACGGATCAGTAATGCTCCGCCCTCACCCATGCTGTAGTTCTTGGTCTCATGGAAGCTGTAGGCACCGAAGTCACCGATGGTTCCCAGTGCCTTTCCCTTATAAAATGCCATCACACCCTGGGCGGCATCTTCTACTACCTTCAGATGAT
The DNA here is from genome assembly GCA_934394815.1 of uncultured Acetatifactor sp. GTDB lineage: Bacteria > Bacillota > Clostridia > Lachnospirales > Lachnospiraceae > Acetatifactor. Next base: position 248,394 of record CAKRRD010000001.1, on the reverse strand, counting down.
GTCTCTTTGCGATGTCCATAATGGTATCCATTTCGCAGGCCACACCGGCATAATGCACCGGAACGATGGCTTTCGTCTTCTCTGTGATGGCATCCTCGATCAGTGTTTCGTCAATATTCATGGTATCCGGACGGATATCCACAAATACGGGAACCGCACCGCGGAGTACAAAGGCATCCGCCGTAGATACGAACGTATAAGAAGGCATGATCACTTCGTCTCCGGCCTGGATGTCGCACAGAAGTGCCGCCAGCTCTGTTGCATGGGTGCAGGAGGTCGTCAGCAGGCACTTACCGGTGCCGGTTCTCTCCTCGATCCAGGCATTACATTTTTTCGTATATTCTCCGTCTCCGCAGATTTTCTGATTTTTTACACATTCCTGAATATAATCTGCTGCTTTATCCACATAGGGCGGTACATTAAATTTAATATCGATCTCTCCCATAGCGCATCCTCTTTTCTGCTGTCTTTCAATTTTCTCTGTGTTCCCGTTTCCAGCTTCCTACCGCTGTCCCCGGCACATTCTCCGTCACATGGCTGATGATATATTTCGGTCTGCCTTTGACTTCCTCATAAATTCTTGCAATATAATGGCCGATCACACCAAGGCTCAACATGATGAATCCACCAATAATGAGGATCAGCAGGATCACTGTGGTAAAGCCTTCCACCGCTGTCCCCATAAGATAACGTACTAATGTCTGGATCGCCAGAACCACACTGAACAGGATCGACACCATGCCCAGGATCGTCACCAGCTGCAGCGGCAGGGTGCTGAACGAAGTGGCATTGGTGATGGCATATTTCATCAGGCTCCAGAAGGACCACTTGCTCTGTCCGTATTTCCGCTCCTGTACCTCGTATTCCACGGTCTCCGTGCGGAATCCCGCCCAGAAAGTCAGTGCCCGGAAAAAGGTATTGCGCTCCGGCAGTTCCAAAAGGACCTGTACTACTTTTCTGTCCAGAAGCTTAAAATCGGAAGAGGCATTCATGTCCATCTTGATCAGTTTGCTCATGATCTTGTAAAAAAGTCCTGCGGAAAGCTTATACCCCAGGCTTTCCTTACCGCGGTCGGACTTGATGCCCTCCACGATCTCGGCTCCCTGCTGCCATTTCTCCCACATCTGCGGGATCACCCCAGGCGGATGCTGCAGGTCACAGTCCATAACGATCACTGCATCTCCCGTAGTCAGCTCCAGTCCTGCAAAAATACCGGCTTCCTTTCCGAAGTTCCGGGAGAACTCCGCGCCCCGTATCCTTGGGTTCTTCGCCGCGCACTCCTGTATGCGGTCAAAAGTGCCGTCCTTCGATCCATCACTGATAAAGACCAGTTCATAATCGATCCCGTGCTGTTCCAGCAGATCTCCCAGTACTTTTGCGGTATTGGCAATATTCTGTTCTTCGTTATATGCCGGTAAAACAATAGATAACAATGACATTCTTTAATCCCTTCCGCAGTTCTCGGTCTTGACATACAGGATACCCTCCACGACTTTCGTGGAATTGGCTCCCGGAAAGGTATCCATGTCAATATATTCCTGCGTCATATAGATCTCCCCTACGGTATCCGGATCCAGGAAATTCAGGGTTGCCCCCAGATAATTCTGCATAAAGGACTGGTAATCCGCTCCCTTATAGATCAGATAATCTCCGCTGAGGCCGATCATTCCGTCCGTGACATTCCCGGTAATATCCGTGGTGGGGAACTCGTCATACCCGATCACACCCACCAGTGCGATGGGAATCCCCTGATAGTACCCGTCCGTCTGCTCAATCCGGTCTAACAGGCGTACACAGTACGCATAGGTCTTCTCGTATTTTTTCTCCAGATTGGAATATCCGATGTTGTCCGATACTCCATAGTTAAATATCAAAACGACCGCTGCCAGCAGTGCAGCCCACTGGATACCGGTATCCGCTTTTCCTTCCGTCGTGGCGCCCCGGCTCACAAATGCCAGCATCAGGATCAGATAGAGTATCCACTGATACCTCATGAGCAGATGATAGGTCAGATTCGGTGAGATCACCAGGATCACATTGGTCAGAAGCGGAAGTCCTGCGGCCAATAGAATTATTATAACGAAAAATAACGGATTCTTCCACCATTTTCTTTGCAGCATGCCTCTTATCAGCAGATATGCCGTCAGAAGCACCAGTACCGCACAGGCGGCAAGGGAGAAAATATTGTTCACCAGTACATTCCCGTGTACCGTAAATGCCAGAAAATCCAGATACATTCCCTTAACCGTTGCGAAAAGTCCCTGTCCGGAGCCATGCTCCATGGAATTGATTCCCTGATAGGTATCCAGTACCTTTCCCTGCAGTTTCAGCAGGATCTGTAAGATCACATAATACAGGACCGCACCGGCGGCTCCCATACCGAGATAACGCAGTACATAAACAGCCTTATCCCGAAACCCTTTTGTTTCCATGAAAAAGAGAAGGATCACATATACGCACAGCAGAATGGCAAAGGGCAGATAGGCCTGGTAGGTTCCCATGCTGAATGCCAGGCATACCGCACCGGCCAGCCAGCCCTTCTCATATTTTTTCGTAAAAAGAACTGCCAGAATCGCAAGGAACAGCGCCAGCATATAACCATCCAAGGTAAATACATAGGCAAAGGTAGATGCCAGTGCCGGAAAAGAAACCAAAAGTCCGCCCACCGCCGTGATCACCGGCGGATCCGTCAGTTCCAGTACCTCCGTGAGCGCCGCCGCTGCCAGCCCAAGCCAGAACAGGCCGATCAGACCGATGATCCAGGGAATCGTAAAATAAGAAGAGAAGCCACAGGCAATGGATAAAAACCAGCGTCCCGAAGTGATCATATTCTGGTCAAAATACATGCTGCTTAAGCCGTCATGATTCGGAATGTCCGAAAGCATCACCGGCAGATGGATCAGGATTCCCAGTAAAAAGGCTGAAAAAAACGCGATTTTCCATGTACTTTTGATCTTTGCTCTGCTGTCTTGAAAAAATTCCCAGGGACTCTTCATCCGTCTGTCACTCCTCCGTGTTGTTATTCAGATAGTCCGCCAATGTCTGGGCGATCTTCTCCCGTCCCACCTCATTGGGATGCAGCCCGTCATCCGTATACCGGTACAGATCATCCCAGGTCTCATGGGGATAATAGTCATGGTAGATGTCTATGACTTCCACATCCAGGGCTTCACATAGCCCGATCTCCGCGTTGACATAATCTTCCAGAACACCGCCACCCAAATCGTATTCTTCGCAGGTCAGTTCCGGCACCGTATACCAGGTATAGGGTGGTGTGATAAAAATAATGCGCAGATCCGGATAGGCTTCCCGCAATTCCTTCACAATACTGCGGATAGCCCCGCAATAGGTATATTCATCATAGGGATTATACGGATCCGCCGTGGATTCAATGGGATTGCCGGAGTGATAATCATTCAGTCCGGAACCGATGAACAGAATCTTCACCTGATCAAAATCGATCTGTCCCAGATCCCCCAGGGTATCCTCAAAATAATCCGTGGCGGCCTCTCTGATATGCACCGTCCTCTGCACGCCGAAGTCTTTCACCACAAAGGAGCGCACCAGTCCCGCTACGGAGATGGAATCCTTGGTATATCCCAGCCGCCTCTCCGTATCCGCCCTGCCGAGGACCGTTCCTCCCAGTCCGCCGTTGTAGCATTTTAAGCCCGTTTTCTCCTGCAGTTTTGCCGCGATGGAAGTCTCATCCCGGCACAGGCCGTACACACTGTCCCCTAAGAATACCACATCATAGGGAATCCTCTGGTATTCACGGTCTCCCGGGAAAAACAGCAGCAAAAGCACTGCGAACAAAACCACTGCCGCCACACTGTATATAATTTTTCCTTTCCGGCTCCCGTTTTTCTTCATAAATTTTCTGTCTTATATCCTTATATTTTCCGCTGCCCGCAGGATCTCTGCGATCCGGGCAGCCCCCTGTCCGTCGATCAGGGTTCTCTCCGCTTTCCAGGCATTCCGGCGTAATTCTTTGCTTTCAAAGGCCTGACGACACCAGCTGCCGATGGCTTTCTTCGTTGCCGCCGCATCCCGATGCCAGGCTCCGCCATAGCCGCTGATGCCGTGTTCTCCCAGCCATTCGGTCAGTCCCTCCTGATTCTCCGCATAGGAGAAACAGACAAAAGGGACTCCCAGCACCGCAAGTTCATAGATCGTTGTACCGCCTGCGGTCACCGCCAGCTGACAATCCGCCATCAGTCCCGCCATATCCCGCACATCACAGTGCATAACCACCTCTCTGTGCTTTGAAGCGTATCGTTCCAATTCCTTAAGGTTTGGATTAAATCTTCCCACTACCAGATGATATTTTACATATTCTCCCGACAGGCTGTGCTCACACAGCTCCCGCAGGATCTCTCCCGCAATGTTATCCTTGTCTCCACCACCGGTAGTGATCAGAAGATCCGTCACGTCCTCCGACAGAGTGTAGCGTTCTGCGGCTTCACAGAACTGCTGCCGCACCGGCACATAGGCCGCCCCAAGATATTTTTCGGTCTCTTCCCCATACAACTCCCGGTACTTTTCCGGGGAGGCGAACAGGTTATAATTGATCACACCCTCCACCGGAAATGCGTGCTGCTGCATATCATCCAGCAGATATACCTTACCGAAACGGTGCAGCTCCTGCAAATAGGCGTCCGTCACCGCATAGCTGTCCACCAGAAAGACATGGTCATTTCCCTGTATCCGCTGTTCCAGTACCGGAATCTCCCCTTCCAGATCGGAAGGATCCGTCCCCAGTACCTTCACCGGCATGTCCCAGCTCTGCAACAGTTCCGCGGAAGCCTCCTCCGCACACAGAAAGCAGAGTTCTTCCGGGGATTCCGTTCTTTTCCGTAATTCCTGTGCCACTGTAAGACAGCGCATCAGATGTCCTGCGCCGGTGGCGGCACTGCCGTCTGCCCGAAAATAATACATTTCCGCTCCTTACTGCTGTTCTTTCTCCGTGAAATCCACCAGATCCCAGCTCATGGGCGTTCCCAGTTTTGCATCCCGGGTGATCCGTTTGCCCAGCAGTTCCTCATAATATTTGGTATGCAGGCCGCAGGAGGGTCTTACGGACCGCAGATTCTCCGGAGTAAACACATCTCCGGCCTTCATATCCTGTGCCACGAACAGGGAACGGGAATGCTCTCTGCTCTTCTTCTGCTTCGGTGTCAGGTCGTAAGTCACCCTGCCTGCCGCCTTCTCGATCATGCGAATATGATCCACCATCTCCTTGAATTCTTCCGGTTCCATGGAGAATGCGGCATCGGCACCGCCGTCCGCTCTGCGCAGGGTCAGATGCTTCTCCACCACCTTTGCGCCCAGCGCCACTCCGGCACCGGCCACCGCACATCCCATGGTATGATCTGACAGACCCACCACGCAGTCAAAGACTTCCTTCATGGAAGGAATCGTTTTCAGGTTAATATCCTCGTAGGGCGCGGGATAGGCGGAAGTGCATTTTAACAGGATCACATTCTCGTTACCCTCTTCCTTACAGGTACGAAGTGCCAGTTCCATATCCGCCAGATAGGCAATACCGGTGGACATGATGATCGGCTTGCCGGTACGGGCGATCTTGCGGATAAAGGGAATGTCGTTGATCTCGAAGGATGCCACCTTGTACACCGGCACATCCATCTCTTCCAGAAAATCGATGCTGGTCAGATCAAAGGGAGAGGAAAAGAACACCAGTCCCATCTCTTCTGCAATCTTTTTTAACTTCGGCTGCCACTCCCAGGGAGTGTAGGCAGTCTGGTACAGCTTATGCAGTGTGGTTCCGTCCCAGATGGTTCCCTGCGTGATCTGAAAGCAGGGATCATCACAGTCCAGTGTGATGGTATCCGGGGTGTAAGTCTGTATCTTAATGGCATCCGCACCGGCATCCTTTGCCGCCTGCATGATAGCCACTGCTCTGTCAAAATCCATCAGATGATTCGCAGACATCTCTGCGATTACAAAAGTAGGAGAATCCTCACTGATTTTATGATTCCCAATCATGATCTCTTTGTTCATAATAGTTCCCTTGCCTTTCCGTAGCCTGCGTATAAAAATCTTTTTTAAGGAAATACAATATGCTCGTACTTCTTGCTGTCCCGGATCTCTTTCCAGTGTTCCGCCGTCATGCGCATGAACGTCACATCATAAGCCGTTCCGTTCTTCACCACATGCTCCTTTTTCTCTTCCACGACTTCACATCCGCAGATCTTATGAAGCTGGATAACTCCCTGATTCAGGGTGAAGACATCACTGTACACCGCCTGTTTCCCCAGATCCAGAAACGCATGATCATACATGCTCATCTCCAATGCCAGAGCAGTCTGGATACTACGCAGCTTCTTCTCACCCACATAATATGCCCAGCCCAGATCTCCGTCCGGGTTCGTCAGCCCCGTGTAGTTGATGACGCCGGCCGCCATGCCGTCAATCTCAATGATCCAGTAGCTCACATCCGGATCCTGCTGCACTTTGGCAAACCATTTCTTCTGTCCTTCCAGCGTCAGCTTCGGGTCGGTATTCATATAACGAGTGATATCCGGATCCATGCGCCAGCGCATGATCTGTTCCAGATCTCCCTCCGCGACTTTTCTTAATGTAACGCTCATCAGCAGCCCGCCTTTTCCAGAAGTTCCCGCATCCCCTTTAATTCAATGGCTTCCTCTAACGGAATGCTCACGCCGAGTTCTTCCTCCAACTGTCCGATGATCATGACATGCGCCAGGGAATCCCACTGCTCCACATCCTCGATCATGGTATCCTCCGTGATAGTTCCCTCCGGAACCTTTAATATGTCTTCAATCAGCTTTATGATCTTCTCTTTCATATGATCGTTTCCTTCCTTACCGTTTTGTCATCTTTTTGCCGACGCTCCGGATCCTTCCGTTCTGCCGGTTTCTCCGGTTCAGTCATACAGAGTCTCCTTCAGCCAATAGACTCTCTCCGGCTTCTCCGCCAGCGTGATCTCATAGCAGGTGCCGCCCTCCGGTGTACTTTCTATCCTGCGATAGCCCAGTCTCTCATACAGAGTCTCCACCGGCTTGTTTTTCGCAGTGGGGACGTATCTGCCCCGGAGTCCCGGATATCCTTCCTCCTGCATCTGTCTCTCAATACGGTCGATCACTGCATTTTCAATATTCCTGCCCATCACCCGGCAGCTCATAACCAGATCCGTGATCTCCGGCAGTTCTCCGGCGGTATCCACAATGGCCGCCGCCACGATCCCGTTATCCCCGAAGGTATCCGTCACCTGATACAGGAATACCCTCTTTCCGGCATCTTCCGCGATCTGCTGCAGCTGCTCTCTGGTGTAGCGCCTGGTGGTCAGGTTGAACTGGTTCGTCTTATTTAAAAGCTGCATCAGCCGGTCCAGGTGTTCCTTCGGATCCACCGGAATCAGACAGATTTCCAACTTTTTCACATAATCTTCAAAGCTTACCGCCTGCTTTGCCATGGCATTTCTGCCGGCATTGGCCCGGTACTGCGCGGTCTTCTCCCGGTCTTCTTTTGTGATCACCGCCCGGGCAAAACAGGTCTCATAAATCTTCACCATACAGGGAGCCAGTTCCTCCGGTCTCGCCGGGAAATCCGGAACCGTCACTTCCGGCAGCATCTGCCGTACCATTTCCCGCTCTGCCTCACTGTCATCGAAAAAAACAAAGGAATCCGTTCCCAGATTCAGTTCCTCCGCCATCTTACGGATGTTGTCCGGCTTCGGATCCCAGTTGATCTTTCGTGCCGCGAACGCTTCCGGACGAAGCAGCATATGAGGATGGTGCTCTAAGATCTCCATGGCATCCTCTTCATTGTTCTTGGATGCAATAGCTAACAGGACGCCCTGTTCCTGCATAAGCTTCAGTACCCGCTGTAAATTTTTATACGCCAGGCCGCTATGATCCTCCGATAAAAGTACCGGGGTATGATCCGCCTCTCCGGCCAGACCTCCCCACAGCGTATTGTCCAGATCTAATACCAGCACCTTTTTGGGAGTGCGTTCTTCCAGTTCCGCCTGCCATAATATCTTCTCTGCCAGAAGGGACTGAGTCTCCATGCCCAGCAGTACTTTTCCCATATACCACATTTTCAGGGAAAAAGCCTTCTCCTCGCCCTGCTGCTCTATGATCCTGCGATAAGGGAATATCCTTACATTCGCATGCTTCTCCGCCAGCTTTTGCAGTTCTGCGCTCCACAGGCTCTCCAGCTGCTGTTTGCGCTCCGGATCCGCCAGAACGGCCAGTTCCACCGCCCACAGACAGGCATCGGAGATATAGAAGACGCCGTGCTCCGGCAGGCATCCGTCCAGCGTCTGGTACCAGTTTCCGATCCGTTCCCTTGCCGTCCGGGGATCATAGTCATGTTCCAGCAGTTCCGCCAGATCCATGAACAGAAAGGTAATATCCGGCTGAAACGTATGATAGGAAGATGTGGGATTCAGCAGAACCCCCAGTTCGTTTCCATAGCCCTCTGCCTCGTAGACTTCCGCCTGCTTTCCAAGCATCCGGATCACCATATTCATATTTACATTGGACAATACTGCCAGTCTGCCTGTTGCCATAGTCTCCGATCCCTCCGGGATTATTTTTCCTCCGTCATCAGACGGTATTTCATCTCTGCGATCTTCCAGTCCGTCAGGTTATCAATATCCTGTACTTCCAGTTCCGACACGATCAGGGGCAGAATATTTCCCACCATCAGCTTCTGATTCACGGCAAAACGGTCCGTGCGGAAGACATAGAACTGTCCCACATCATGGTAATGGGGCTGTAAGTCCTGGGATCTGCTGTCCAGATATTCCGGATATTTGAATACCAGCCGCTCCTGCTCCACCACCATGGCCCGCTGGGGCGGATAGGAAAAACTGACCACCGGGATCAGGGTATCCGCATCACTTGCTTCCAGCTGCTCTACCGCTGTTTTCAGCTTTTCTGCCGTTACGAAGGGCGCCGTGGGATAGATACAGCATGCCACATCAAAATGCATGCCACGCTTCTCATACTCTGCCAGTACTTCCGCCAGCACATCGTTGGTGGTGGCGAAGTCCCCGGAAGTAGCCTCACTCCGGTAAAACGGTACTTCCGCACCGTATTTTGTGGCAATCTCCGCAATCTCCGTATCGTCCGTGGATACCATCACATGATCGAAAAGTCCGCTGGATAGTGCCGCCTCAATGGAATATGCCAGAATCGGCTTTCCACAGAATTCTCTGATATTTTTCTTCGGAATCCGCTTGCTTCCGCCTCTGGCGGTAATAATGGCTAATCTGCTCATTTTAATAACCTCGTCTTTCTCATGACCCGTGGCCCCCCTTCAGGCCCGTAATTTCCATACAAACTGCCGGATCCTGTAATAGAGATAGAACCGCAGGTCGCTCTTTTTCTGCAGGGCGATCAGCTTTCGTTCCTCCGGTCCGGTATATTCCAGATAATATTTGTTCCGGTCGAATTCCGGAAAATGTTTTTCCGTCCCCTGCCGTAATTCTTTTACAAAAGACAGCTTCGGATGTCTCACCCCGGACAAATAGGAGAACAGCGTGATCGCATAATACAGTTCCGTGAAACGGTATTCGATCTGCTCCCGGTATTGCGTAAGGAATCCCCTGCTCTCACATTCCGTATATAAAAGCTCCGCCGCCTTCATACGGTCGCGGCACTTCTCTTCCGTGATGTGATGGACCGTGGACACCGCATGCTGGTAATAATAATACAGCGGTTCCTCCACTCTCTCAAAACGTCGAAAGTACAGGCTCCACAAGGGGCCTGCACAGTTATCTTCGTAGAAAATATGTTCCGGAAAATCCAGATGATTCTCCCGGATCACACTATGTTTATAGATTTTCAACACCATACTGCCGGGGCGCATGAACAGTCTCTCATGCTTTTCCTTCGTCAGGTCCCCGGTCTGATCCGGCGTGTTATTGACAATGACTTTGCCGACTTCAAAGGTATGATGATCCACCAGACTGTAATCACAGCCCACCAGATCCGCGCCGGTTACCTCCGCCTTCTTCAGAAGCTTCTCATAGTAGTCCGGAGATACCCAGTCGTCACTGTCGATGAATCCGATCCATTCCCCCTGTGCTGCCCGCAATCCAACATTCTTGGCACCGCCCTGTCTTAAGTTCACAGAGTTCGGAATAACACAGACCAGTTCCGGATAGCGTTTCTGATAATCTAACAGGATCTCCAGAGATTCGTCTGTAGAGGCATCATCCACACAGAGGATCTCATAATCGTACCATCCCCGGATAGTCTGTCCCACCAGACTGTCCAGACAATAATTCAGTTTTCCCTCTGCCGCCATATTATAGACAGGCACGATGATGCTCAGTTTTTTACTCATAGGCTTACAGGCTTCCCCGTTCTATTTTTGCTCTGCCGTCTTCTACCCGGTAGACAATATCGCATTTTTCAATGGTCTGTAATCTGTGGGCGATAATGATCAGGGTCTTGCGGCCATGCAGTCGGTTAATGGACTCCATGATGGCTGCCTCCGTGTCGTTGTCCAGTGCGGAAGTGGCCTCATCCAGGATCAGTACCTCCGGATCATTGTACAGCGCTCTGGCGATACCGATACGCTGTCTCTGCCCTCCGGAGAGACGGATGCCCCGCTCACCGATGCCGGTCTCCAGACCGTCCGGCAGCGTCTTTATGAATTCATCCAGCTGTGCCTCTTTCAATACTTCCCACAGTCTGTCCTCGTCGATCTTATCCTCCGGCACGCCGAAGGCCACATTTTTGCGGATCGTGTCGTCCAGCATGAAGATCATCTGGGGGATATAGCCGATATTTTTCAGCCATTTCCGGTAGTTGCCCGGTTCCTTCACATCCACGCTGTCCGCATAGATATGTCCCGTGCTTGGCTCCAGCAGTCCCAGCAGGATATCCACCACCGTACTCTTGCCGGCGCCGGAAGTACCCACGATACCCACCGATGCGCCCACCGGGATCTTCAGATCCGCATGATTGAAGATCAGACGCTCCGTATTGGGGTATGCATAAGTAATATCTTTCATCCGGATGCTTTCCTTTACATCCAGCTTCTCGTCTTCATCCGTAGCAAAGGACATATCAATATTCTGTCCGTTGATCTCATCCTGCAGATTGTCGCTGACACCCATGAAGAACGGCTCAAAATAGGCGATGGAATTGATCTGGTTGTTGATACGGTTCACACAGGGCAGCAGTACCAGAGCCGCTGCCGCCAGCGTTCCGAATACGGTCAGCATATTTTCCGTAGGCACTCCGGTGGCTACCAGGAAGATCATGTATCCTACCATAGTGGCAACACAGGCTGTCTCGATCAGCAGCTTCGGCACCTGATTGTACAGGCTGTAGCGCTGCACAGCATCCACATAGCCCTTGCCGCACTTGCGGTACTCGGACACGAAATACTGCTCCTTGCCGGAGATTTTCACTTCCTTGATGCCCTGTACGGTCTGGGAGATCCATTTGAACAGGCTGCTGTAGTAGTCCTGATTGTCCTTACCGGCCTTGTACATGATGGGCTTGAGCACTCTCTTGATCAACCACATCAGAAGAAGCAGTACTACCGCCATCAGGATCGTCATGGTACCGCTGGAAATAAAGCAATAGCTGATGACGAACACAGACACCACGCTGTCAGACAACAGCTGTAACAGTGCCAGGATCAGAGCATACATATTGTTAACATCCGAAGTGATGCTGCGCTGTACCACGGCGGTATCCGCATTCAGATAAAATTCATAGCCGCGGCGCAGATAATTGCGCATCATGCGCTCGGAAGTACGGAACTGGTTCGTATAGACAAAGGATAAGGTCAGCTTCTGCTGTACATAGGTAAACAGGTTCTTCACCACGAATACCAGGATCAGCAGCACCATGACAATGATCGAAAAGGTCCGGTAACTCTCCACCCCCAGAATCTCATAACAGGCTTCCGCCACCCGGCTGTGCTGCACCGCTTCGGGATCAATGACGATCTGCATGACCTCCACCAGCATTCCCACACCGGCAGTCTGCAAAAAGGCACTGATTACCATAAGAATGATCAGTCCCACCATGGTTCTCTTCTGTTTTTTGTCCAGCAGGACACGTAATTTTTTGATGATCTGTATCATTGACGGTCTCCCAACTTATATCTGTTCATTCTGTCGGTGGATCAGAGGATCCTCATAGGCATCCATAAAATCGGGGCCGAGACGTACGGCTTCGTCCGCGAAAGGAAGTCCCTTCACCTCGGTAAATATGGTTACCACTTTTTGAAAACGCAGGCCCGGAAAAAAGTTCAGCATCTCCATGGGCATGGACGCATCAAACTGCGGATACTCTGCGAAAAGCTTCTGATAATCCAGCAGATCTCTGGGATGGGGCTTTAGGAAAATGGTACCCTCTTTTTCATACCTTTTAATAATATCCCGGAAGATCTGTTCTCTCACATCCAAGGCACATACCGGATCTGTGAGGATCAGTATCTTATCCCCCACCTTGCTGCTCTCTTCAATCTGCCGTTCCAGTTCCTCCTTGTTCCGCACAAAGGCCTGCAGGATCAGCTGCTTGTCCTCTGCCGTCAGACGGTCTTCCAGAGGCTTTCTCGGCACTTCGATATATCTGGGGCAGGGATAACGGATTGCGGAGATGTCATTGACTTCCATATCCATGCAATATTTCCCGTAACCGTTCTGGACGAAGATCAGATTCAGATACATGGATAAAAAGGCCTTGATTTTAAAATGTCCGCGATTGTCGTAGCGCGCCGCATCGAAATTCTTCAGACAGTTCAGTCCGTCCTCCACGGCATGATACCGGATATGGTTCTGGTTCAGGTAATAGCCGATGGGATCGGAGTCACAATAGACATAGATATCCCTGTACGTCCGAAGGTCTACCGGCACGAAGGGGGCTTCCAGTCTGGCATACTCTCTGGTAAAACGGATGCGGTTTTTCAGGTTCCCCAGAAAGCTTCCGGTATCCTTCCGGTATTTCGCCAACTCCGGAAAAAAGTCTTCCCGTTTCTCATCGAATTCCAATACTTCTTCAAACAATCCCGTGCTCTCCACCCGGGCTTTCAGATTCTCAAAGTTATTGGACATTTTGGACAGCACTAAAGCAGCAGTCCCCGCTCTCTTTGCAGGATCTGCCTCCGCCCGTAATTTCAGTTCTTTTAAAAAAGTCACATATACATGATAGTAAGTGTGACAGATATAAATTCTGTCTTTCATCTTATTTTCCATTATTTCACTGCTTCACTTTATTTTTCTATTCTAACATATTTTTCAAATATCGAAACAGAAACCTTTATTTTCTTAACAAAATTTAAGATTTGTATGCTATAATAAACGAATAAACGTATTCTATCCACTTACAAAGGAGAAACTTATGAAGAAATTTTTAGTATCCCATCCTCTGTTCCGGAGAATTTTTTTGGTCGTTCTGTGGGCATTCCTTTGTTGTGGTATGATAATCGTATGGAAAAAAGAGATCACTCCCAATATTTCCATCGATTCCCTCACGGTCGCCTATCCGAAGGACACGGAGGTACTGCTGCCCGGGGAATCCATTGAGGAGGATATCTACTGGGACAAGCCCAATCTGGACCGCATTGACATCGCCTTTTCCTATTCCGAAGAAATATCCCCGGATACACAGGTCATGATTTCCGTACTCCGGAATGATGATCTGATCGCAAATGAACTTCTGAATCTGACTGCACTGCCCAATGGCCGCTATCTGAATTTCTATCTCGGTCAGTCCAACTGTGCCGGGAGTACTTTCACCATTCACATTGAAAATATGTCAGACGATCCCTCCTCCGCCTTCAGTCTGTTGTCTACCGATGACGAATTCTACTATCTGGATAAAGTATCCGATTACCGTTACGATGGTCAGGTGCAGAATGGCCGCCTTCTGTGCCAGATGTACTACACCTCTTCCTACTCCTGTTATAAAGCCTTTGCCATGATCTCCTGGCTGTTGCTGGCCGGTATTTTTCTGACCGGAATGGTCTTACGGCTGTCTGACCGCCAGTGAATAAATATCATTTACGGTAATGACTTCATAATCTCTGTGCATCATTTCCTCTTCGTAAGCATGCGGGATCAGATATACCCCATCTTCCACTGCGTCCTGCAGATCCTGTACATACCTGAAACCGCAGAATTCTTCCGCATTTTCCCAGCCCACATCTCCGGTATATACCACGCTGTCCATAAATTCCCGCACCGGGATCTTCTCATTCCACAGGATCACAGCGAAATTAATGGTCTGGGGCTTCACAATGGTATATTCCCCGTTTTCCGAAGCTTCTCCTGCCGCCGTCATCGCCTCTTTGGCCTCATCACCACAGAACATGGAGACCACTCTGTTATTTTCCACATAATCCTGCAAAAAGACAACAAAGGATATACAAAGTACCGCAAGACACACGCCGGAAAACACTTTGTTCCTTAATTTTTCGCTGATTCTGTAAATGCCGTAGGCTCCGTAGAAAATAACCGGAATATGTATCAGGTTCACATGAATGATCGTAATTACCTCATTCAGTACACTCATCACTCCGGCACTCACAAGCCAGAGAAGCATGACATACTCCCAGGCTCTCTCCTGCTTCCGGTTCCGGAAGAAGCTGATCATCTGGATCAGGATCCCCAGAATGCAGAACGGGGTCGTAAAATAATAATAAGCTCCCGTCTCTTCACAGGCCGTATAGCTGGTACCGTCATACTGCCGCACAAAAATTAATCTGAGCAGAGTCTTCACACCGGAAAGAATATTGGCAAGGTTTAACTCCTCTCCACGGAAAGACAACAATCTTGGAATGGAGAAGAACGCTGTTTTTACCTCCGGAAGGAATCCCAGATTCACTCCCACAAAATACAATAAGGGACACGCCATCACGAACAATATTGCCACCGCGATCCACAGATGCTTTCCGAAGGGGATCCTCTTGCGGTACACGATCAGAAACAGCAGCAGGAAAAGCGGTATCACGATCCAGCTCTGGGCATAGGCATATAAGGTTGCGCCAAAGACAACTGCTGCACAGGGAAGATAGATCGTCTTTTTCTTCACGCCCAGCACCAACAGCGTCACTGCGATCAAAAGCAGGGACGGTGCCAGATTGGACTCCAGCGCAAAACGGTTGTTCATAATATTCCAGGGATTGATCGCCAGTACGAAGGAAAAGAACAGGCCGAAGTTTTCATTATATAATTCTCTTCCCAGCACATAGGCCGCGTAGACTCCCAGAATGCCGAACAGGGCCTGTGGGATCCGGTATACGGTGATCGTAGCGCCGAACAGGCGAAACAGCGGGATTGCCAGATACGAATACAGCACATTCATGCCGCTTCCCCAGGCTACAAAATACACCGGGAAATGATATCCTCTGCTGTCGATCCCATCCTTTAACAAAGCCCAGGCATTATAGGCTCCGTAAGCTTCATCCGGAAGTATGCCTCCGGGGATCTTTCCCAGTCCGACCCATCGGGTCAGTACCGCCAGCCCTAAGACCAGCAATAAAATGACGTGATTTTTATTCCATGTCCGTGCTTTTGATCTCATTGTAATCCTTCCTCTTTCTCCAGGACATAGACCCAGATTCCCCAATATGATTTCTCTGTCTCGTAATATCCCAAAGATTTCAGCCCCATACGGGTGGCATCGGCGATCTCCGCTCCGGAGAACAGGTACTCGCAGCCCAGTTCCCGCAGGGCATCCATATCGAACTCCAGTCCCTCGTAGACCAGAGAATTACCCTTTTGCAGGCGCATATAATTACCGGTAATACTATTGAACAGATAACAGCGATTTCCCCACAGGTCAAAATAGTTCCGTATCTCTTCGTTTTTTTCCAGTTCCGCCGCGATCACTCTCCGGAATCTGTGCTTATACTCCAGGGGATAATTATTGGAATAGCCGTCTACTGTATAGAAACCATGCATCAATGCCGGTGCCGGACTGATTCCCAGATGTGCCACCCGGTAGGTGCTCTTGTCCCTGCAGATGGCCTCGTCGATCTCCTGCATCAGATCTTCGGCGAACCAGCTTTCCCAGGAAATGTATCCGGTGATGCCGGAACCGTTGTTTCTCTGGTTGACATTCAGATACATGCCGGAATTTACTTTCAACAGCTGCAGCGTCGGTAACAGGCAGAGCAGGAGAATCACCAGCTTGCCTGTAAGCATACGTCTGTCCGTGTGTGGAATCTTCGTCCGCCACAATACGGCTGCCGCCAGCGCAAGCTCCAGATACCATCCCGCCGGATACAGCCAGTACACACGCTCAATCTGAAAATAATGTAAAAATCCCGTCATACTGTTTTTCAGATCCACTACTGCTTGGGTATGGCAGAACGCATAAAAGAGGGCAATCGCGATCAGGAACAGGAAATTCACAAGTGCTCCCCGGTAAATGCGTTTCTCTGTCTTTTCTTTGGGACAGAACGCTCCCAGTATCAGAAACACGACGATGGGCAGGATCAGGTATTTGTGCAGGGACGGCGCATGCTGGGCACTGCCAGGGAACACCTCCCGGAAGGTCTGCAGAAAAGGTGTGGCTGTCGATACCATTTCTTCCCGATGGCTGACATAGCTGCCGCTGCCCAACAGGATCTCCAGGATCAGCGCCCGGTTGACGATCACGTAAGTGAGCAACAGGGCCGCAAATCCGAGAAGTGTCCATTTATTTTTCCGTTTGCGGAATCCGTCGATCACCAGTGCCAGCAGCCATAACCCCAATACCACATATCCTGTATACACCAGATGACTGGTCAGACCAAACAGCAAAGTAAGCAGCAGAGCCGGAACCTTCTTTTTCTGTTTCCACAGGCACAAAAAAGCGTATGCCACCAGCGGAATGCCGAATTCCGACAATCCGTAGACCGGGTACAGCGGCAGAACGCAGAAACAACTGCCGGAGATCACTGCCAGAATACTGCTGTCTGTGATTTCCTTCACCAGCAGATACATTCCGAGGAAAGCCAGCAGAAAGCAGATCACATACTGGATCTCAAATGCCACTCTGGCAGAAAACAGGCAATACAGCGGCAGGAACAATACGGCCGAAGGCTGCATTCCGCTGGCATTCACACCGTTCAACATCTCCGGATATACCGCACTGCCATCGCCCAGATGCCTTGCCGGAAGCATATAGTTCATGATGCTCTCGTCCAACTGGTCATTGATCTCAAAGACGCAGCCGTTCCCCAACAGAAAATAGGGCAGGAAAAACACAACCGCAATCAGGATCCCCAGCCACCAAAGAGGAATCCTGTCCAGCCGGGAGATCCATCCGTCCACGCCCGTTTTTCCCTTTTTATCAGAAGTGAACAATAATATAGTCCCCCTTGTCTACGATATAGCCATTCTGAGGATATTCCGGCAGATTCAAGGATTCTTCTTCCGCTTCCGCATAGAGACTGATATCCTCCAGCGCCACCAGCCGGTGTCCGTGCATTGCAAAAAATTTCACCAGTTCCGCATCGGAATCAAAGGCATAGCGCCCCCAGTCGATTACGGACAGTGCTGGGGTCTGTGCCACCCACACGCCCTTGGAACCGCGGTTATATTTATCCAGCAGATCCGGATCGATCCGGTCTGCCAGCCGCTTCATTTTTATATATGTGGTACTTCCGTAGCTGACATAAGCATCCTGAATAATACTGTAAGGGATCTCGTAATTGCCGGTAAAAATCACCGGTTTGGAAGTATCGAAATCCCGCTCCAGATCCATGGCGATCTGATCCACTGTCTTCACAGCCACATCATACTTTTTCTTGTCGATATAGAACCATCTGGTCATATCCATGCACTGGTTCCACGTAATCACACACAGCACCAGAAGCGTAAGCGCCCGCACCGCACCGGTGATCTTTCTTCCCGCCGTATTCTTCCCTTTTTTCGCAGAAGCTCCCGTCAGCTGCCAGATGCCATAGCAGAATAACAGCGCTCCATAGCCGCAGAACACCGGCAGGAACTGTGCCGAACGATATAAGGTAGCCTTACCTTCCACAAACAGCAGGGAAAATGCAGCCAGACAGGATGCCGGCAGCAACACCAGCGCCCACAGGTCTCTTCCCCGGATCACCCGTACCAGCGTAACCACCGTGATCACCACCGCTGACAGGACGAAAATCCGGATCGGCAGATAGGCATAGGCAAACACTCCATACAGAACGAAGGTCCTCTTGAGGATCATTGCCAGTTCGCTGAAAGCTCCCGGCTGCAGCATCCAGCCCAGCATTTCCGTCACGGAACGCTGCACGGCCTCTCCCTGCAGATATTCCAAATGAAAAGCCTTCGTCACTACCACGATCATCAGACTGCGCAGCACAATGGCCAGCAGTGCAGTCACCGCACCGGCCACCAGCGTGGCAAACACATCCTTCTGCTGCCGTCCCACAGCGATCCGCTCCGTCAGGAGAAGCAGCATCAGTCCCGCCAGCCACAGGATCATAAAGGATTCATAACATCCCATGGCGATCCATAAAAAGACTGCTGCCGCTACGATCTGCGGCACTGCAAGGCAGCCCAATTTTTCCCGGATGCCGGTCTTTCTCTCTATTTTCCGGCTGCAGCACTGCCACTCTCTCACCAGACACAGGCTGATGCCACAGCACAGATAGCCGATAGCGATTCCGTTATGCAGGAAATACGTAAAGACCTCGCTGATCAGCGGACAGGAAATGAATACCGCCGCAAAAAAAGCATATCCCACCACTGGGATCTTCTCACCCAGAACCGAATAAAACAATGCGGACCAGACGACAGCCGCCAGTACCAGCAGAATCACCGCTGCAAAATCCGTCACAAAGGGTACGAATTCCGCCAGAGACACCACTTTGTTCAATAAAAACAGCACCCAGCGCCCTACAATGGCGATCAGTCCCTCCTGAAAATAATACAGAGAGGGGGTATCATCGATTCCGATGGTTGCATTGGTCACCTTATAGCCGTAGGATCCCACTGCCGTCAGCAGCAGGATTCCCATAAACACGCGATTCTCCCAAAACTTTCTGATGTAAGCGGTCCATTTTTTTCTGTTCATTCCGTTCCAAAACCTCTTATTCTGCTATCTTTTTCTCTAGGCGGTAGATTACAAAATCATAGTACATATAGTGGAATTCCAGTACTTCCTCATAGTCATAAGCATCTTCCACTTCATTGGGATAGCCTCCCTGGAAGCAGATATACCACAGATTGTCGTAGGAATCCAGCTGACTGTAATCCGTAAGAGCCTCTGTATTGACAAAGGGAAGACTGTATAATTTATAGGCAATCGTATAATAATGCAACTCCGGATGATATACATTCAAAAAAATAGTATGGGTATAGGGTCCGATGAAGGCATCATTGTCCGTCACCTGTTCTTCCACGAATTCCTCGTAGATCTGCAATCCATCACCGTATTCCAGCCGGATCTCGGAAGTATATTGCAACAGGAAGCACAAACCGGCAGTTCCGAGGATCCCTCCGATCCACCATTTTCGGTTCTTTTCCTTCACGGTCTCCGTGATCTGTGCGAAACCCACGGCATACCAGAGCATGACAAATCCCATTCCCGGAAAAGCATAGCGTCCCATAAAACAGTTATTGACTGTGGCAGAGATCACACCACCCACAATCCCCGTCAGGGCAAAGGTGCCTGCACCGATGGCCGGTGCCGCATTTTTGTGAGTCCGCACCCAGTCTACCGCTGCGAAGCTGAGCACCAGGCACAACGCCAGTCCTGACAGCACTACGATCCCGATGGGTGTCTCCACCGCGGAAAACCATTCCTTGCAATAATCCATGACGGAATACAGGGTGGCCAGTTCCGACGTAGACCCGTCATCATAGCGCATCCGCAGAACAAACTGTCTAATCGTCACTGCCAGCCAGGGAGAAAATACCAGTGCCACCGTAAATCCGGAGATAAAATATCCTTTGATCAATTCCTTTCTGTGGCAGATCAGGATCACTGCCAGGAACAACAGATAAAACAAAAATGTCTGGATCAGGGCAAAAGTATGGCAATACACCGTTCCGATGCTGGCCACACAGAATACGATCCATTTTCTGCGGGTCGGTTCCCTGAAAATATCATAAGCGGACAGACCTGTCAGAGTCAGGAAAAACAGGGCTACCGCATACATTCTGACGTTGCCCGCCTGTACACTGAAGATCGGCATCAACAGGGAAAATGCCATAAAATACACTGAGATTTTCCGGTCAAACAGCTTTTCCACATAATATTTTCCCAGAAGCATATAGCCCAGCATAAAAAGCACGGACATCAGTTTCAATGCCCAGAAATGGTTGCCTCCGCCGCACAGATGATAGAACAGCTTTAAAAGTACATAGTAAAACGGCGAATGGTCGTCCGTAGCCGTAATGTAGATCAGGCGCTTCCAGGGCAGGGAGACCATGGACGCCGAATACGCCTCGTCATACCAGAGGCTGTTGGTAATGCAGAAGGCTCCCCAGATCACCAGTGCCGCTATGGGCAGTCCGTTCCACAATACGGTCCACACATTTTTCTGTATGAAATTGTTCTGTTTCCCGCTCTGCGTCTCCATTCTGTCCCTGTTTCCTTCCGCTCCTGTTATTTTAATATCTCCGGTACAGAACCATGTCCACATCCCGGCCGATTTCTTCATAACCTTCCGTCCGGCACAGTTCGTCAATGGTTCCGCCGCTTACCGTTGCCAGATAACGGCTCTGAAGTTCCGCCAGATGTCCGGTGATATATTCCCGTTCGCAGCAACTGATACCGAATCCCTTCGGTACACTGTACAGCAGCTGCCATTGCAGATTCCGGTTACCATCCGGGGTAACATCGCCAAAAGTCCAGATCACCACATTCCCGTAATTCGGAACCTGTTCCGTATCCAGCACCAGATTCTCCGAGAAGATCTGCTGCCAGTACTCCACCTGCGCCTGCCGTTCCTCTGTCACATAGGGAATCTGATAGTCATAGGGTTCCACTGCTTTATAGCTGTACAGATACAGGAAAGCTGCTCCCAGAAGCACCGCTTTCTTGTAGTATTTCGTCTCCAGCATGCTTACAATGAATATTCCCGCCGCAATAAAGGTCAGGAAATGCTTGCTGCCCTCCACCATTTTGTACATGAGCAGATGTGCAAACAGCATGGCAATGAGGCTCAGCGCAAAATGCACTTCGATGGTCAGCTGATTCTGTAATTCCCGGACGTTCTTATCCTCCGGTTCCATGACGGTCCTCTCTGCACGCTTTGCTCTGCGCAGCTTTCTGAAATCCAGAAAGCTCTGCACCAGCAGGATCAGAAGGACTACCAGATAACCGTCAAAGAAGGCTCCGGAAGCCAGCCCGTTCCGCACTCCCTCGATACAATGTCTGTAGAATTCCATGCCCTTCCAGTGAAGCGTTCCAAAGAAATTCCGAAAGCCCGCACCGATTCCGTCCGTGAAAAAGGTGGTGATCCAGTCCGTGTAAAACAGCGGTGTAAAATATTCCGCCCCCAGAAAATGTTTGATCAGTGCATATACGATTCCCGTCGCGGCCACCACAAGCACCGACCCGATCCAACCGGCCTTTTTGCCTCTGCGTATCCAGAAATAGCAGGCCAGTGCCAGGAATAACAACATGTACGGGCGCATCAGTGTCAGCAGCACCGAGATCACAAACATGGCGATCAGCCTGCCCCTGCTCTCTTTTTTCAAGTAGCTCATGGCCAGACCATAGAACAGGATCAGCAGGCTGAAACAGATCACTTCCGGCATGCCCGACAGCATATACCGGACAAACAGGGAATACAGGCTGAACAGTACCGTCAGCACTCCCAGCTGCTTCCAGGTGGGCTTTACCAGCCATACAAACACAAACATGGTGATCGTCAACAGAACGATATTGCAGATCACAGGAGACATCAGATTCCATCCAAAGAGCAGTCCCCACAGGATCCAGGGAAATACCAGTACCGGGCTCCACGCCGCAAAGGACAGCTGCAGGGCATGGCTTTCATTAAAGCCGAAATACCCCTGGGGAAAACCATAGTTCACGATTCCTTCCACCTGCTTGAAATAGAATAACTCGTCATTCCATTCCGAAGACGGAAGATATACCTGGCCGATGCTTCTGCCTTCCGCCGCCGTCCGCACCAGACAGCAGACCACGGGAAGCAGTGCCATCAGTACTGCCTTCAGCATGGTTATATAACGTTTGTCCTGTTTCCACCAATCCACAAAGCGTTCTTTCTTCATGTGCTTTCTTATTACCCTTCTGTTTTGCTGTTGTCCTCCCCCAGATGGATCTTTTCCCGGATCACATACTGAGGAGAATTGTTCATACTGATATAGATACGGCCCACATACTCTCCGATCAGGCCCAGCATGATCATGATCATACCTCCGAAAAATACCACTGCCGCCATCAGGGCACTGAAGCCCATAGGTACATTGGGATTCACCAGACGCTTGATGATCGTGTAGATCCCGTAGAGGAATCCCATTCCCGCACAGCCCACGCCAAGCGTTGTGGCGATCCGTAAGGGTTTTACGGAAAATGCCGTAAAGCCGTTGAACCATAAGCCCAACAGCTTCTTCAATGTATAGCCGGAATTACCCTCCTCCCGCTCTCTGTGGTTTACAGGCACATTGGTGATATTCTTGGTGGCCCGCAGTACCAGTCCGATGACGTAAGGATAGGAATTCTCATAGCGGATCATATCCTCCACCACGAATCTCTTCACCGCAAAGTAGCTGGAAATATACAGGTCTGCCGGTTTATCCAGCATCATGCGGGTCATCAGCTCGTTGACCTTGCTTCCCAGATTGCGGAATGCAGAATGCTGTTTGTGGGCATAGCTGGCATACACGGCATCGAAGCCTTCCTCCAGCTTTGTAAGCAGCTTGTCCACTTCGTTGGCCGGTGTCTGCCCGTCATCATCCAGACATACCACATAGTCGCCGTCGGAATGGCGCAGGCCCGCCATCAGCGCCGCATGCTGTCCGAAATTTCTGGCGAAACCGATTCCCCTGATATTGTCATACCTGTCGCACAGTTCCCGGATGATCCCCATGGTATTGTCCGGAGAACAGTCATTTACCAGAAAAATATCATATTCATACTGTGCCGTGAGTTCCCGCATTTTCTCCCGGATCTCCGCCACCACATGGGGCAGCGTATGCTCAGAGCGGTAGCAGGGGATTACAAAACTTACTTTTTTCATATTCTTGTTCTATTCCTCGTTTTTCTGATCATCTGCGGAGTTTACAGCCGCCATCCAGACAATGTCCCGGTACCTTCCGTCGATACATACATCGTCTATTAACAGTCCCTCTCTGCAAAATCCCGCTTTTTCATAACTGCGGATGGCCTGCCCATTGTCTGACAATGCCCGCAGATACACTCTGTGCAGCTGTTCTTCTTCGAAACAGTAACGAAGCATCAGTTTCGCCGCTGCCGTGCCGACACCTCTGCCTCTGGCCTCTGCCTCCCCGATGAAAATACCGTATTCCGCCTTATTATGGTGCCTGTCAATATCCCGGATATAGACTGATCCCAGGGGCTTATCATCCATCAGATTGCAGATGATCATCTGCACCACATCCCCGGTCTCCACATGGGTCCGGATCCAGTTCTCATGGGACTGCCTGGTAAACAGTGCCTGATAGATAAAATTTTTCCGCACGGCATCGCTGTTGCGCCATGCCACGATCCGGTCGGTATCGTCATAAGTCATAAGCCGTAAATAAATCCCGGCTTTTTCCTCCCGGAAGCGCTGTGGGATTTCCTCCGGCGATATCCTTTTTTCTGTCTCTGCCTGCATGCTGTCCACTCCTTGTTACTTATGCCTGCTTATATGCATTGCACAGGTCGATGACCCGTGCGATCTCCTCTTCCCGCATCTCGGGGAACAGGGGCAGTGTCACGCAATGTGCCGCCAGATATTCCGCATTGGGGCAGTCTCCCGGCTGATATCCCAGATCCGCATAGGCTTTCTGCAAATGGCAGGGTACCGGATAATGCATGTTGCACTCCACATCATTCTCTGCCATATACCGGATAAAATCCTCATGATCCGGAACGGTGATGACAAACAGATGGAATACCGGGGTGGTATTCTCCGGATGCTTCTGCATGGTGATCAGGGGATTGGTGATCTCCCGCAGATAACGGTGTCCGATCTCCTGACGTCTCTTCGTCCATTCCGGCAGATATTTCAGGCTGACGCTCAACACCGCCCCCTGCAGGCCTTCCAGTCGATAATTATAACCGATCTCATCATGATAATAACGCACATCACAGCCCTGATTCTTCAGGCGGTCGATATGTTTATAGTATTTTTCATCCTCGCAGGTCACGCTGCCGCCTTCGCCGAACGCATAGAGGTTCTTGCCCGGATAAAAGCTGAAGCAGGCCAGATCTCCCAGCGTTCCCACATTACGGCCCTCGAACTGCGCGCCGTGCCCCTGAGCGCAATCCTCCACCACAAACAGGCCGTGGCGGTCTGCGATCTTACGCACCCCCGCATAATCAAAAGGCTGTCCGTAGAGATGTACACCGATGATTCCCTTCGTCCGTTCCGTGATCTTTGCCTCCAGTACGGACGGATCAATCTCCCAGGTATCCGGAGTACAGTCTGCGAATACCGGCGTAGCTCCCGTGTAACTGACGCCCCAGGCCGTCGCAATATAAGTATTGGCAGGAACGATCACTTCATCCCCCGGGCCTACCCCCAGTGCCAGCATGGCCAGATGTAATGCCGAGGTTCCGTTATTGACGCCGCTGGCATATTTGCTTCCCACATAGGCTGCAAACTCTTTGTCAAAAGTATCTGCGTATTTTCCGCCGGAAAATGCAGTCTCTTTACATACCTTTTCGATGGCCTCTCTGTAGGCATCCGCATGCGCGGCCACATCTCTTGTCAGATCGATTCTCTTAATATGTGCCATGGTATTGTCCTTCTTTCTTCCGTCCCCGGTCGTTTGTGCCCGTGCCTTTGCCGGCCCGCTTCATCGCACTTTCCGTCACTCCGGGGCTATCCTGTCTTATATGTGCTTTTTGATATAGAACTCATGAAACAATCTGGCGATCTGTACCAGATAATTGCAGATCGTCTTGAATACCTTAACGGTAGTATTGTAATCTTCCTGCCATTCCACCGGATAATCCAGGATCATCACGCCCCGTTTTTCCGCCCGCAGCAGGAACTCGATCATATAGAACCAGCCGTTGTCCTGACTGCAGCCTTCGATCAGAGACAGGGCTGTCTGCCTGCGGACAAACGTAAATCCGCAGATGGCATCCGTGGATTGCATCCGCAGGAACAGTTTCAACAGGATCAGAAGTCCCTGGGATGTGATCCTGCGATACCATTTTCTTCCCTTCGTGTCGGACTCTCTGGCGAACCGGCTGCCGTTGATATATTCGATCCGGGGCTGTGTTTCGAAGAGGTGGATTGCCTCTCCCAGATGCTTAATATTGGTGGACAGATCGATATCCATATATCCCACCACATCACCGTGGCTTACTTCCACACCTCTGCGGAAGGCCGCGCCGACCCCCCGGACATTGATTCTTTCGTATCTTACCTTATGGTTTTTTTGGCAAAGCATCTCTGCGATCTGCGGGGTCTCGTCTTCCGAACCGTTATCCACAATAATGATCTCATAGTCTTCAAAATCGATCTTACGCAGATACTCCACCGTCCGGGTCACACCGCTTTCCAGTCGTAACCGTTCATTTAATACGGGAAAAATTATCGTAAACATCATTTTGTCAGTTTTTCCACTCCTTCTACCACATAACGCTGTCTTTTAAAGCTCATGTTCAGAATCACCGACAGATACTTGAAGATCAGCGTCAGCAATACCGACATCATGAAAAATCCAAAAGAGATCAAAGTCATCAGACTCATCCAGCCTTCCACCGGACGTACCGTGCTGAAAATGGAATACACGATCCATCCGAACATGATTACCATGACCGTAAACAGGATTCCGCTGATCAGCATGGAGAACTTCTCCAGCACATCCGTAAATATGATCAGGGTATCCAGCGCCAGGCTGCTTCGGGTACTTCTCTCTTCCCGGTTCCAGCTTCCTCTGGCCATTTCTTTGTTATTATAGACGATTGTCTCCGCCCGCAGTCCGCAGTTCATATACATGGCCTTGCGGTAGGGAATATAGGCATTCATCTGGTTCACACGGTTCACGGCCCGCCGGGAAATAATGCGGAATCTCTCCTGACGCAGCCTGTAAGTATTACGGCTTCCCAGATTATAGACCGCATAGAAAAGTCTCGAAGTAAATGCCACGTCATGTTTCGGTGCCGCAGCCACCACATCATAGCCTTCCAATGCCTTATGATATACTTCCATGATCAGATCCGGTGCAAAATCCAGCCGGCATTTATCGAATTCAAACAGGAAATCTCCCACAGCCAGATCCCGTCCGGCATTCATGGCCATTTCCACTCCCTGATAAAAGCTTAAATTGATCAGGCTGACTACATGATGTGCACTGCTCTCTTCCAGAAAGCAATGGATCTGTTCTATCGTATCATCCGTGCAGCAGTCGTTGACGCAGACCACTTCGTATTTTTCAAAATTCTGTTCCATGGTTCCGCAGACCGTTTTCAAAAACTCCCGGATATTTTTCCCGTCATTATGCAAATATAACACACAGGATACAAAATTCTTTTCTTTATTCTGTATGGTTTCTTTCTCCATGGCAAATTCCTTTTCTGTTTCTTTTTCTTTTCTCCGGATCACTCCAGATACGGATCCAGATCATATACCGTATTGATCTTACCTGACAATACGCTGATAAAGGCAGGATCCGTGGACAATGCCCGGATCACCGTGGGGCGCGAGTCGTCAATCTCCGAAGCCTTCAGAATGGGCTTCATGGAAAATAATGACTTTTCATAGCTGAACGCATACTCGTCCCGCATATATTTCCGCGCCAGTGTGGACATATATTCCCAGGCGCTCTCCGGCTTTCCGGGGCAGTCATTGCAGTTGCCCAGGAAACCTCCCCGGCATAAATTGCCGTCCTCTCCCACACAGGGAAACTGCGGCGTGGCCTCATAGCTGGTCTTATGGGGAGTAAAGGTCACCGATGTCAGGGAATGGTACCCGGTCCTGCCAAAAGGCATAATGGAGAAAAAGGGGCCATCCATCACGGTAAAGCCGATATCCCGGATCCTGTCACTGGCCTTGCAGAGAATGATCTCGCACAGCTCGTACTTGAGTCCGAAATCCTGCGTTTCCACTCCTTTTACCTTCCGCAGGATCTGGTTCACCGAAGCATAAGTGGCATTCAGCACAAAGGGCGCCCGGTAGACCTCCTGCTTACCTTCGTGAAGGGCCGTGACCTCATAACTGTCCGCCTGTTTTACGATTTCCGTGATCTGTCGTCCGAAATGCAGCCTGATCGCCGGATATTTTGCGATCTCCTCCAGAAGATAGTCCCGTAAAATATGGGCATCATACGTATATTCCTCCGTCAGGAAAGCACCGTCACACAGTCCCGGCTGAAAATATTCTTCCACCGGAAGGGACTTGCAGGGGATTCCCGCATCCTGACAGAATTTGCGGAATTCCGCCGCATCCGTCCAGGAGAAATGGCTGGAAGTCGCATAGATCTGCTGAAATTTTGTATGAATGCAGAAGGAATAATCCTCCACAAAACGCCTGAAATAGCCCGCCGATTTCATGGCGGTGGACAGAGATCTGGGGTAATGATATCCCATATGCACTCTGGCCTGATTGATATAGGTAGCTCTGGTAAAGGGAGCCTGTTCGATCTCCAGTACCTCTACCTGTTGTCCTCTTTTTGCACAGTACAGGGCCGCATACAATCCATACAGACCCGCACCAATGATCAGTTTATCCATTTTTCCTCCTGCCGGTGGCCAGCGCCAGTAAAAAAGGCAGTGCCAGCATCACCGGGTACACATATCGCATCTGCACCGTGGGACCTAATAACATGGTTCCGTAATATCCGGCCACAATGGCAAGGGGCAGGCAGAAGCGTTTCCTGTCCGTGATCACCAGCACTGCTGCCAGTGCCAGATATCCCCACAGATAACTTCCCGGAACAAAGAAATACCTGAGCACCGGGATCCGCAGATAGCTGTTATTCTCCGCCCAGTTCTCCAGCCGTTCAAACAGCCACGGCCATTTGCTGTCCTTATAGATACCTCTTTCATTCAGGGTATCCTCTTCCCATCTGGTCTGCACATAACTTAAGCCCACTCTGCCCTCCACACGGTTCACCTCCGCATGGGTCGTGTCAAAGGGAGACAGGAATCCGGCATTGGTAGCCAGCCCCGCATTAACCATATCCCCGGGATACTGTGTCAGCAGATGCAGATAGACCCGGATAAAATCTCCGGAGCGGTAACGCACCACATAGGTGTTGGTGTGCCGTTTCACCGGATCGGCAATTCCGGGATCATAGTCCCGATAAGCCTCATCCAGAATAAAATCATTGATCAGCGCCTTGTCCTCCGGATCCATGGTGCCATCATCCTCCGCCAGAACACCGATGCCCCCATGATAGATCATGCAGCGGGATAGCTGCTGGATCGGCATGCTCAACATCTCCCGGCGGTCTCCCTGCTCTGCATGAGTGGCGGAAAATACCGCAGACAGCACAAAAAGCCCTACGCAGAAAGCTGCCCCACTTACCACAAGCAGTCTCCCCCAGAGCTTCCCCGCCTTTTTCCCGAAGCAGAATGTCAGGAACGTAAAAGCCAATAATACAATCATTGCATATTTACCGTTATTGCGGAATAAGATCATTCCTACAGTTCCCAGTGCGTACAGAAGATCCCGGATCCCGGGACGCCAGCTGTTACGGTCTTCCCACAACAGATCCATGAGGCTTACCAGCTGTAACAACATAAAAGCACTGAATACCGTATCCTTGGTCATGCTGACGCTCATGTACCAGTGAAACGGGAAAAACATTCCCAGAGCCTGCAGGAAAAGCTGCCATCCGGCCGCAATTTTCCTGCGGTGCAATGTAAACATTCCGTAAGCCATGCTTCCCGCCAGCAAAAGCATCTGCAGGGCGGTGTATGCAGCCATTCCGGCATTCACACTGCCGAAAATATGGCTTCCCAGCCACAGCATTCCCTGTAAAAACAGGGTGTGTACAAGAGGGTGATGATCGAAATAATAGTGCTCCATGATCTGTCCGGTCTGCACCGGTGCATCATAGGCGCAGATCCCCGGATAATAAGCCAGATATATCGGCAGCCATGCCAGTAACAATAACAACAGACTTCCGAAAAAAAACTGTACCCCGGTGCGGTTCTGTAGCCAGGCTGACAGTCTGTCGTACCCCGTCACTTTCTTTTTCCCGGTGTCTTTCGCAGTCCGGGCGGGATCCAAAAAACGATATAGCAACCAGGTTCCGCTTCCTCCCAGAAGGCATCCCAGCAAAGCGGTCCACAATAAAGTGCTTCCCATGTAGCCTGCCGTCCACAGAATGTTTCCCGCAGATGCCAGATCTTTTTCTGTTTTTGCAAAAAATATAAACAGACATCCCAGAACGCACAGCAAAATACAGCCCTTACGCCTGGGAAGCATTTTCTTATCCTGCATATTACAATCCTTTACGCACCTGATGTTCTCCGTGTACCCG
Organism: uncultured Acetatifactor sp.; assembly: GCA_934394815.1. Lineage (GTDB taxonomy): Bacteria > Bacillota > Clostridia > Lachnospirales > Lachnospiraceae > Acetatifactor. Next base: position 218,801 of record CAKRRD010000001.1, on the reverse strand, counting down.
GTTCAGGCGATACTCAAAATCTTTCCGGTCTTTGGCGGCCATGACTTCCAGCATCATTCCCGCAAAAAACGACTGGATCCCCGCCAACAGGATAAATCCGCAGGCGATCAGCGTCGGGAATCTGGGTACCAGTCCGGTATTCAGATACTCTAAAAATACCGGTACAAACAGAATCACCGATATTGCCGTTAACAGAAGTGCCAGCATCCCGAAGAAATGCAGGGGCTTGTAATTCTTGTACAGCTGCATCATCTTACGGATCACACGGAATCCGTCACTGTAGGTGTTCAGCTTGGATTCACTGCCCTGGGGGCGGTCACGGTATTCCACCACCACGTTCTCCACCTGCATATTATAGTTCACCGCGTGGATCGTCATCTCCGTCTCGATCTCAAATCCCTTGGAGAATACCGGAAAAGTCTTGACGAACTCATAACTGAATGCCCGGTAACCGGTCATAATGTCTTTGATATTGGTATGAAACAGGCTGTTGATGCCTGTCCGCATCAGACTGTTGCCGAAATTGTGGAAGGGGCGCTTGTTCTCTGTGAAATAGGTGGAGGAAAGCCGGTCTCCCACTACCATGTCCGCCTGATGCAGCAACACCTTGTCCACCATCTCCTGGGCACAGTCCAGCGGGTAGGTGTCGTCTCCGTCGATCATAAGATAGCACTCCGCATCAATCTCCCGAAACATTCTCCGTATTACATTTCCCTTACCCTGGGCATATTCATGGCGGATGACCGCTCCCGCTTCCTCCGCCAGCTCCACCGTGCGGTCGGTAGAGTTGTTATCATATACATAGGTCACTGCCTGCGGCAGGAATTTCTTCACATCCGCTACCACCCTGGCAATGGTCTTCTCTTCATTATAGCAGGGGATCAACACTGCAATCTTATCCATACTTATATTCCTCTTTGTCTCTTTGCGCTGTTCAGAGCTATTATGAGCTTCTGACAGCCACGCATACATAAGAATATTGTACCACGCTTATTCATTTACAGCCACTATTTTTTTATGCTATAATCCTATAGGTAAAAGCCGTCCTGATTCGTGCTTTTATCCTGTTTCGGAAAGGATATTTTTATGCAAAAACTATATCGACTGTCTGTATCCGTTGTAAAAATACTGATGTTCATTCTGGCGGTTTTCCTGTTTGCCGGCAGTTTTCTTACCACCTGCTACGCAGAAAATATGGAGACCCAGCAGGTACTTCTGCGGTTTGACAATCCTCTGTGGAATCTGCTGGAGCTTGTGGCATATGGTGTTTTATTTGGTTGCTGTCTGGCTCTGTTCCGTAAAATGGGCGCGCGGTTCCGCCGGGGGATGCTCATTTTTACCCTGGGCCTGATCCTGCTCCTCGGCGGCCTGCTCATCGTATTCGGCCGTACCGTTCCCGCTGCGGACGCTTTATCCGTATACAATGCCGCTGCGGAATGGATTCTTGGAAATACCGATATTATCCACCCCACAGCCTCCTATCTGTCCTATTATCCACAACAGATCGGACTGATGGCATTTCTGGAGGTACTGCTCCGCCTGTGGAATCTCACCGGACTGAATGTTCCGGCCTGGCATTTCATTAAGCTGGTCTATGTATGCCTGCTGTGTGCAGCCGTGTTATTCCAGTACCGGTCCTTAAAATATCTGTGGCCGGAAAGCTGGGAGCCCATCTCCTGCTGTTATCTGATTCTGGTCTGCTGCAATCTGCCTATGATCATGTACAGTTCCTTCGTCTACGGCGAGATTCCTTCCTTTGCGGCCCTTTCCGTGGGACTGTATCTGCTGTTGAAGCTATTGGCAGCCTGTATTCCGGCACACTCTGTGGATCCTTCTTCCACGGACGCCGCCGTGGTTTCCGGTGCCTGCACGGTTTTAAGCATCGTTACCATTGCCACCGCTCTGGGCAGCATCCTGTTTCTGACCCTGAGCGTCCTGTTACGCAAAAATTCCCTGATCCTGATCATCGCCGTACTGTTGATACTGCTTTTGGAAACGCTGCGTCCGGGGCGAAACGGCAGGGTGCGTATCGGCCTTTTCGCCATGACGGTCTGTCTGGCCGTTACCTCTGTGGAAATCCTGCCTCTGGTGCAGAAATGCTATGAGAAAAAGGCCGGGAACACCTTAAGTTCCGGTGTCACCGCCATGTCCTATTTTGCCATGGGCATGCAGGAATCCTCCCGGGGATACGGCTGGTACAACGGTTTCAACATCGACACCTACGATGCCGCCGGTATGGATACGGCATTGGCGGATGAGATCAGCCGTCAGGCCATCAACGAGCGTATGGCTTATTTAAAAGAACACCCCGGATATACCCTGCATTTCTATCTTTACAAACATCTGTCCCAATGGTCGGACGGCACCTACGCCAGCCGACAGGCCACTCTGGCGACCTACGGCGGACGGAGCAGCTTTTTCAAGGAAGTGTACGAAGGCTCTCTTGCCCCGGCCTATATTGAATGGGGAAATGCCTGGCAGAATGTGCTGTATCTGGGAATGCTGTTGTTTTGTATCGCTGTGGTCCGCAGACGCCGCCCGGGCACTGCCTCTGTTGCTCCCGCAGCGGATGACGGCTTCCGCTATCGAAGCAGCTGTCTCTATACCTATGTGGGCCTGATTGCCGTGCTGGGCGGTTTCTTATTCCACATTCTCTGGGAAGCCAATTCCCGCTATATCTTCGTGTACAGCCTGCTGCTGATGCCGTACTGTGCCGCCGGAATCCATGATGGGCTGTTGCGTCTGGCCGCATGGCACCGCAAGAAAAATCAGAAACATCACTAACATTCATAGAAGCACAAACTCCCGCGAACCGAATGAAATCATGTTCCATTCGACCCACGGGAGTTCTCTTTTGTATTTTAAACCTCAAAATCCACAAATAGAGGATTTTCACCTTATTCTGTACAAAAATCCCTGCATATGAGGCTTATTTTAATTCCTTTCTTCCTGTTAATAATACATGGCTCCCTGCAAAAATCCCCAGAAATAATACAGTCCGCACAACAGATGCCACAGATACGCCAGCCATTGTATAGCGGCCAGTCCTTTTTTCTTCTTTGTATCCGCCGTCGCCGTTGCCCGTAAAAGTACCAGCAATGCTCCCACAAAGGCGAAAAAGATTCCGTACATATATCCCCAGGAAAAGTTGAAGTCCATCTCCCGGAAGCCCTTTTCATACAGGCAGAACGCCATGAGGAAACTCATTCCGTAAAGCTGCCAGGAGAAACGGTAACCGCTGTCTTTGCGCAGTTCCCTGTAATTCAGCAGAAGCACCAGTATCGGGAACCCGATGGCCAGTCCGATGGCCAGAGGAAGGTTACTGCAATATTGCAGCCACACATGCCCAAGGGTAAATCCGATGCCGCCTTCCTGTCCTTCCTGTGGAACGAACACTCCCCGGAACTGATACAGCAGATCTGCGAAAGTAGGCAGGAAACAGACGCCCAGCCAGATCGTCGGCACGAAATTCCGGAACTTGCTGCGGAACATTCTCCATAACATCAGAATCCCGGCTGTTCCCACCAGCACGATGGTAAAACTGGGTTTCGTCATGGTCGCCAGCAACAGATAGACCGAAAAAAGAATATACTCCTTCCCATGCTCTTTCCAGGCATTCTTCTGCTCATACACCGGAAGCAGATCCACATATTGAAAAAACGCCAGAATCGCAAAGGGGCGTGCCGCCATGTAGGTGGCATTGTGGAATGGATTCGCCGTAAATACCCCCAGATACTTGTATTTGATCCCCGGCAGATAGATTCCTGCAGGAGGATACACCATGGAGACGAAAAACAGCGACACCGCCACCGTTCCCGTGAGAATTCCGGGAAGCCAGGCCTTACCCGGCATGGCTTTTCGCAATTCTTCTCCCACATGCCGATCCAGCATCACTTTCAGGGCTATCATGGCCGCACTGTTCAACAACATGGCGGCCAACGCCATCGCCAGCTCCGCTCCGGTGGTAAGGGATCCAGTCACCAGATGGATTGCCGCCGCCAGCTTGAACAGGATGGGATACGGGAAGCTGTAACCGCTGTCCAGCCCCTGCATTTCCAGAATATAGGCCTTCATATCGGAATGATACATCCCCGTTCCCAGCATGCTTTCCACACATTGCCGGTAGAACAGCCAGAATGTGATTGCTGAAGCAATGAGCACCAATAGTGTAAACACTGCAATGTCTATGAAATTTTTCCTGTTTGTCTTCGAAACGCTGCTCGCTGTCGTTTTCTGCATTCTTCCACCAAATCCTGTTTTCCGGTTCCATCCGCGGCATCAGATCTTATTTTAATTTTGTGTAATATGCTGCCACTTTTTTCACTGCATGGATCACATCTTCCACATCATCGTCGGTCAGGCCGTAGTACAGGGGAATACTCATTACTTCGTTGTAATACTTTTCCGCATTGGGGCACAAGCCCTTTTCGTAACCGAGTTTTTCATAATAGGAATGCCAGTATACCGGCAGATAATGTACCTGCGGGCAGGTATTCTCGGCATACAATGCATCAAAAAACTGCCGTCTGTCACAGTTTAAGTTTTCCAGATTCAGATGCAATACATACAGATGCCAGGTTGTATCGGACTCCGGAATCTCTTTTTGCAGGATCAGCTCCGGCATGTCCGCAAAAGCCTCATTGTAACGCTGACGGATCTGCTTTCTGCGCCCGGAAAAAAGGCGCAGCTTCTTTAACTGGCTCAATAACAGAGCCGCCTGAAATTCCGTCATACGATAATTGAAGCCCAGTTCTATCTGCTCGTTGTACCAGCGCGCATCGGTGGGATGTACCATTTCCTCCGGATCCCTCGTAATACCGTGGGTACGCAGACGCAGCAGATGACGGTACAGCTTCTCATCATTGGTGGTAATGGCTCCGCCTTCTCCGGCCGTCACCGTCTTCACCGGATGGAAGCTGAAGCAGGTCATATCTGCCAGACTGCCCACCGGCTGTCCTTTGTAACTCGTTCCCATGGCATGGGCCGCGTCCTCGATAAGAAGCAGATGATGCTCCTTACAGATCTCGCGGATCTCATCCAGTTCCACCGCCTGTCCGGTAAAGTCTACGGCTACCACAGCCTTCGTCCGAGGGGTGATCAGCCTGCGGATGGATTCCGGATCAATGTTGTAAGTCTCGGGATCAATGTCTGCGAAAACCGGTTTCGCCCCGGCATACAGCACACAATTGGAAGAAGCTGCAAAGGTGATCGAGCTTACGATGACTTCGTCGCCCTCGCCAAAGCCTGCTGCCAGTGCTGCCAGATGCAGTGCCGCGGTTCCGTTGCATACCGCCACTGCATATTTTGCATGGGTGATCTCGCATATATGCTTCTCCAGATCGCTGACCTGAGGGCCGCTGGTAATCACATCCGCCGTCAGTACCTTCGTTACCGCCTCCACATCTTCCTGATCAATATATTGCCGTCCATAGAAAATCTGCTTTTCTCTTACAGGTTTTCCTCCAAAAATAGCTAATTCTTCCATAAGGATCCTCCTGTCTTATGAATCTTCCTCATATTATGACTCATCTTATCATATTGACGTGAGAAAAACAACAATGGTGTTGGCAGTTGCCGGTCGGCTGGGGTATAATGAAACCAGCTTGGCTCGTCCCGCATTTTCCTATAAAAAGCAGAAAGGATTTCGTTATCTTATGAATTCGAAAGCCCATAAAAAATTTTCATTTTTTAAAATAATTGCCTGCATCCTCGGCATCTGCCTTTTGCTTGCCGTACTCGCCGCAGGAGTTCTCTACCTGAAGCTGCAGGAGCCGGGGAAGCGCTCCGCCGATTTTGCACGCCTGCAGCAGGAAGCCTATCAGGGAATCTTCTGTTCCATGTATGCTCCCGAAGCTTTTCCCGAAGACATCTACTCCACTTACATGGGCTATGATGCGGTAAGCTGCTCCCATCGGATCACTTCCTTCTCTGATCTGTCCGATTATCTGGATACCGCTTTTTCCTCCGGGAATGAAGTATCCCATGTATTTCTGGTGCTGGATCCTTTGATTCTGTGGAACAGCAGCCTGCATAACAGTGAGCGCTTCAACGACTCTCTGGACACAAGGCTTTTGTCCTATATTGATGCCTGTCCTGACGCTGAATTTACCATATTTTTCTCCACACCTTCACTGGCCTACTGGCAGTCCCAGTCCGCAAAAGAACTGGAAACCTATGAAAATATGGTAAACATATTGGCTTCTTCTCTGTCCATGCGGGAAAATGCAGCCGTGTTTTTTCCCGGTGGAGAAGAATGGCTGATTTCCAATCCGGATGCTTATGCCTCTCCGTTGGAGTTAAATGCAACGGCCGCCCGTTCTGTCATGATGCTGGTATTGAGCGGAGCTTTACGATATCAGAACACAGACACCTGTAACAGTCTGGCTCAGTATGATGCTCTGGTACAACATGCCATCAGTTCCCCTGCCTCCTACCCGGATCTGTCGGACTATGACATTGTCTTTTTCGGAGACAGCGTCTTCGGAAATTACCACGATTTCGCCTCGATTCCGGGTGTCATCGGCGCACTGACGAAAGCTGCTCCCCACAACCTGGCCGTCGGTGGTTCCTCCGCGACGCAGATCAGTGCCGGGGATAAATCCTTCCCCAGTGCCGTACAGCATTTTCTGTCCGGGGACAATGCTTCTCTCTCCGAAGGAAAAAAGCTCTGTTTTATTATCAACTATGGGCTGAATGATTATTTCACCGGATACACAGTAGAAGATTATGAGAAAGGTCTGCAGGCCGGAGTACAATCCCTGCAGGAGGCCTATCCCGATGCCGAGATTCTGATCGTGTCTCCCAACTTCATTATCTCTTTTGAATATGGTACTGCTCACAACAATGATTTCGGAGAGATACTTACAGATTACGTGGCCGCTGCCGAGGCCGTTGCCGGAGAGCAGAAGGTTGATTTTCTGAATGCCAATGAAGTGCTGCAATGGAATGCCCAAAATGCTGCCGAATATCTGGTAGATGCCATCCACCCCAACGAAGAAGGACGTTTCCTTCTCGGTGTGGCAATAATTAAGGCTTTAGAGGAGGTTCTCCCCTAAAGCCTTTGCTTTTCTTAATCTTATTTCTGCACGGTAATCAGGAAATATTCTCCCACCGTGTCAACGACTTCGTAGGGAAAATCCAGGTATTGCAAGTCTCCCCGGTAAAGTACCAATAAGCCGTCCCGTGCCGTCTCCGCCAGTTCATTTCCCATTTTTTCCGGATAGATGTAATGGTATCTCTCGGAATAGGCCGGAAGTTCTCTTCCGTTGGAAATATTGGTCTTCTCCTGATAATACTGTGCATCTGTTTTGCAGACATATTGTGTCAGGATCTCTGTTGCCGCCTGATTGAACTGCCAGCCGAGATTGCCGGTAATGTACAGTTCCTCATACTCTTCCATGCTGTCCGCTTCCGCCACAGCATCCAGGAAATCTCTGTTGTAATACTGTCTGCTTTCTTCCGCATAGCCGGTAAAATAAGTGCCGAAGAACAGAACTGCGCTGAGTCCGTAAGCAATACCAATGACAGGCAGCAGCTTCTTCCACCTGTCAACTGCCAATGTGATTCCGTAGGCACACAGCAGAATCAGCGGGTAGAAAATAATATTCACACGGTTAATGTTCACTTCATAAGTGATCAGACCGACCCAGATCCCGGTAACCAGAAATCCCCACAGTGCCAGCATCTGTGTCTGTTTTTCCACATTTTTCTCCCGGAACAAAGCCCCGGTAAATACAATGATCCCGGCAAAAACAAACGGAATCGAGACATGATACAACGGGCCGAATGCCGGAATGGAATTAAAGAAAATATCCGGCAGCTGTAAAAACACATGACGGAACAATGCCCAGGCATTCTTCCCCAGCTGTGCAAAGGAAAAGTTCATCAGCAGAATGTCTGCACTCCGCAGACTGTCTGGGAAATAGGGCATGGTGAAAAACGGTGTTTCTATGGTCTTCCCGAAATGTATGGCGTTGATTCCGAGGACTATGACCTCCGGCAGCGCCACTATGGTAAAGAGCACCGCACAGAGCAATCCTTCCCGGAATTTCAACTGGCGTTTCCACAGACACCACACGAAGAAGACAAAGAGAAAGGCGGTAACGGAATAGGCCGCAACTCCATAACAGTAAAAGGTCAGGCCGAAAAACAGCATGGATATATACAGATATCTTCTTTTTTTCAGCCCCAGAAGCAGTAAATAGAAGGCCAGCAAAAAGACATGAGGGAACAGATTGCAGTCCAGAGACCATCTGCTCTGCATAAACTGCCAGGGATTCACCGCCGTAAGCAGCATTGCCACCATGCCGATCCGTTCATCAAACAGTTCTCTCCCCACCAGATATACCAGTGCAACGGCACCGGAGGAAATTATCAGCATCGGAAGCCGCACTGTTATCGTGTGGAATCCGAAGATTTTTATAAACGGGATCATGCAATAGGACAGCAGGACACTCATCTGACTGTATTTCCATGCAGTAAAATGAACCGGCAGAAAAGTACCATATCTGTCGGTTCCGTATTTTGACAACGCCCAGGCATCCATTGCTCCCATAGCCTCATCCTGATTGATCCCGTCCGGCACCGCGGCAAACCGGATGCAGCGCAGTAGTACAGCCAGCGCAAGGATGCCCCAGAAGAGAATGCGTCTTTTTTTCTTATCAGAGATCATTGCGGTAAAGTAGTCTGCCCTTCTGTTCATGATAGTAAATATCCCTTTCGAACTTCTGTTAATTTTCCACAGATACTATCACATCATAGCACAGAATCCCATGTTTGTCGTCTATTTTTCCGTATACTGATCCAGCATTCTGAGATAGCGCTGCAGGGATTCCTTTTTGCCTGCCGGAAGGTTGCGGTAAGTTTTCAATACCATTTCTTCATCCCGTGTCTGTGCTTCCGCCATTTCCCGCTCTTCAAAGATATCTGTCACGGAAACACCCAATTCATTACAAAGTATCATCATGGTGTCTATCCTGGGAATTGTTTTCCCCACCAGAAAACAGCTTACTGTGGACGAAGACAGCCCGGATTGCTGCGCGATCTTGTAAGAAGTGGTTCCTCTGTCATTACATAATTGCTTAAATTTTCTGGCTATGTCCGCACATTTTTCTTTGGTGTTGTACATATTCTCTACCGCCTTTGTCTTATATTTATATCTCTATAAAGTACATGACAGGAATCGACAAAATCTTACAAAAAACTTTTAAATTGTGTGTGCGGCGTAAGAATTGCGTTTTTCCACATAATATGTTATGATGAGTAGGAATTTGAGTTGCGAAAGTGAGGACGTTATGTTATTAGATGATAAATCCATTTTGATCACAGGTGGTACCGGCAGTTTCGGTAAGGCATTTACCAAATACGTGTTGGATCACTATAATCCCAAGAAGATCATTATTTATTCCCGTGATGAGTTCAAGCAGTTCATCATGCAGAATGAGTTCAAGCAGTATGCCGGTAAGCTCCGTTTCTTCATCGGCGATGTCAGAGACAAGGAGCGCCTGACCAGAGCCTTCGAAGGCGTGGATTATGTCATTCATGCCGCAGCCCTGAAGCAGGTTCCTGCCTGCGAGTACAATCCCGCAGAGGCGATCAAAACCAACATCCACGGTGCGCAGAATGTAATTGATGCTGCACTGGATACCGGTGTAAAGAAAGTGGTTGCTCTGTCCACAGATAAAGCCGTGAATCCGGTAAACCTGTATGGCGGTACCAAGCTGGTATCCGATAAGCTGTTCATCGCAGCCAACGCCTATGCCGGAAGCAAAGACATCTGCTTCTCCATCGTTCGTTATGGCAATGTGGCCGGAAGCCGTGGGTCCGTTATTCCGTTCTTCCACAACATTATCAAAAACGGCGGTACTGAACTTCCCATCACTGATTACCGCATGACCCGTTTCTGGATCAGCCTGCAGCAGGGTGTGGAACTGGTAATCAAGGCTCTGGAAGAATCCAAGGGCGGCGAAACCTTCATCTCCAAGATTCCTTCCTTCAAGATCACAGATCTGGCACAGGCCATGCTGCCTGGATGCGAAATGCCGGAAGTCGGAATCCGCGAAGGTGAGAAGCTGCATGAGATTATGGTAACGGTGGAAGATTCCCTGAATACTTACGAATATGACAAGCATTTTATCGTGTATCCCCAGATGGTATGGAGCGAATCCAAACGTGCTGTTCCTACCGGCAAAAGAGTAGCCGAAGGCTTCTCCTACAGTTCCGGGAATAATACCGAATGGCTGAGTGTGGAGCAGATTCGAGAATTGTTGAAGACTATTGATTTGGAGAAATAAAGTTATAAGACAATTTGTAGTAACAAAGAGAATCCTCCTCTCGAGTAAGAGGAGGATTTTTAATCATCTGACATCACTTCTACATTTCTTCTATATATTGAAATGACTGTGGTGCATTGTTAATGCCATAGTCCTTCAATTTCTTCGGCTCACTATATTCTATAACATTTGCCAATTTATATGCGACAGCTTGTTCTCTTCCTTTATAATATTGATCAAAAAATTTCTTATCAATACCAGATTTTTCCTCCGTTTTTTTCCAAATACTTTCAGGATTATCAATCAAAACGTCCTCTACTTTTGCCTCCCCTACAACTTTCATAATAGGGGTTGTCGAATATATAACAATTTTATCCACCTGTTTTTTACATACGTTCTTCCTAAATTCATATCTTTTAGTTCCATTTAAAATTTTTTCAACATGCTGCGGATTAATTGATAGTAATATTGCACACATTTTGCTCACTCCAATTCATTCATATTATCAATACACTTGATACTATTATACTTCTATCAGAACTCTAACGCAATTCATTTTTGCAAACATTTGTTCTATTTCAACGCAGTATGTTAGCAACACCACCAATTTGTGCAATTTTATAAAATTCTTTATCCATGAGTTCAAAAAATCCCCAATATTGATTACGCTCCAACCCTATATTTTCTATTAAATCATGTCGTATAATTCTCTTTTTGAATGCTGCATTATATGTCATTTGGATGGCCTTACAGCAACCTCTTTTATACCAGTAAAGCAAGTCTGCTTTATCAAATACGCTGTATTTACTTGCATATTTGTAAAATTCATCAAAACATTCAAATTCATTCTGCATTTTTATATTTTCAACAACACAAATTGATGTTGCAACGGCCGAATATTCTGCGCTTTTTCCCTCCTCTGCGGTTCTATATAAAACCACAATATCTCCATGTTTTAGTTTTTCTACTCCATCCATTGTACATACATATATTTTATGTATTGAATTCGTATATGATACATCTGTTATTATATTTCTATTTTCAGTTGTCAAAATAGAATCCGGAAACATAATTGAATGATACCTAGGGTAAATACCTAATAAATACTTTTTCCTTCCTCCACAATCAACAAATGGAAAGTCTTTATTGATATTTCCTGTTATTTTCTTCATTTGTTTTACATATACTTTCTCTTCATATACCCCTTCTCCCTTAGTTCCATACAGTTCAAACCCGAATTGTTGAACCAGCGCAATCAAAGATTGATGTTTTTCATAAATTGTAACATAGCACATATCCACATTTTCAGTCATCGCACAATCTATAATAACTTTTATGAATTGCTCTCCCATTTTTGTGCCATGTGCGTCTATTTTAAACGTTCCAACTTTAAGAATTTTGTTTGCATAAATATGTGGAATCACATCCCCCACTACGTTCTCTTCTGTTTTTAAATATAAAAAACCTGTTATTCTATTGTTTTCATATTGTACGAATGCTTTCTGGTTTCCTTTTCTTTTAAACCACTCATCAAATTCTAAATAGTCCTCTCTTAAGGATTGAAAAAACGGATCCTTTAGATCGATTTCCGAAAATGTTCTGCATACTATATTATTCAGCATTATTTGCCCCCATTCCATTCAGTATATTTTCAAATTGCTTTCCTGTGTATTGATGTGTTACTATCATACAACTAATTCCTAGCTTTTCTTCTAACTCCTGTGCATACTTTTGTTCTTCCTCCTGCATTCTTTGCAAATCTGATATATTAATCCTCTCGGAATCTCGTTGATTTATTCTCTCATAAATAAGCTCCGGTTCATCTTGTAAAAGAATAATTCCAACTATAGGCACATCCTTAAAAAAATACTCTGGAATACGTTCTACTTCACCTTCCGCATTAAAGATGCATATATGACCATCTATAATAATATCCTTTGTATCACTACTGCGTTTATCCTTGATTGCTTTAATTAAAATATCCTGATTTTTGCTTACATCTTTCACTTTTTTATATCCGGCATCGGCCACCTGTTGATATCTTGCAATTAAACTACTGGCAGAGCATATACTGTAATTTTGCAAATACTCTTTAACTTTATCCAAAAAGAATCCCTTTCCAACGCCGTGCACTCCTGAAAGCAAAATAGTTTTCATGCTTGTCCCTCTGTCCCTTTCTCTTCAAACATTAACGAGTTACAGCCATTATTTCAGCGGCTTTTAATTTATTTACATTATACTACATTCTTCTATATACTTTATTTCGATTTAATTGTAATCTCGCTTCGTTTTATCGAAATATGTTTATTTTAAAACTTCCTTATAAAAATAAAGAGTGAATAACCATGCATTTCTTTCTCCACATGAAGTATTCACTCTTTATTATTCTTTCTATTTCAAATTCTTACAGCACTTCGTCTGTCCATCCCACATCTTCGCCGTCTCCACTATCAGAGGAATCATCGCTGGCGCCGCTGTCATCGGAACCGCTGTCGGAGCCACTATCGGAAGATCCGCTATCGGAACTGCCGTTGTCGGAGCTGCCATTGTCAGAACTACTGTTATCCGAGTTTCCGCTGTCGGAGGAACCGCTATCGGAACTGCTGTCATCCGAATCGTCGTTGTCGTTGTCGTTGTCGTTGTTGATTGCCGGCTGCTGTGTTGGTACCGGTGTTGCCACAGGTGCAACGGTGGTTGTGGTATTGTTGGCCGGTTTTACCGTTTGTGCTGCGGTTTTCTCTGTTGCACTCTGCACTTGGGATGCGGAGGCCAATGCTGCTCCCGCCAGAATACTCTGTTTTGCAAAAAGAGGAGAAATCTGCTCCGCACTGGCGGTTCCGTTTTGTACTGCTTCCCGGTTCTGTGCGATCAGTTCCTGCATTTTGCTTCTGCCTGCCAGAACAGGATCGTCCTGCTGCAATTCTTCTACGGGCGCTATGTCTACCCATTGTCCGCTTCCATCCTGCTGCTGTAATATTCCGTTCATAACACGCACCGTCTGCATGCTGCCTGCTGTAGCAGTTTCCTGCTGCCCCTGAACTACTTCTTCCGCCCACATGTCATTCTGTGCATCCGCAAGCTGTGTCTGAAGTTTCACAGTTACCTGCCAGGAATGATACAATGCTGCTGCCAATACAAATACCAGCACCGCCAGCACACATGTAAGAACGATCCATACCGTACTTCTCTTACTTTTCATCTGTTGTAACTCCTTTTATTCTTAACTTCCTACTGCTCTACCGTGTCTACAATGTTTTTCAGGAACTGGTATCCTGAGGTTCCGGGCTTGAAATCTCCACGATCCAGAATTTGTTTGCAGACCGTATACATGCTTCTGGACATCTCCGGTCCGTAGATCACTATTCTGCTGCCGTTATTTTCCATTACCGCATAAGGCCGGAAAACATAGGCTGTGTCATAACGCTGGGGCGGAAGCTTCGTCAGTACGTTCGCAAAATAATCTCTTCCGTTGACCGTTCGGATCACCTTGTTGAACACTTTGCCGTTTTCCACATAGTAGGTTCTGCCTCCCTGCAACTTGTTGCTTCCATAGACCATAGGGTAACTTGCGTGGAGGTCGGGACGCATGATCAGCGTTCCCATCTCCGTGATGCGGTATCCCACCAGACCGGAATCACTGATCAACTGGGCTTTTTTCGTGGTATCAATACCGAAGGTACAGCGCAGACCGGTATTTCCCGTATACCGTACCGAGAATCCATGATAGGAAAACAGATTCTCAAACTCCGGAATCGCGGTCGCGGTATAATAGTTGCCATTATAGGAAAGTCTCCAGACATACATGCCTGTCGGTATGCCGGATGCATTGTAGCGGCACATCAGTGCAGTCTCCGCTGTCGTCCCCAGCGGACCGGTACTTCCGATTGCCACCAGACGCTTCGATTCATCATTCTGCCATGCCGTGCTGGTATACTCCACGCCGTCAATATAAAGCTTTGCACTGCTGTCATACCCTTCCGGAAGCGTAATCACAACATTTCCACTTCCAACCTCCGGAACAGGGGTAGGCGTCGGATTCGGATCCGGAGTCTCTGTCGGGGCGGGTGTGGGCGTCGGATTCGGATCCTGGGTCTCCGTCGGGACGGGGATGGGCGTTGGATTCGGATCCGGAGTCGCCGTCGGGCTTGGCGTTTGCGTCGGTTTCGGATCCGGGGTCTCCGTCGGGGCGGGCGTTTGCGTCGGTTTCGGATTCGGGGTCTCCGTCGGGGCGGGTGTTTGCGTCGGTTTCGGATCCGGAGTCTCCGTCGGGCTTGGCGTGGGCGTTGGATTCGGGTCCGGGGTCTCCGTCGGGGTGGGCGTTTGCGTCGGATTCGGATCCGGAGTCTCCGTCGGGCTTGACGTCGGCGTTGGATTCGGATCCGGATCCGGCATTCCCTCCACCGTCTTCATCTTGCGTACCGTCGTGCAATTTGCCAAAGAAGAAGATGCTACATACAAGGTTCCTCCTCCGCAAAATGCCGCAAAAGCATTGGCATCACTACTGATGGTATTGGCCAGTTCCGTCCATACGCCATTTTTCAGATACCGGGCACGCAATATCGTTCCCTGATTCCAGATAATATACGGAATCTGATCCTTTACAATCAGTTGAAATCCGGTGGACATGTCAATATCATTCAATGCCTGCTCTGTCCATGTGTTGCCGTCCCATGTCATAAATACATTATTCTGTCCACTGCTTTTTGCTACAATATAAACAGTATCCCCGACAACGCAGGCCTCCGCCTGTTGCACTTTTTCCAGACTGTTAATGGTATAAATATCCGTCCAGATGCTGCCTGCCGGGTCATAACATGCCACTCTGCCTTTTGCAGTATCACCGGATGCTAAATAATCACTATATACCGCGTACCATTTTCCCTGTCTGTAAAAAACGGTGGGATTGGCAATCTCTCCCTTTGACACAGTAATTGCCGGAAGCTCCGTTGATGCACCGATATTTACCAGTCGTAATTTACCCGAAGCGTAGGCACGAACCCATACATTTCCATCTTCCAGCATAAATGAGGCTTTATTCGGATAATATCCGGAATCATATGTATATACGGTATTCCATTGGCCATCTGCATATCGCCCTACACTCAGAGTTCCCGTTGTGTCAATATAGAGCATATACACTTGCCCATTGGCATAAATCACATCATAAATATTGGGAGACATCGCAGAAACCGTTACTATATTTTTCCAATCACCACCATTTTCGGACTGATATAATGCTGCCTGCCCGTTGTAATTTCCGGCAAGATACAGCCTGGTTCCGTCCTCACTGCCGGAGATCGCCGGATACTGTAGCCCGCTTACCTCCTGTCCCTGCTGCAGCCAATAGGCGTCATCTTCCAGTTCCGGAAATTCCACATGAAAAGTGGCTGTTCCGTTTTCATAACGCACATTGCTGATCACAATTCCACTGTTGGACCCGTCATCGTAAAAAATAGTATCCTGCGTGCAAGGGGCATCCATATCTGCGCTGCCCAATGTCGGACGGGACGTCGTACCGACCGCCGCTTTTCTCACTGAACTCACTGTTTGTCCATATTCATTTACATATGTTTCACGGGCATCCCTGCTATCCTGTGTGCCGGGGCGAAAAACATACATATAGTTTTCTCCGGTGGCATTGGTATAGTCTGCCAACGCTGTATTCACACGATATACGATCAGACCGGATTCCGGCAGTTCATATTCATAGCCGCGGGTACCATCCCCGACCGCTTCTGTCTTTACACGATATTCCACCACAAAAAATTGTGAAGAAGACAATTTCGTCTTCAGGATATAGGCTCTGGTTCCGCTACTGTTTTCCGCCGGCACCAGAGTATAGTCTCCACTCTGGGTAACCACCGGAGTATCTTCCTCCGGAATCCAGCCGAGATCTTTTCTGGTATAAACCAATGGATAATTCGCCGGTACGGATACCGCCGCCATATGATCCCAGATTCCCACCGGTTCTCCGGTATCTCCTGTGGTACGATACAGATCCGGCGCTCCCAGAGAATGCAATAATTCGTGAGAAACCGTGGTATATCCCCAGTCATAGGCTGTCCCGCCCTCTGTGATCCACAGGCGCGTAGAAGGTATCACATTATAAGCTGCAACTTTTTTCCCAAATAATTCCCATTGTCCCGCTCCATCTGCCTTATGCGGATAATACGGTCCGCTTTTATCATCCTGTCCGTCTCCTACTTTCACCAGAAAAGTCACATTGTCAATGCAGCCTTCCTGATTGCCGGTATTCAGCCCTTCAATATTTGCAAGCTGCCCGGCCTGACATAAGTCGTTCACCTTATTTACCACTTCCGTGATAAAATCTGTCTCTGTATATTCCATACAGTTCTTCGATAGTGTTATTGGCACAAAAGTATCGTTATTATCCTGCGGAAAAAGACTGTTAACAGCCACTTTTCCGTCGGATATAGCAGAAATGTAAGAGTGTACGCTGTTCACGGATTGCTTTGTGTAAATTGCCTCACAATTTTTATAATTTGTCTGAAAGTAGCCCGTATCATCGGCAAAATCCACCATCAGTACGAGGTTACCCACCGTTTGTTCCGCGGCCTCTGCCCGCACAGGCTTCCATAACAGTACGCTGCATACCAACAATACAATCGTTAATAAACTCTTTTTCATATGTGTCATAGGCGACTCCTATCGTAAAACACAGCCATTTAGTTCCAGATACTACAAATTCCCAGCTGTTCCGGGGCAAATGCATCATCGGCACTTTCTGCTGTCACGGTCAGATAATTCGTACTTTTTCCTTCCTGTCTGGACGCGTATGCCAGCTTCCCCTCTCCGGTCAGACTTGCCGGAGTTGTGGTGGCAGGTTTTCCCTCCGCGGTAAAATCTCCCTCGTAAGTGACCGCCTGTGCACTTCGGTTATGAAAAGCTTCTGCTGCACCATTGCTCAGATCTGCGGTTCCCATGTGCACGGTAAGTTTTCCTTCGGGGCGATTTGCCGCCGATAACGTTCCCTCATATCCTACATAGGAACCATCTGTCAGGTTCAGGATCTCACAGGTAAAATCGCCTGTCTGCTCCGCCGCACATACATAATACCGAATCTCTGCATCCGTTGCCTGCACATAGAACTGTCTGCCATCCGCAATCGGATATTCCACTGCAGTACAATGCTGTCCCAGTTCATCTGACAGAATCGTCATTTTCCAGTCTCCGGTCTCTGCCGTTCCGGTATAATTTCTCTGTCCGATCAGAAGATCTGACAGCATCACAGTGTACCAGTCCTCCGTCAGAATGCTGTCTACTGCACTCTCCACATTTTCTTCCGCCATGGCATCCAGCAGGCTCTGGGCCTTCTGCTGCACTTCTTCTGTATCCTGTGCCAGTTCCACGGTGATCTCTGCCAGCTGAGCCTGTCTCTCTGTGGTATAATCCAGACGCTGCTCCCATTCCAATGTATTCCGCTGTGCCAGTGGGCTGTCCGTATCTGTCTGTGCACTTGTAGTTCCTGCGGAAGTCTGTGCATTCTCCGCAGATGCCTCCGTCGCCTGTTCCACCACGATCAGCGGCTGTGAATCCTGCTTTCCGCAGGCAGTCAATGCCAGTGGGAACAGCAGGGCAAGAGTCGATGTTACTTGTAAAAGTTTCTTGTTTTTCATTCGAATTTTCTCTTTCTGTGTTTTGGATTTAGAAAATTGCATCGTGAGGATAGCTCTCTCAATGTTGCTTCATCATATCGTGAACTCACGAATTCGCGCTATCGCGCTCTACATCCTGCTTCGCAGGATATTCGTTAGTTAATCATATAAACATGTTGACTCTCTTACACTCATTATATCGACATAGTCAAACATGTTTATGCCCCCGCCCGTCTCTGGCACCATAATAAAAGGCAATCCACATTAACGGAATCGTGATCTGTCCCTGGGTTACCGTCATTTCCGCCATTCCAAAACATGCAATAGCGATCAGGAATACTGCGCACTCCCATCGACCCTTACGGCACATTCTCAACGCCTTAATCAGACTGTACATATACATTCCCAGAAATAAAATTCCCACCGGGATTCCATAGCTGTAGGCCATCTGGAGAAACATATTGTGTGCATGCTCATAATAGACGTCTTTCGTCAGGTAGAAGCCAAGAAAGAACCGGTCATGGCCTCGCATATTCAAATGGTGTAAAAAGTACGTGTAAATAATTTTCCTCGCATCCGTAGAAGAATTCAGTGGATCCAGTCCTTCGATGTTAAATGGATTCTCCTGACTTTCTCCCGCAGTCATTTCCTGAGCATGTACCTTCATACCGCCCAGCATCTCCTGCATTTTCTCCATCATAGCATCCGTATCGATTCCAACGATCTCCAGAATCCGGTTCACGTCATTCTCCATCACCTCTTCAAAAGAGACGTATTTCCAACTGTTCCAGGGATCAAAGGAGCACACACTGACTCCTTCCACGTATTCCCCTTCAAACCAGATCGGATGGTGCAAAATCGTCGGGAGGTAGCGGATGCAGCCGTAGACCACCGGGAAAGTAATCGCAATGCACAGAATCATTGCCACACCATGGATCACCAGCCTGTAAAAAGATTTACAACAAAAAATGTCATACGCTACCATCAAAAAGAACCCCGTAACGATCACGCCGAGCAGCGGAGCTCGTCCACCGGTATAGACAATAAAGCTGACCATGCCTGCCGACATCAAAAAATAAAATCCCCGGATCCACCATTTTTTCTTCTGCTCCGCAGCCTTACGCCACCGGAGTAAAAAGGCACAAAATACGATCATATAAAATAAGCCGTTCTGCGTGGTTCCGGAGTACATGCCCCGATACCTCACGGCATCGTACGGCCGGAATCCAAAGGCCAGAATCTGCTGAATGAAAAACCATACGATGAGTCCGATGGTCATTCCATTAAATAAATCCTCCGTTCGTTCTTCCGGTATCCCGATCAGGTAAAGTCCACCAAAGACCAGCAGATACCATAGCGGCAAAATACCGCCATACACTGAGATCTGCATCAAAAAGAACAGCAGCACCATACACCAGAAAAACGGCTGCCGCAGCTTCTTCCGGATGGCCATTTTCTCATCCTTCCGCTCTCTGACCATATAGATGATCAGATAACTCCACACCGTCAGATTCAACACTCCCGAGATCCACTGTCCGGTGTACTTCCAGCAGAACTTCCCCACCAGGCATGCTGCCACTGTCAACAGCACACACACCGGGGTCCAGCGTAAATACACCTTCTCCCGAAATTTGCTCAGATCCATTCCGGGAAGCAGCATAAATGCAATGACTACCCCCGTCAGGTTCGCAAATGTCATCTGTATTTGTCCCAGCGCGCTTCCCCGACGCTGATCAATCCAGCCCAACGCCAGAAAGCATACCATATACCAGAGAATGTATTTATTCGTTTTTGCCCATTGCTTCATTTAGAGTGCTCCTTTTTATTGACTCCCCGTCCCTTCGTTCCTACTTCCACCTAACCACAATCTTCTCACCATTCACATAGCAATCATACAACGCATTTTTTAACACCGGTGTCTGCTCCTGCACAACTGCAAGGTCGGTATCATCGGATGCGCATATTTCCAGATCATACTGCAGATAATGATAAACCCATGCTCCTCCGATCCAGGTATCATTGCTCACATATACCGGTACGATTTCATTGAAGAAGGGATACTTTTCGCATATTTTCTGTAACTGTCTGGCCCTGGGGGCATTGCCAA
This sequence comes from uncultured Acetatifactor sp., assembly GCA_934394815.1. GTDB lineage: Bacteria > Bacillota > Clostridia > Lachnospirales > Lachnospiraceae > Acetatifactor. Next base: position 198,807 of record CAKRRD010000001.1, on the reverse strand, counting down.
GAAAGCTTACCGCATGATATTCCTTTTCTGCATTCACCGTCTCCAGATCATGAGCTACCTGTTGAACGGTATATTCTTCATATTCCTTCTGACATTTCAAAGCATTTCCATAAGAATAGACACAGGAATATTGAAAAAACAGGCATAATCCCATTATAACCATCAAAATCTTACACTTATTTTGAAATGCTCCCATTGCTGTCACGGCCAGCAGGAGCAGCGCTCCTCCAAAGCACAGAAATACCCGGTATTTTGTGTCAAAGGAAGAAAGTACTGTCATTGGCAGGTATACACTGACTACTGCAGCAAACGGCAGGATAATAAATACCACCGCCAGCAAACTGCCTTTCACGTCATGTTTTCCTTTCCACCACCGGATTCCTATAGCTATTACTGTCAGCAGACAAAGGAGTATTATGCTGCCGCTATAATATTTTGAGGTTCCCTGCAAAACGCTGTATTGGTAGTTCAGGCCTCGTTTGATATTTCTCAGAATATTCGTTATGGTTCCCATATTCGGCCCCAATGACATTCTGGCAGCCTCATTTCTCCACCCGGCAGCATCCACAAACCGCGGTGCTATCACTACCACATAAAGCAACGCTCCCACCATGATTCCTGCGAATCGAGGAATTTCCGTTTTTAAGTATTGCCGGAAAGACCCTCTTTGTGTCTGCATCCATAAGTAAAATTGTATCAGTTCCAGAATCAGAAACATACCAAAAGCCGCCTGATACATGGACATCACCATTACTCCGGACAATGCTGACAGGCCAATGTATATCCATAAAGGAATACTCTCATTGAGTGAAAATAACAAAAATGGAATGCTCACTGCCAGGAACATGAACAGGCAATCATATTTGTAAGAGATGCCTGCCATGGTAAAAGGCTGCACCAGTATAAACAGAAGGGCCATGGCCACACAGGTCGCATTTTCGCAAAAAGACAGATTCTTTTTCGCATATACGGTAAGTACCATGGCAAGCACAACAACCGCCATCAGCAACGGCAGCGGAGAAATATCCGTCAACGGTTCCCCTCCGCTCACAAACAGCATGATACTTTCCGCCAGTGGTCTTCCGTCCCCATTCCATCCGGTAGCTCCATACAGGCTTCTGGCCAGATCGTCATTGTAATATCTGTTCGCCAGAATCACCGGCAGAACATAAAACAGACCGCCCAGCAACAGGATATTTCGTATTCTTTTGTATCTTCCCTCAATCTTTGCATCTACTATCTGCATTTTTTCTATTCTCCCTGATACAAATAAAGCACTGTACAATCCGTAATCAGTGTATACGTCCTGTCTTTATAGACTATGGTGTCTCCCCAGTTTTCCGTTGTTATGATTCCGTCGGGATCAAATTGCGGATCTTCATATTTGGCCGTAGGATTATCCACCATAATGTGCTGCATTTTCTCTATCTTTCCCTGTAAAAGATACTGCATGGGATATTCATAAGCATCTCCGTTGAGGATCAGACCTATATATCTGTCATTATTCTCCACAGCCGCATCACATACCTGCCGGTATTCATCCCCAAGTTCTGCTCCGTATCGGTTGGTAAAATAGCCTCCCGGCCGGCTCATATGCTGATCTTTTGCGGTCTGACCATGATAAGAAAACATCGTGATCAGCCCCAGAATTCCCATCCAGCCTACAACATACAGTACAGACTCCCGGATCACCGGTGTTCCGGCATGAAGACTCATATCCTCACACCAGAACGCAATCATCGGACACATCAGTACGAGATATGGCAGCATGTAGCGTGTCACATAGGGATTCCATCGCATAAATATACATAAACAGAAAAACAGTGCTGCGATACAATATGTATATACTTTCGGAAGTCCCTTTACCTTTCTTCGATACAGACTCCATAGCAGACATAAAGTGAAAAGTACCAGTATCGTGACATTCACCGCAGTATCATGTCCATAGCTCGTGGCACTCCTCAGCTGGAATTCGCCTCCGCCTTCGGATATGCATTCCGCATTGATCTCTACACCCAGCTTACGCGCCAGGAAATTAACGCCCCTCTCCAAAAACGCATTCCCGTTTTCCACATAGATGTTCGGGAAATTATAGATATAATTTTTTACTCCGTTTATGAATAAATATCTGGGATCCAGAGTGCTGACCAACTGGCTGGCTCCTGTGCTGGAAGGATAAATGGCATCATATGTATTAATATTCCGCAAGGTTTCCGGAAAAAGGAGCATTGCCATGATCGGTAAAGTCACAAGCACTAATTTGAAAAGCGTCTTTATGGAATCCCTTCTTAAAATACACATTACCAATAAGAACACAGCAAACACCGCCATTCCCATGGATACCGTCGGCTTCGTCAGATAGCCAAGACCCACGCAGGCTGCCAGGCACATACACTTTACGTAATTTTCTCTGCTGTCTGCAATCTTTTTATCTCTATCCAGAAAATCCAACAGTCCGTATACAAAAATCAGTAAAAACAAGCATGCCAGGTTGTCATTCTGGGTAGTCAGCGCTTCGGCAAACACAATAGGTGTAGAACAGAACAATAACATGCCGACCTTGGCGGCTTTCGAGCTGCAGCCGATTTTCCCAGCGATTTCATACACGAGCCACGCATTCGTGAGATAAGCCCCGCATTGTATGAGATTCAACAGATAATCCGTGTTTCCCATAAGCAGATACACATCCAGACTGATAAATTCATGCATTGGAGGATTTCCTACCTGACGGTATATCGTAGTTGCGTAATGGGCTACTGAATGATTTTCCGCCCAATACGCAATTCTGGGCAAGTGATAGGTCATGGAATCCCAGTTATAGGGCACGGTAATAATTGCCAACACTGTAATCAATAGAAATACGACTGTAAAAAACTTGTTCTTCCGTATGGTATTGCCACAATTACATACAGCATTTTTTACCAAAGCATATTTCCCGGTTTTCCATATAACTACGCCTGCAATAAAGGTTACCAGTAACCAGAATGCAAAAACGATCCACCGGTTCATCAGCTGAAAGCAGGACAAAATCTCTGTTTTCAAGAACAAAGCAGTACACCAGGACAGCACCGCCATCGTCCAGGCTTCTATATTTTTCCTGTTTTCCTGCAAGAAGCAGAAAAACACCAATAAAAACGAGATTGCCATGATAATTATCACTTTTATTCCTCCAGTACTTTCTCAATAATATACTGCGGGCATCCCTTCACCTCATTACAAATCATATTTCTGTTTATCATCTACACTGATGTCCTTGCCCAGCTGCACTTCGATCACGCTCAGTTTCGTTTCTGCAATGATCGTATGCTTGCAGCCGGCCGGCATCGTCACCACATCTCCGGGATGAACTGTGCGCTGCGCGTCATCTATGATGACGCTTCCCGTACCGCTCATAACAGTCCATACCTCGTCTCTATGCTCATGACTGTGGTAATGGAGTCTGTGGCCGGGCAGCAATTCTACTTTGATCGTCATGCTGTCTTCCTGCACGTCCAATACTGTAAAGCTTCCCCAGGATTTCTCCGCATACATTGCCTGTCCTGCCAGCTTGTCCGCATACGGTTTGATATAGCTGCTCTGCTCCTTGTCCGCCACCAGAATGCCATCACCGCTTGCCGCGACCACCAGATTTTTACATCCCATACATAAAATAGGGATATTCAGTTCATTCACTACATGGGTATCCCGGCAGGTGTCATCCAGCGTCACCCGGCCGGTTGACAAGGATCCCATAGCCTCTGTAAAAGTATTCCAGGTACCTAAATCTTTCCACGATCCCTTATATCGCAATACCTGTATGCTTTTTTCCTGCTCTACTACAGCATAATCAAAGCTGATCTTCTTTTGTTCCCCATAGTGGATATAGAGATCCTCATAATCTTTGAAATCCAGCAGTTCATGAGCCTTCTCCAGGATATAGCCCAGTTGAAAGGCAAATACTCCGCCATTCCACAGAGCTCCCTGCGCCAGATATCTTCTGGCAGTTTCCAGATCCGGTTTTTCCTTAAAGGTACTTACCGCACTCACCGGTTCCTTATCTTCGGTTATAATATATCCATACTTTTCGCTGGGATAGGTCGGTTCAATTCCCAACAGACTCAGATGAGCTTCGCTGGTCTCCGCTAAATCTGCCAGCTTTTTTAGTGCCTCAAAATACGAATTATCGACATACGGATCCACCGGGCATACGATCACCGGCTCTGTCTCCGCTACCTTCTTCACGTCATGGAGATAGGCTGCTGCCAGACAGATTGCGGGAAAAGTATCTCTGCGTTCCGGTTCCACACATATATTTACCCTGTCCTCCAGCTGGTTCCGTATCATGCTTACCTGTTTTTTGCCAGTGGCAATCGTAACCTGTGCATTGGCATCCACCGTCGTAATCTGACGGTATACCCGCTGCACCATAGACTCCAGCTGCCCGGCTTCTCCCTGTAATACTTTAATAAACTGCTTGGATCTCACATTATTCGACAACGGCCAGAGTCTCTGCCCCGAACCACCTGAAAGCAAAATAATATTCATGTATCTTCTCTCCGAAAAAAGGGATTCCACACGCAGAATCCCTTTTCTTATTTATCAATTATGCAGTTACTTTTACTGCTGTGCAGCCTTCATTGCCTTTTCCTGCCTGGCAAGTGCTCTGTCGTGCTTTGCCATGATCTCTACCAGTTCCGCATAAGTCGTCTTCTGTGGATTCCAGCCAAGTACTGTCTTCGCCTTGGTCGGATCCCCCCACAGATTATCCACATCGGTAGGACGTAACCATTCCGGATTTACACATACTAACATCTTGCCGGTAGCCTTGTCATAGCCCTTCTCATCTACGTCGGTACCTTCCCAACGGATATCAATGCCATTTGCCTTGAATGCACGTTCGGTAAAATCTCTTACCGTATGCTGTTCGCCGGTTGCAATGACGAAATCTTCCGGTGTGTCATGCTGTAAGATCATCCACATACACTCTACATAATCCTTGGCATAGCCCCAGTCACGCAGTGAATCCATATTGCCCAGTTCCAGATGATCCTGTAAACCTTCTGCAATACGTCCTGCCGCCAGAGTGATCTTTCTGGTAACAAAATTTTCACCACGTCTCTCTGACTCATGGTTAAATAGAATACCGTTCACAGCGAACATGCCATAAGCTTCACGGTATTCCTTAACGATCCAGAAGCCGTACTGTTTTGCTACCGCGTACGGGCTGTAAGGGTGGAAAGGAGTGGTCTCGCGCTGAGGTACCTCTTCTACCTTGCCGTACAGTTCAGAGGTAGATGCCTGATAAATCTTAGTCTGCTTAGCAAGACCCAGAATCCTGACCGCTTCCAGAATTCTCAATACGCCGATAGCATCCACGTCTCCGGAGTACTCCGGCACATCAAAAGATACCTGTACATGGGACTGCGCTGCAAGATTGTAGATCTCGTCCGGACGTACTTTTGCAATAATATTCATGATAGAAGATGTATCAGACAGGTCTCCGTCATGTAATGTGATGGCATTCTTTGCAATCAGATGATCGATTCTTGCCGTATTGGAAACAGAAGCCCGACGGGTAATACCGTGTACCTCATATCCCTTTTCCAGCAGAAACTCTGCCAGATAAGAGCCATCCTGTCCTGTAATTCCTGTAATAAGTGCTTTCTTCATTCTATAATACCGTTCTTATACCTTTTCTTGCAAATAATATCTACTCAGAAGCATAAATTCTTTTTTAGTATACAATATTATGCCCCATAATTCAACTGTGCTGCCATTCCATAATTTCCATCTACATTTAATCGGTTTTTCCTATGTTACAGAATATCCGGTGTCCATTCATTCTGTTGACTGACATCACCATTGTCGCTTCCTATCTGTGCCGCTGCTTCCTCATAAGTAGCATAGAAGCCTTTCACTGAGCCGTCACTGTAAGCATATCCGTAGTAACATCCATTCGCAAGCGCACTGTAATTCACTGCATTGGTGTCTACCTGGAATACACCGCCTGCTTCCATGACCCCATAGGGATTGGCATAATAGATCTTGGTTCCCTCTTCATTGTACGTGATGACGTTCACATAAAGATTGCCTGTCGTACCAAAATAACACAGGTCATCTACCTCTTCCCCGGAAATGCTTTTTTTCACTCTGGCAAAGGTATCAAAACATTCATGGCCACTGGCATCAAAATAAATCACCTGTTGTCCGTCCGGATGATACGTCAGGCGATCCTTCATCGGCGTGCCGTCGGACTGTAAAAAATAGGTATAGAATCCATCACAGAAAAAGGAATCTGTGACTACTCTTCCGTCGGAGAGTGTATAGTAATTGCCATCAAATGAGCCGCCGTTAAGATTAATATTGCAATAGGGTGCATCAAATGCAGCATCACCCTTTATACCATATGCACCAATACCGACCGCAAGAAGTGCTGCGGCCAGACCAAGCCTGGCCATGGATCTGTTTCTTTTATTCATTAGAGTCTGTTTCTCCCTTATATCCTGTTGTTATCTTATTATCCTATCATCAGTAGAATAATATTACAAGGTATTTTCTGTGAAAGAAAAAGCACATCCCTGTGCAATCTGCACAAGGACGTGCTTCTTTGATTACTTCTGGACGAAGCGGTAATTGTCAACAATATAATAACCGGTTACCAAAGTAGAAGGGTTATAACATCTGCAAGATTCAACGCTTACAATCTGCGTGGTATCCTGTGGCCAGACAATGCTGTCAGGCTTTGTATAATCAGAATAATTCTGAACCGTCCAGCTGCTATTATCTGTACTTGTGTAGGAAATTTCTCTTACCAGTTGATCATTCTCGTAATATCTCTCCCAGTTAGACGTTCCACTTTCAGGAGTCATCTGTCCATCCCCATGATCCATATAATGCAATTCCTTCGTCTTAACCCATTCGTTATCAATAAAGGCGTACGCATACTCAACTTCACTATCCGGCACTGTTATTCCCAATTCCGAAGGTCCATAAGATTGAAAGGTCATGCGAATCTCATTGCCATTTGTATCAAAGGTATGCGTTGTGCTACTTCTTAACTGCATAGTTCCTTCATTTGTACGGTAAACATCTTCTTTAGTGATATTTCCCCTTGCATCATGCTCATACAGCGTATAGCCAGACAACTGAGAAACCGTTCCATTTACTCGATAACTATCCGTTCTTGTAAGAACTTCCTTTTCTCCAACGGTTGTATAAGAATAGTCAACATATCCTGATAACACCTCTTGACCATCTGCTGAAAGATAGTAAACCGTCTGGTACGAAGAGCTACGCTTCAAATTCTCATTTTCGTCATATTCTTCAACCGTTTTATATTTGGGAACTCCTCCATTTATGTCACGTAAATTAAGATATACGGTATCTTCCACTGTTGACGTGAGTTTTCCGTTTGTATAGTTATAAACCTTTAATACATTATAATCCTCATTCGTACCTGTTAATTTTAACACCTTGGAACCACTGTACTCCGTGATACCTGAACTTGTTACCTTTCCAGTTTCATCATAAGATATTTGCTTGAAACTCCAGTCGCCGTTTTCAGGTTTTATATCCTCTTCGTATCTGCTAAGATATACCGTTCCATTGCCACCTCTCTGATAATTCTTTAGACTATATCCATAGTATTTCCCATTAGCATCATAATATTTAGTTTCGGAATACCACAAAGTTTCATTGCCATTAACATCTATATCATAGACTGTCTTTGTATTCCCATCCTTATACTCATGCTCTGTCGGTCTTCCTTCACCATCGTACCAGATGCTCTCATAACACTCCCAGCTTCCCTGCTGGTTCGTACTGCCGGAGCCGTTTCCTGCCTGCGCTGCCGCTTCCTCATAGGTCGCATAGAAGCCCTTCACGGTTCCGTCGCTGTTGGCGTAGCCGTACTTGCAGCCGTTTGCCAGCGCAGCATAGTTCGTAGCATCACTTCTTACCTCGAACACACCGTTTCTCTCCATGACACCATATTCGTTGGCATAGTAGATTGCCGTACCCGCTTTGTTGTAAGTAATGACATTTACATACAGATAGCCAAGAGATCCAAAGTAGCACAGATCATCTACATCAGTTCCCGCGATACTCTTCTTCACATTGGCAAACGTGTCGAAGCACTCATGTCCGTCAGCATCAAAATAGATTACATGATCTGCCTGTCCATCCGGATGGTAGGTCAGGCGATCCTTCATCGGGGTTCCATCGGTCTGCAGGAAGTAGGTATAGGTGCCGTCACAGAAAAAGGCGTCTGTTACCGTAGTACCGTCTGCCAGCGTATACTGGCTGCCGTTAAAGCTTCCTCCATTACTGTTGATGTTGTAGTAAGGTGCATCAAATGCTGCCTCACTGGTGATGCCGCTGACACCGACTCCTGCTGCCAGGATGGCTACAGCCGCACTGAGTTTCAAAGTGGAAAGTGACTTTTTGCTCATAGACTATCTCCTCTCGTAACCTCTGTATGGTCATATCTACAATGACATGTCTATTTTAGCATTGCACTACGGGATATTCAAGCGATCCGGCAAAAAGAAAACACGCTCCCCAACATTTCTGTCGGAAAGCGTGTCTGTTTTTATTGCCTAGTACTGTTCAAAGTGATAGAAATCTACTGTGTACTGCTGAAGTTCTCCGGAAGCATTGTAGGTCTTGGAATACTCAAAGGTTACGATCTGGCTGGTATCCTCAGGGAAAACAATGTCTTTATACTTATTGTACTCTGTATACTCTGTCACAGTCCACTGACCGTCCTCGGTACCATCGTAATCGTTACGTTTTACCAGTACATTATCATCGTAATATTTATCCCATCCATAGTCGGGAACCTTTGCACCATTGCTGCTTCTGTAAGATAAGTATCTGGTCTTAATCCATTTGTTGTTAATGAAGGTATAGACGGATTCTGTTCCGTAATCCCATCTTTCCTTACTGCCACCGGCATAATAACGGTCTTTGGAAGTCTGATTGCCATTTGCATCGTAGCCGTAAACGGTATAGTAGCCTAATTCTGCCGTGTTGTCTGACTTCACATAGTAATTATCTTCTCTGGATACAACTTCCTCGCCAGCTATCGTCGTATAAGAATAGTCCGTATAACGATCTACATACTCTGCACCATTCTCATTGGTTCTGTAGCGGACTTCACGGGTCAGATTTTCATTTGCATTATACTCGCCGACTTCTCTCGCCTTATAAACATATGTTGAACCATCAGAATAATAGTTTGATTCTACAATATTACCTTCATGAGAAGTAAGCTTGCCATTCGTATAATTATAAACCGTTACTTCATCCGTAACATAATTACTGCCTTTATAATGATATGTCTCTTTCAGAATATCTGAGCCGCTATACTCGCGAATTGTTGAATTACGTTCCTGTCCATCCTCATAATATCCGATACTCTTATAAGCCCAGTTTCCAGTCTCCGGCTCCAGGCTTTCGGAATAATAGCTAAGATAGGTGGTGCCATCACTCTTCAGGCTGTAGTTCTTCTGGGTATATCCATAGTACTCTCCATTGCTGTCATAGTGCGAAGTACTCTCGTTAGACAAATACTCTCCACCGTTACCATCATTCACATAATTATAATAGGTATCACCATCTCTGACTTCACGGCTGATCTGATTGCCATTGCCATCGTAAGTGATCTGACCGAAGTACATCCAGTGTCCCTGCTGGTTTTCGTTGTTGTTATTATTATTGTTGCTGTTGGACTGTCCTGCTACCGCTTCCTCATAGGTTGCATAGAAGCCCTTTACGGTTCCGTCACTGTTGGCATAACCATACTTGCAGCCGTTTGCCAGCGCAGCATAGTTCGTAGCATCACTTCTCACTTCGAACACACCGTTTCTCTCCATGACACCATACTCGTTGGCATAGTAGATTGCCGTACCCGCTTTGTTGTAAGTAATGACATTTACATACAGATAGCCAAGAGATCCAAAGTAGCACAGATCATCTACATCAGTTCCCGCGATACTCTTCTTCACATTGGCAAACGTGTCGAAGCACTCATGTCCGTCAGCATCAAAATAGATTACATGATCTGCCTGTCCATCCGGATGGTAGGTCAGGCGATCCTTCATCGGGGTTCCATCGGTCTGCAGGAAGTAGGTATAGGTGCCGTCACAGAAAAAGGCGTCTGTTACCGTAGTACCGTCTGCCAGCGTATACTGGCTGCCGTTAAAGCTTCCTCCATTACTGTTGATGTTGTAGTAAGGTGCATCAAATGCTGCCTCACTGGTGATGCCGCTGACACCGACTCCTGCTGCCAGGATGGCTACAGCCGCACTGAGTTTCAAAGTGGAAAGTGACTTTTTGCTCATAGACTATCTCCTCTCGTAACCTTTGTATTGTCATATCTGTAATGACGTTTTTATTTTATCATCACCATATTTAATATACAAGCTGTTTCGACTAAAAAGTATAATAATTTTTGTCAATACATTACGTGTCCGTCTCCCTGCACATACACATAATTGCCATCCAAATCATAGGTATAAGTATTCGTCAGCAGGCTGCAATCACTGTTGGCATAGCCGTAACCACCGGCTTTTCCGGAGAAGCCCAGTCCTGCGTTAAACTCGTTGCCAGAGAATTGGAACCAACCGTTACGCTCCAATACGCCGTAAGGATTAATATAGTATAACTTCGTACCTGTCTTATCGTAGGTCAAAGTATCCACATACATATAACCGAAAGTATCAAAGAAGCACATATCGTCTACCGGTGTCCCGGCAATGCTCATGGTGATATTCGCGAAATCACTGAATACTTCATGTCCGTCCTGATCAAAATAGATCACATGCTCTCCATCGGGGTGATAAGTCAGACGATCCCGCATAGGCGTGCCGTCTGCCTGAAGGTAATAGGTGTAAGTGCCGTCGCTGAAGAAGGAGTTTACCACCTGTGTTCCGTCCGGCAGGGAATAGTGCGTTCCATCCCAGTTACCGCCGTTGGTTGTGATATTGTAGTAGGGAGAGGAAACGTATACATAATCTTCCGTGGCCATTGGGAATTGTGCCTTGAATTCTTCTGTGGTATATTCTTCATCAAGATAATGCCACTTAAAATTATTTTCCGCCTTCAGAAACCATTGATTGCTGTTATTGTCGCTGCCCCAGGTTGCATCCACATTGTAATAGCTATTGCCGATCTTTACAATGTTCCAGGCGTGGCGTCCTCTTGTCTGTCCATCATCCCCTATTCCTCTAACCAGCCGTACCGAAAGTCCTGCATCCTTGCACATCCGGTAGAATAAAAGTGCATAACCGTTGCAGACCGCTGTCTTGTTGCACATTGCCGCATATGCCGTAAATTTCAGGTTATAGCTTTCATCATCCAGATTTGCGTAATCATATGTTACATTGGTACAGATATAGTCGTAAATTGCCTTAATCTTCTCATAAGAAGATTTGCCCTGCAGATTCATGCTGTTCAGCGCTTCCGTTACCGCTCTGGTAAGTTCTGCCTCCTGCTCGGCTGTTGTGTAATACTGAACATCATATGTGCAGGTTACATTGTTTCCTGAATAGGTAAACATTCCGGAAGATGAAAACTGATTCAGTGCATCCCCTTCCTGTCCGCTGCACTGGTCTGAATATTTCTTCACATCCTTCATCAGGTTCTTGAGCGTTGTATAGTCAATGTTGGTAGACTGGAAAGCTATCTTTTCCTGCCGGTTCACCATCTGTTCTCTGACATAGTCAACTGCCTCTTCATAGTTTGCAACCGCTGCAATTTCCTCCGCATGAGCGGTCATGCCGTTTTCCGGGATTGCTCCCAGTGTCAGGATCAATGCCAGACCAAGGCTCAGTTTCTTAAAATAGTGTTTTATTCTCATTCTTTCTCCTTATGATTAGGGCTAAATATAACAAAATGATTCGGAAAACTGAAGTTTCTGTCAATGTTCTTAGACCTTGATTGCGATAAAATTTACTGCTATTTAGAAGTTATTGCACATGTCCATCTCCCTGGATGTACACATAATTGCCATTCCAGTCGTAGGTATAGGTGTTGGTCATCAGGCTGCAATCACTGTTGGCATATCCATAACCGCCCGGAGTTCCGGAGAAGCCCAGTCCCGCGTCAAACTCATTGCCGGAGAACTGGAACCAGCCCTTGCGCTCCAATACACCGTAAGGATTCACGTAGTACAGCTTCGTTCCGGTCTTGTCATAGGTGAGGGTGTCCACATACATATAGCCGTAGGTGTCAAAAAAGCACATATCATCCACCGCGGTTCCGGCGATACTCATGGTCACATTGGCGAAATCACTGAATACTTCATGACCATAGCTGTCAAAGTAGATAACATTTTTTCCGTCTGGATGATAGGTCAGTCTGTCACGCATAGGTGTACCGTCTGCCTGCAGGTAATAGGTATAAGTTCCATCACTGAAAAAGGAATTTCTCACCATCTGCCCGCTGGCAAGATAGTAATGTGTACCATCCCAGGTTCCACCGTTGGTGTTAATGTTATAGTATTTTGCAGTATCCGCATCCATATCAATCTCTGTGGAGCCCGTGGGAGCCGGTGTTACAGCCGGGGCAGGAGTCGCTGTCGGCGACGGTGTGATTACCGGAGCCGGAATCGGTGTCGCTGCCGGGGTGGGGGTGGCTGTAGGCGCCGGAGTATAGGTTGCCGCCGGAGTTGGAGTAACTACTGGCGTCGGCGTATACGTTGCCGCCGGAGTAGGGGTAACTGTCGGGGTCGGCGTATACGTTGCTGCCGGGGTAGGGGTAACTGTCGGGGTCGGCGTATACGTTGCTGCCGGGGTAGGGGTAGTTACCGGTGTCGTATCTTCCGTAAAACTCCAACTTCCACTGAATACCACGGTTGTATCATTTATTAGCCTGCCGGTATCCCAGCCCGAAAAAGTCCATGTGCCGTTTTTGCCATCCTTTTGCCCCCGAATGCTTGTTGTGGAGGTGTAGTTCGTATCCACATCCGCCTTCGCCTGCTGCTCGCTGGGATATGACTTGTTATTTTGCGGCAGCCTTACGTTTGTCGGGGATTCATTTCCCCAATTGTATTGCACCGTATAATTTTTTGTCACCGGCGGATTAGGGCGTTCATCAGACCTTTTATAAATATAACTAATCGTCATACCACCTTCCGGAACAGTATTTTCCATTCCCTCCGCTCGAACAAAAGTGTAGCTGTGCAGTTCCTGCGGCGGCTTCCAATCAACCCTTTTGCCCACCGGAACAGTAAAGGTAGTCGGCATGGTGTTTGGAACATCTGTGCCGTCCTCCAGCTTATATTGGATGTTGACATTGGCATAGGGCTGCTTCTCCGTATCATCATTAGCCAATACCTCGCCTGTCGCTTTATCTACAATGTCAAAGCCGATTGTATCGCCGTATTGCAAAATAGCATTCTCCGGAATCGTGTAAACCAAAGAGCAGTTGACAAGACCGGAATCAAAGTTGCTGCCCTCGTAATTCAACGCACCCTTTGGCCAGAATTTGCTTTTCTCGTCCCAAACAGGGATGTTAAACTCCTCCGTAGCTAAAACCTGCTGCCCATCTGTTGTGACAGCTTTTTCGCCGTTGGAATGTTCCACCCACAGGCGCAGGGTCACATTCTTCGCTTGGGTATCCGAAAGGTTTTGTATGATGGTACGCAGTTCAACCTGCTGCCCCTTCATTCTGCTATAATCAAAGCTGTTTTTACTGCCGCCGCTTAATAGACGGCTATTCCTGTCATATTGATAACTCGCATATGCAGAGGAATTCGCTCTCTCAAAGGCAGAAGGATTATCTGCGGGATTTTTGTAATCGCCTTCATACTTTTTCACCTCAGGAACAGCCACATAAAGCGCAGGGGGATTTTTAATGAGCTGACTCATGACCTTTATGCCCTGCAGCTTGCACACATCGCAAAAATCATTCTGAAAGACGTCTCGCATCAGACAATCCCTGCTGGAATTAAAGGTATAAGGATAACTGTCAAGATGCGGGCAGGTATAGGTATTATGGAAGCCAAGCAGCTGCTTCCACTTCACTTTCGTGGAATCTTTTATTGCAGTCATATTCAGCGATTTAGTGTAATTCTCCTCGGATACAGGACCGGTGCTATAATTATATTCATCTCCCAGATGGAACAGACCGTGTCCCAGTTCATGCCGCTGGGTAAACGCAGAATATGTGCTTCTCGCTGATGCAATAATATAGTGAATACCAACATCTTTATTATCATGAGAACCACCGAAATACTCACCGCTATTCGCCAACACAACGAATTGATTGATATTTTCATACACATAATCATACTGTCTATTGTCATGGTCTCCGTTGGCGTCGATTTCGTTTGGACGCGTTTTGTTAAGAATATGTGCGTCATGAATCTTTTCGATAAACTCAGGGCCTATGATGCGTTCCAAAACATGATTGCGCCACATTCCTTGGGTACCAGAGATTCCATTTTTGGTCGCATTAAAAAAAGTGCTGGTACCCATAAAGCCATCCACCGATGGCGTGCAGAGTGCATAGACATTAAAGCGATCCGCCATGCTGCGATATGGCTCTATCTGTAATACCTCTCCCCACAGCCTTTTTACATCATCGACAAACATCTTTTGCTGGCTTTTGGTGTAGCCCTCGCCGCAGTACAAAATTACCATGTTTTCCTTATCACTGCGTGGCTTTTGGATTGTATACACCGGTACGGTTACATTGGAATATGCAGAATCCGTAGTGTAGTATGTACTCATCTTCAGCTGCAGATACTCATCCGTGTTCACATTCCAGTCACCGTTCACATCATCTCGCACAGCTCCGGATATGCCAATGGTGTAATCCGGCGCGTCCGGTGCGGAAACAACATAGGGGCTTGCACTCGTTCCTGCGCCGGATGATACGGTGTAATTTTCCGTATTCAGATAAAAGGCAGGGCGAACGCCGTAATATCCCTTATAGGGTGCGTCACGCAAAATAGTCCCTTGAGGGGTCACAAATCGCATATCATGGTTACAAGTTGTAATCGGTGTACGCAGCCAATAGTTCCATGATACATTGCTTCTGTTTTTTGCGATATGGTAGCCACTCAGGTTATCATTAACCGTTTTAAGCTGCTGAACATCCAGCAGAAAAACTCTATCCCAAATATCCTCATAATAGGCACTGTAATACCCCTCCGCTACCTCTTCAATTGTTTTGTTATAGGGAAGATCAACACCGGCTGCATCGATATAACCTGCAATATACTCCGGATGGGAAACGATAGAACGCTGCTTCACCGTTTTAATCGCTCCCAGTTCATCCTCCCTAAAGCTGCGAAGGAAACCCTCCTTTTGGTCATATGCTGACTCTGCGGGATAGACAGAATCCGATGTTGGCGGATTTCCGCAAAGCCAGTTCACCTTTCCTGCTTCAGCGTTGGAATTGAGCCAAGAACGTATGTTGCTGTCTCTCCAGTGGTTAGAGCCAAAATTACCTCTCCAGCTATTGCGCCGATGCGAGCCTGTTTTGGCATTTTGGTTGGTTTTTGCATCATATGGCATGGAATCACACAATACTCTATCTGAGAGCATCAATGGTCCATTGTCATCCTTCGCCACACAACGCCACACAATTGGGGTTCCCTCATAAGTACCCATCTTAATATAGTTACCAATTTCGATGGTTGGCTTGTTATCTGCCGCCATAACCTGCAAAGGGCATAGTACCAAAATTACAGCAAGCAGCAGCGATAGCATTCGTTTGCCATATCTATGTTTTATAACTTTCATAAATTCCTCCCTATTTAGTCAAGTCATTTTTCCTTATTTTTCAAGGTTTTTTAGTTCTATATCTCAGATGAATGAGCCAAGAGGATGGACATTTCTCTGTATCTGGTACGAAAATAGTGGATTCTGGGTACACGAAGTAAAACGTCATTGGTTTTCGTTCTACATGGCCTCCTTTTGATGTAAAATTAAGCTACCAAACAAAAATCTTACTAAACAAAAAAGAAGGAGATTCCCTATGGCTAATTTTACATCAAATACTTACACTTTGAAACGAAAAATTTTAACTTTTTCAAATAAAATTTCAAAACAGCTTTCCAAGCCTGATCGTAAATTTACAGCAGATATCACTTATGGTATGTTAGCTTCCCAAAGTTGCCTTTTAACAGATGTCGTTGACCAGCTTCACGAGGACTCTAAAAAAATAAATATTGTTGACCGTCTTTCCAGACACCTTGATAAAGGTACCCCTGCAAAAGCTGCGGTTTCCTATCTTCAGATGCTAAAAAAGTGGATTCCTTCTGAACCGGTCATTCACATTGATGATAGCGATGTTGTAAAACCAGATGGTTATAAATTTGAATCTCTTGGCATTGTCAGAGACGGCTCTGAGAGTACATCCACAAAAAACGTATATAAAAAAGGATATCATGTTACAGAAGCATGTGTCCTTACCGGCAATAATCATCCTGTCAGCATTTTTTCCAGAATACACTCATCCGCTGAAAAGGATTATAAATCTGCCAATACGATTACCTTTGATGCTATAGAACAAGGAACGGCACTCTTTGGGAAAGCAATCTTTGCAATGGATCGTGGGTACGACGATAACAAGATGTTCCTAAAACTTGACAAATTAGGACAAAAATACGTTATCCGTCTTACATCCAAAAGAAAGCTTCTTTATCACAACAAGTGGACTCCTGCCACTGAACTTCGTGACCGTAGAAAAGGCAAAATCAAAACTAGCGTATTCTATAAAGGAAAAGACCACGAAGCTTATCTTTCCCACGTTAAAGTCCAAATCACGGCATCCAGAAAAAATATATATCTGGTCCTGGTTTACGGCATTACTGAGCATCCAATGATGCTTGCTACCAATAAAGAAATAAAGTCTAAAGAAGATGTAATCAAGGTGGCAAGGATCTATTTTTCCAGATGGAAAATTGAAGAATACTTCCGTTGTAAAAAGCAGATGTTCCAATTCGAAAACTTCCGTGTGAGGAAACTTTGTGCAATCAATGCACTTAACTTTTATATCACCTTATGCATGGCATTTTTGGCAATGATTTCAATGGAATCAGAATCAAATTAATATAAAAAATAAACTACAGAACACCCGGCAAAAAAGCCGGCGTTCTGTAGTTTATTCACTATGTATTTCTATTGCACATGTCCATCCCCCTGGATGTACACATAATTACCATTCCAGTCGTAGGTATAGGTGTTGGTCATCAGGCTGCAATCACTGTTGGCATATCCATAACCGCCCGGAGTTCCGGAGAAGCCCAGTCCCGCGTCAAACTCATTGCCGGAGAACTGGAACCAGCCATTGCGTTCCAAGACACCGTAGGGGTTGACATAATACAGCATCGTTCCGGTCTTATCGTAGGTCAGAGTGTCCACATACATATAACCGTAGGTGTCGAAGAAGCACATATCATCCACCGGTGTTCCTGCAATGCTCATGGTCACGTTGGCAAAGTCACTGAATACTTCGTGTCCGTTGCTGTCGAAATAGATTACGTGTACTCCGTCCGGATGGTAAGTCAGGCGGTCCTGCATGGGTGTGCCGTCGGCCTGCAGATAGTAAGTGTAAGTGCCGTCGCTAAAGAAGGAGTTTCTTACCATCTGGCCACTGGACAGATAATAGTGTGTACCGTCCCAGGTTCCACCGTTGGTATTGATGTTATAATACTTGGAGGTATCCGCATCCATATCAATCTCTGTGGAGCCCGCGGGAGCCGGTGTTACGGCCGGGGCAGGAGTCGCTGTCGGCGACGTTGTGATTACCGGAGCCGGAATCGGTGTCGCTGCCGGGGTGGGGGTGGCTGTAGGCGCCGGAGTATAGGTTGCCGCCGGAGTTGGAGTAACTACTGGCGTCGGCGTATACGTTGCCGCCGGGGTAGGCGTAGCTGTCGGGGTCGGCGTATACGTTGCTGCCGGAGTCGGTGCAGGGGTAGCCGTCGGAGCCGGTGTCAGTTGAGGAATCTCTGCTGTCTGGATCGTATAACCACACATCCAACACTCCTCATGTTTGCGACCGGGTGCCACAGTCGATGCATCATAATCTACCACCCAGTACCCTCTGTAATGTTCCGCTTTCCCTGTCACGGTCCCGTCACAGCCGGGTGCAGTACATTCTCTCCAATGGTACTGTGCATCATAACTCCAGTCCTTAGAGAAGGAGTGATGATGGGGCTCTGCGACAGTTTTCATCTGTGCCGCCGGTTCTGCTCCGCTGCAGTCGATGGTGTAGAAGCGCATTCCCTTGTCACTGTCACAGGTATACCAGACTGCCTTGCCATTCCATACCACAGGAACACAGTCCGAAATTCTGGCACCATCCGCTGTATTCCAGGTGTAAATCTGTGTCAGCTGCTGTCCAGCTCCGTTGATAAGACAATATTTCACAGAATAAGTGCAGCCATTGCCATAGCCGTTATAATAATTATTGCTATCCACTACCTGTTCCCACAAAAGCAGGTATTTATCGTCCGCTACCTTCACAAACTGCGGAGTATAGGCCTGTCCCTCTGTGTAGTCCGTGACCTGTACGGTATTCCATCCGGTACTCTGTCCGCTTCGCGACATTGCCGCCACGTAAATATTACGGGGTGCCGAGGCACTGATCTGGTTTGCATTAGAGGACTGGTCAACGGAGCTATAGGCCACCAGATAATGATCCGTGCTCACCTGATATCCACCGACAGATACCCCTGTAGCATTGTATGCGTAAGAGTCCTGGCTGTTATCTGCTGCTGTGATCGCAAGCACTGTGCTTTTAACCACCGTTCCTTTTAATGCCTCTGCCTGACCCGCTCCGTTTAGATATTGGAACCAGATGATTTCTCTCGGGTAGGCATCCCCCAGATCCACTGCTGTGAGCTGTCCGTCCGTTGTATCCACAAACTGGTCAAAGGAATGGCTGACATAACCACGACTACTGTTGGACACACCTGTAACATAATTCGTCAATTCCATTGTCTGTTCGTTGATTTCCAGCATTACATTGGCCTGATGACCGCTGTACATTTCGTGGCTTGTCCTGACGAATAGATTGCCCCCGTACTCCGCCAGACGGCAATTTCCCGCATCGAAAGGAATCGTTGTATCATACCCTGTCAAGCGGCAATCGCCCAACCGCTCCCATTTTTTCGTATATTTTACGATCCGGAATACTTCGGTATCATTGCTGGCATCTGCATTATTCTGTCCGAATACGATCCAGTTGTACTGTTCTCCTCGGAAAAATGCTCCGAACACGCTTAATTCCATCGGTACACTGCTGCAGCCGGTCAGATTCAGATCTGCATCATAATTTTCCAACAGAATCGCCCCATCAGCATATTCCAGTCTGGTAAGCGTTCCATCCTCATTAGGAATCAGATATGATTTGATCGTCTTTGCGCAATAGTTATATCTGCTTCTGCCGTAAGCATTGGCGGACAGATTATTGGTAAATGTCACTTCCGCATTTTGTGCCTGCACTGAGACATTTTCCTGCGCATACACAACATTTGTGCTGCCTCCCAGCACTCCCAGCGCAGTAATAACTGCTGCCATTTTCCATAATCTCTGGTATCTTTTTGTTTTCATCACATTACCTTTATCCTTTATTTTATGGCCAGATATTCATACGTCACGATGGTATATCCGGTCTGGGTCCAATTTTCCTCTGTGGAAGGAAGGTACTTCCATGTCGTAGGGTCCTCCTCATCCTCAAAAACAAGCTGCGTCCAGTCCGCTGTATAGATATTGGCCGTATTGAGGCTCACCGTATCTCCCGGTGCAGGCCTTCCCGGATACGCATTCATATTCTTCGGGCTGGCTGTAATCGTTGACCACTGTGCACTGTACACCTGATGGAATTCCTTCTCTATCACCGCATCCTCTGTTTCCAGTCGCTGATAAGCACCTGCTATCCCATTGGAGCAGCGCTGCGCACTCTGTTCGATTTCTTCTCCATTGACAATGCAGTACTCTGTGATTGCAGTCAGTGCTCCTGCCTCGCTATAGTCCCGGACAGTCCTGGTTCCATTGTTGTCATCCACCATGGAGATGCTGGTCACTCTGTGATATGCCAGGAATTCCGGTGCATCCGGTCTGGTTTTCTGATAACAGTCCTCTGTCTCTTCATAATCCGTTGTATTGGTCTCCGGATGGTATGCTTTTTCCGACTCTCCGTACTCGTATCGGATGTATGTGCCTTCTGTCGTGCCGGTTCCGTCTGAGTTATACTCGTCCCGCACCAGTCTGCCGTTTTCATAGGTTTTTATCTCCCATAACGTATTATCATGGGTAAATGTCTCCAGATCTCCGTTATAGTAATTGGTGTGGTCTTCTATTTTCTCCACATATCCCGTTTGATTTTTTTCTTCCACATAACTGTAAATATGCTGGTAGGAACTCACAACTTTATTCCTTGCGGTGCTGTCAGAATTGTAAAAATCATACTGCCTTGTTGTTTCCGTCTGTACCCTCTGTTCTGCGTCATATTCTGTGGTCTTGACAGTATCGACACACCAGCTGCCGTCTGAATTCTTTCCGTAGCGTGTCACTTCCTGCCTTACCGGATTTTCTCCTGTCCCGTAAGCGTACCGTTCGATACTGTATAAATACTCCTGTTCTTCTCCAGCCCGGGAATAATTACGTGCTTCCGTCATGCGTCCCTGTTCATCATACTGATATTCCTTTCGATAGGTGGAAATTCCCGAGACATTATAAGTGATCTCGGATATGGCCTTCCATTCTCCCTCAACCGTCTCATAGGTAACATCATTCACAGCATCTTCATAAGAGCGATAAAATCCGCGGATCGTACCATCTGTATTCGCATAGCCGTATGTGCAGCCACCTGCTATCGCCTCATAGTTCGCCGCATCGGTATTCAGGGCAAATACTCCGTTATGTTCCATGACACCATATGGATTGATATAATATAGTCTGGTTCCGCTCTGATCGTAAGTCAGTACATTCACATACATGTGTCCGTATACATCAAAGTAGCAGTAATCATCCACTGCATTTCCCTCGATGGAATGTGTCACATGCGCAAAATTATTAAAGACTTCATGCCCTTCTGCATCAAAATAAATGATATGCTCCCCGTCCGGATGATACGTCAGCCGATCCGTCATGGGTGTTCCGTCGTGCTGCAGATAATAAGTATCTGTTCCATCACAGAAAAAAGCATTTGCCACAGCCTCACCGTTTACAACGTAATGTTCTCCGTCAAAGCTTCCACCGGATGTATCAATATGATAATACGGTGCTTCAAAGGCTGCCTGCACGGTAATGGTGCCTGCCTGTAAGCCTGCTGCCGCTACGATTGCCGCCAATGCCAGATTCCCTGCGGATACACATTCTTTTCTCATAGGATCCCCCCCTCATCTACTTTTGCAAATTATCGGTAAAACCTTTCTTCATTATAGCATCATCCATATATTCCTACAATAAAATAATGGGAGATCCTGCCGGGTCTCCCATTGGTTTTACTGTATGTACTTGAAGGTTTTTACTGCGTAAGCGATACTATTTCCGTCGCTGTCATAGGTTCTTTCGCTCTCAATGTTCACAGGCTGCGTCGTATCCTGAGGCATCGTGAAGTTGATCACGGAATCCGTATAACTGCTTAATTTCCACTGACCATTGTCATCCGGCCAAAAAACCATATGTCTGTCATGTACTCCGTCAAAGTTGTAGATATCCTGTTGGGCGGCAAACGGAGCCATATTGTCGGAGTAGCACTCATATTTGCTCTGTACCCATTCATTATCAATCCAGGTATATTCATATTTATAGCCGCCTAAGTTTCTTCCACTTCCACCTTCTTCACGCATTTCAGAAATTTCGTTGCCATATTCATCATATTCATATACCATAGATTCTAATAAATCATATACCACTCCATCAGCATAATAAGTATAAACATTATATGTGTCTACTCTTTCTACCAACGGTTCCCCTGCCACGGTAACATAGCTATAGTCCTTGCGCTGATAAATGTTCTCTGCACCGTTCTCTACTTTATAAATGTTTTCTCTGCTTAACAAACCGTTGCTGTCATATTCACAGTAAGTCTTTGTTTCAGAATGACTTTTCTCTCCTGACGAATAGATAAAATCAGAGACAAATTCATAGGATGCTATTTTTCCGTCCTTATACTCGTATGTGGTAGTCGCGTCCCGCACACCATCCCAATAATTTATCTTCTTCTGAATATCTGAGCCAATATAGGTTTCCTCCTGAATCCAATTCACCTGACCGTTTTCATAATAATTTGTCCAGCAATAAACCCAGTCTCCAACCTCCGGTTTCTTCTCTTCCCTTACTTCGTACAGCCAGGTAGAGCCATCATCATTTCGCATATAATCTTTTTGAATATATCCGTAGTTTTCACCCTTGGCATCATAGTACTCCGTTCGCTCCTCAGAAAGATATTCATCACCGTTATAAGGCACCGAATACCTGTATGTCGTATTACCATCTTCGACCGTACGGCTTTCCTTTTTGCCGTTTTTATCATAGTAAGTGGTTTCAACGCACTTCCACTCGCCCTGCTGCTGATCACTGCCATTGGTGCCGCCATTATTGCCGGTGCTGTTATCCGTGTGGGCTGCGGCCTCTTCATAAGTGGCATAGAATCCCTGCACAGATCCGTCACTGTTGGCAAAGCCATAGTGGCAGCCGTTTGCCAGTAATTCATAGTTGGTGGCATTGGTGTCCAGTTCAAACACACCGCTGCGCTCCATCACGCCGTAAGGATTGGCGTAATAAATCGCTGTACCCTCTTTATTATAGGTGATCACATTCACATACAGATTTCCGAAA
The DNA here is from genome assembly GCA_934394815.1 of uncultured Acetatifactor sp. GTDB lineage: Bacteria > Bacillota > Clostridia > Lachnospirales > Lachnospiraceae > Acetatifactor. The sequence continues at coordinate 176,026 of CAKRRD010000001.1, read as the reverse complement.
GTGCCAAAATAGCACAGATCATCTACCGGTTTTCCTTCAATGCTCTGCCTGACATTAGCGAAAGTATCAAAGCATTCCTGTCCCTTGGCATCAAAGTAAATAACCTGTTCTCCATCCGGATGATATGTCAGTCGGTCTTTCATCGGTGTTCCATCATACTGCAAATAGTAAGTATAAGTACCATCGCAGAAGAAGCAATCGGTAACTGCCACACCATCCTTTGTGGTGTAACGCTGACCGTCAAAAGTACCTCCATCTGTGGTGATATTATAGTACGGTACTTCGCGTGCCTCACTGGTGATACTGCCTGCACTGAATCCCGTTACCAGAACGGCTGCCGCAGCACTGACTTTTAAACTGGTCCATAATTTCCTGTTCATTTCCTATCTCTCTTCCTTTGTGTTGCCCTCAATGTAATGTTTTTATTATAACATGTTATCCTTACTCTTCCCATTCTTTTTCTACATTTCCGCAATTATAGCAGATGGAATGGAAATAAATATGATCCACTCCGTTCTCGTCTGTTTTGGTATAGGCGTACTCACTGTGGTAACTATGCCCGTACGCCTTGATCACCTGGTCGCGTTTGTCCTCGTACATCTGGCCGCACTTGCAACTATAGATTCCCCAGTGTCCATCTGTGGTGCAGGTTGCGCTTACTCCCTCCTCCACTACAGTGGTCTGATGTACGCGGCCTTCCAAGATCTCTACATTCGTTGCCAGTATCGCACCGCACTGTCTGCACAATCTGTCCCCATACACATACTGATCCACGCAGTCGTTGATCTCATCCACACCCCATTGCAATCTCTGAGTGCCGTCTCCGCTCGCCGCAATCAGATAGGAATCATGTGTATTTACATTAGAAACAACTTCATGGGTGCACGCCTCTCCATGATAACCGGTCAACATGTAGGAATAACCGTTTGCCATAACTACTGACAGCGGAGTTTTCTCCAGTTCAGCCGCAGCTTCTTCATATGTCTGATAAAAGCTTCTTACTGTCCCGTTGATATTAGCCACTCCATAGTGACAACCGTCTGCCAGCAATTCATAGTTTTCCGCATCCGTATCCAGCTCAAAGATCCCGTTCTGTACCAGAATTCCATAGGGGTTCGCATAATAGATTTCTTTGCCTTCTTTGTCATAAGTGATCACATTCACATACAGGTTCCCGTAAGTGCCGAAATAGCAGTTCTGGTTCATTTCATCTCCGCTGATACTCCGTCTTACATATGCAAAATCATCAAAAACCTCATGTCCCAAAGGATCAAAATAAATAACCATCTTTCCGTCCGGGTGATAAGTAAGGCGGTCGGTCATCGGTGTTCCGTCTGTCTGTAGAAAATAGGTATACTCACCATCACAGAAAAAAGCATCCGTTACCAGTGTTCCATTTTCCAGCGTATACTGATAGCCCTTCCCTTCCACGAAATCAAAGCTTCCACCATTCGTTTCAATATTGTAATACGGGGCATCAAACGCCGCTTCCGCCACCATTTCCTGTTTGCCCAGACACAGCAACGCTCCTGCAATCGTCAGACACACTTTCCATGCAAATTTGTTCTTTTTTGTCATAAAATACCTGCCTCTCTTGCTTTTATCGGGAGTTACGATGAATTTATTATAACATCAAGAAAAAGAAGAAACCATCACGGTTTCTTCAAACTTCTCTTCACCCAATCTTTCCAAAATGATTATTCCGGAGCGCGCTGAGTCATTTGTCCGGACTTTGAGAGCCGCCATTCCTGAGACTTCCTTCGTCTCCTTCTGCTCAAATTCCTTTATTTTCCCAGTTCCTTCAAATATCTCCCAACTGCATCCTGCCATACAGGCAGTCTCTGGAAGCCATTCTGTTCCAGCTTGTCTTTGCTCATGCGGCTGTTGGACGGGCGCTTCGCCTTTGCCGGAAATGCCTCTGAACTTACCGGCTCCACCTCTACCTGTACACCTGCCTGTCTGAAAATCTCGCAGGCAAACTCATACCAGGTACAGATTCCTTCATTTGTCGCATGATAGATACCATATTTATCGGTAACGATCATATCTACCAGCAGTCTGGCCAGATCATATGTATAGGTAGGTGAGCCGTACTGATCATTCACCACGGTAAGATGGTCATGTGTTTCCGCCAGATTCAGCATCGTTTTGATGAAGTTCTTGCCATTTACGCCAAACACCCAGGCAATCCGGACAATAAAATACTCATCCAGTGTATTCTGGATCGCAAGTTCACCTTCGTACTTTGTCTGTCCATACACGTTCAGCGGATGTCTCTCATCCTCCGGTTCCCACGGTCTGGTTCCCTGTCCGTCAAATACATAGTCGGTACTGATATACATCATCTTAATGCCAAGCTTCTTACACACTGTGGCAATATTCTGAGTACCATCCACGTTTACTTTATGACAAATCTCCTGATTATCCTCTGCGGCATCTACTGCGGTGTATGCTGCACAGTGAATTACGGCATCTGCCTGTGAAGCGGTAATTACCCGATCCACAGAATCCGCATCTGTAATATCCATTTCCTGAATATCTACACCGATAGGTTCGATATCTCTCTTACGCAACTCGTTCACGACATCGTAACCTAACTGACCTTTTACGCCGGTAACTAATACTTTCATTTGTATGTCCTTCCTATAATCCTTCCGCGATTTCTACGAGATACTTACCATAGTTCGTCTTCAACAAAGGCTGCGCCAGTGCAAGCAACTGCTCCTTGTCAATAAAACCTCTCTTATAAGCAATCTCCTCAATACAGGATATATACAATCCCTGTCTCTTCTGGAAAGCAGCCACAAAATCTGCCGCATCCAACAGCGCATCATGATTCCCTGTATCCAGCCATGCGAATCCGCGCCCCAGTGTCTCCACCTGTAATGTACCTCTATTCAGGTACTCATTGTTGATACTGGTAATCTCGATTTCACCCCGGGCAGAAGGCTTCACATTCTTCGCAATGTCTACAACGTCATTATCATAGAAATACAATCCGGGAACTGCATAGTTACTCTTGGGATGTTCCGGCTTCTCCTCGATGGAAAGAGCCTTGCCGTTCTCATCGAACTCTACCACACCGTACTCTCTGGGATCACGCACATAATAACCGAAAATCGTAGCTCCCTTTTCTCTTGCCGCTGCTGCACGTAATACTTTTGAGAAGCTCTGTCCATAGAAAATATTGTCACCCAGAACCAATGCCACACGATCATTACCGATGAAATCTGCACCAATGATAAACGCATCGGCCAGACCTCTCGGCTGATCCTGTACAGCGTATTCCAGATGCATACCCAGCTGACTGCCATCCCCTAACAGTTCTTTGAATACCGGAAGATCTCTCGGTGTAGAAATAATCAAAACCTCACGTATATCTGCCAGCATCAACGTAGATAAGGGATAGTAGATCATCGGTTTGTCATACACCGGCATGATCTGCTTGGAAATTGCCTTGGTCAATGGATATAATCTGGTTCCGGATCCACCTGCTAAAATAATACCTTTCATAATGAACACTCCTTTTACTTTCTATAATTCTTAATTCCGCTCCATACTTTATCTTTATCCGATAAAATCAAATCTTCCTCTGTCATTCCTTCCGGCATAGGCCATTCTACCCCAATATCCGGGTCTTTCCATAACAGTCCGCCCTCATCATTGGGATGATAGAAATCCGTCACCTTATAGCAAAATTCTGCATAATCCGATAATACAATAAATCCATGAGCAAATCCCTTGGGAATAAAGAACTGCTTCTTGTTTTCCTCCGATAAGGTTACTCCGAACCATTTACCAAAAGTCTCGGAACCCTCTCTCAAATCAACTGCGACGTCAAACACTTCTCCGCGGATGACACGTACCAACTTATCTTGAGGATAGTTGATCTGAAAGTGCAGTCCACGCAGTACTCCTTTTTTAGATGCAGACTGGTTGTCCTGAACAAATTCACAATCAATGCCTGCTTCCTTGAAATCATTGTAATTGTAAGTCTCCATGAAATATCCTCTGGAGTCACCGAAAACGGTGGGTTCAATTACTTTTAAACCTTTGATGCCGTTGCAGTCTGCTGTTACTGTTATCTTTCCCATATTGTGCTTCCTCCTTTTATCTCTTTTTTTTTGCGAATACGAATAATTTGCTAATTATATAATTTAAAACTATAACAACTACTTGTGCAAAAATTTTTACAATTATTCCATTACATTCTAATAGTGTAACAAACAGAAAAAGAATTATTTCCTCTACAACCAAGGTAACTATTCTTCCAGAAAAAAACAGAAACAATTGTATCATAAATTCTGAAAAATATTTTGTTGGTGCTTGAAAAACCCATATTTTATTAGTAATATACGCAAACAAGACAGTAACAACCCAAGAAAGTATATTCGCTATTAATTCATTTATACCTATAATCACATTAAATAAAATGTACGTTGTAACACTTACTATAAAAGCAAGTCCACCAAAAAATAAATATAAAAGAATCTCCTTGTTTGTTTTACAAAAATCCCTAAATCTATTTAGTCTCAACCGTTGTATAATTTTGTTAAAAACATCTTCCTGCATTATAATTTTCTCTCTTTATTGTTCTTCTGTTTAAAGTATTAAAACAATTATGCGCATTATTACTTTTTAGCATTAACCCAATTATATGTAATCATCTATAATTGTTATTTCCCTACACTGTAATCTCGCCACGTTTATCAAAACTTTTTATACAATCAAGTATCAGACATACTCCTGCCATTACATATACCATTCCCTCACGATAGGTTATAAAACCGTGTATAAACGAATGATTCTTAAGTATCATATATCTTCCAATTGGAATAAGACAGAACAAAAGTAACATAATTATATGCAATATATTTATTTCTATTTTTATCTTTTTCATTAAACATAATATAATCACTACCATAATAATTGTAAGAATTAATATTTTAAAAAGGATAGCACTTTGTCCATCAAACCAGAAAAAATTATTTTTTAACATTCCTAAAACTGAAAAAGTACTTCCACTTCCTACATTCGTCCCTGTTCGGAATTTTGCGTTTTCAATTGCATCTGATATTGCATTTTCACCAGTTAACAATGTAGCTATAATCCATTTACTTGACCACATTCCGCCATATCCCATTCCCCATATTATACTACTTTTAATCATTCGAGTAATATTATTCACTATATTACTTTCAAACATAAGAAATTGCAAAATAAGTAACATACCAAGTGCCGCTATAGGATAGGTAAGTAAATCAAAAAAAGCAACTAAAATTCCACTAAGTAAAAAAATTAAATTAAATTTTTTTGTTTTTTCAAGCACTTCTCCTTGATATAAAGCAATAATATATTCAAACATTATCACATAAAAAACCGTATTAAACTGTAATGAAGCCCTCATAACAACCGGATTTAAAAATACAATTGATGATGTAAAAGCCAGTGCATATCTGAAATCTTTAAAATACTTGTAAAATCCAATCAAAATTACCGCTACAAGAAAACAACTTACAACTGTGTTTATCCACCTAATACTTGAATAATTAAATAATAACAACAAAGGTTTAAGAATAATCAAATATCCATGCCAATATCTAGCATATGTAGTGCGAACCCCTCCCCGTTCATTATTAACTGTTTTTTCTAAATTTTCAATTATTGAGCTTCCCTCATAACTTGTTCTTGGATTCATCATTGCCTTATCGACAAAAGATTCTGTACCATTATATATAGCCGTTTGAATCATTAATGCATCTGTAAAATTATCGCTTTGACTGGTTCTATCACTAGGAATCCACATATAATAATCGCCTTCGCTCATTAACGTAGACGCTGTTTCGCTTGCATTTTTATACATATTTTGTACAGGTAACATATATACCACTATAAGAAGAATCGTTCCAATTAAAGTTGACATTGCTATTACTGCGATAATACCTAAAAAATCTTTAATTAATTTAGAAATTTTAGTTTTCATTGCTATTCAGCCACCCCTTCCTAATACTATCCAAAAGAATTAAATGCATTTCAAAATCTTGCCTATTTTTTTGTACAATATTCTGTAGCTGCAATCCCGCAAATAATGCACAAAGCGCTGCCATCATTGTAAATCCGCAAACAATCAAAGTAGGGAAATTAGGCACCTGACCTGTTCTTAAATATGTAGAAAATACAGGAATAACAAACACCATCGACAATAACGCTAGTACTGCTGCTATACCGGAGAAAAAAGCTAATGGTTTATAGTTTTTAAAAAGTCGCATTATTGTTTTTATAACTTTATATCCGTCAGAATATGTATTAAGTTTTGACTCACTTCCTTCCGGACGATCTCTATATTCTATAACAACATTTTCAACTTGCATATTCTTATCAACGGCATGAATGCTCATTTCCGTTTCTATTTCAAATCCTCTTGATAAAACCGGAAACGATTTTGCAAATTGAAAACTAAATGCTCTATAACCAGTCATAATATCTTTTATTTCTGTATGGAAGAGAAAATTAATAGATGCCCTTACCAATGAATTTCCAAAATTATGAAAAGGTCTTTTGTTTTCTTGAAAATATGTAGATGACAACCTATCTCCAACAACCATATCTACATTTCTGTAAAGAACCAAGTCTACCATTTGGCGTCCATATTCCGCTGGATATGTATCATCTCCATCTACCATAATATAAACTTCTGCATCAATTTCTCGAAACATTCTACGAATAACATTTCCCTTACCTTGCATATACTCATGTCTAACCACTGCCCCTGCTTTACTCGCAATCAATGCTGTATTGTCATTTGAATTATTATCATATACATATATAATTGCCTCTGGCAATTCTCTTTTCCAATCTCTAACTACTTTTTCGATAGTTTGTGCCTCATTATAGCATGGTACTAATACTGCTATTTTATCCATTTTTCAATACCTCTCTAATCTTTATGTATTTGTTTATATATTATCAAAATTTAATTTCCTTTATCATACAAAATCACTGGATTACTCTACCGTCACACTTTTTGCCAAATTACGAGGCTTATCCACATCCAACCCCTTTGCTACACTGACATAGTATCCCAAAAGCTGTAAAGGCACCACCGCAAGGCTGGTGGCAAAGTAATCACATATCTTCGGCACATAAACTGTGAAATCAGCGGTATCCTCAATATTATAGTTGCCGTAAGTGGTCACTCCCATCAGATATGCTCCGCGGCTCTTGACCTCTACCATATTACTCAGCGTCTTCTCGTACAGGCTGCTTTGGGTCATTGTTCCGATAACAAGTGTACCATCCTCGATCAGGCTGATCGTTCCATGCTTCAGTTCGCCTGCTGCATACGCTTCGGAATGGATATAGCTGATCTCTTTGAGTTTCAGACTCCCCTCCAAGCTGATGGCATAGTCGATTCCTCTTCCGATAAAGAAAATATCACGGTTATTCGCATGCTTGTTAGCAAACCACTGAATACGTTCCTTATCATCCAGGATTTTCTGGATCTTCTCAGGCAGGGTTTCCAGTTCTTTCAGGTATCCACTGTACTGATCCTTTGTGATCTCTTCACGAACCACTGCCGCATGAATCGCCAGCAGATAGGAAGCTATTAACTGTGTGCTGTATGCCTTCGTGGTCGCTACAGAGATCTCCGGCCCTGCCAGCGTATACATTACACTGTCCGCCTCTCTGGCAATGCTGGATCCCAATACATTGACAATACCCAGTGTGTGGATGCCTTTTTCCCTGGCCAGACGGAGTGCTGCCAGACTGTCGGCAGTTTCCCCGGACTGGGAAATGATGATGACCAAGGATTTTCCTGCCAGTCTTGGATTCCGGTAACGGAATTCGGAGGCAAGATCGACTTCTACCGGAATTTCCGCCATTCCTTCCAGTACATATTTTGCCGCTACTCCCACATGATAGGCTGATCCGCATGCTACAATGTAGATTCGCTCCAGTGACTTTAAGATGTCATCCGTCAGTCCTGTCTCCGACAGATCCACATGATCCTCCTTCACATAGTGGTGAAGGGTATCCCCCACTACCTTCGGCTGCTCATAGATCTCTTTCATCATGAAGTGCTCAAATCCGCCCTTCTCGGCAGCTTCGGCATCCCATTCTATCGTTACCGGTTCTTTTTCAATCTCTTCCCGGTCGATGTTATAGAAATGGATATCGGATTCTTCCAGTACAGCAATCTCCAGATTTCCAATGTAATAAACCTGTCTTGTATAACGGAGGATTGCGGGAACATCCGATGCGATATAACAGCCATCCTCCCCTTTTCCAACGATCAGGGGACTGTCCTTGCGTACAGCATACAGCTTTTCCGGGCAGTCATGGAACAGCACACCAAAAGCATAGGAGCCGCGGATTCGTAACATGGCGCGGGACAGTGCTTCCAGATGATCCCCGCCCACTTTTTTGTCGTAATAATCCACCAGTTTTGCAGCTACTTCGGTATCTGTCTGGGAATAGAACGAATAACCGGCTTTCCGCAGTTTTTCTTTCAATTCCAGATAATTCTCTATGATGCCGTTATGTACCAGAACCACCGCTTCATCATCACTACAATGCGGATGTGCATTTTCCTCAGAGGGTTCTCCGTGGGTCGCCCAGCGGGTATGACCGATGCCGACAGTACCGGCAACTGCATTTCCTCCATCTGTTTTTTCAGACAGGATCTTCAGACGGCCTTTCGCCTTGACAATCTCAATGCTGTTGTCCCTGGGACTGCGTACAGCGATTCCTGCGGAATCATATCCTCTGTATTCCAGTTTTGACAGTCCCTCCAAAAGGATCGGTGCTGCCTGACTTTTCCCGATGTATCCTACAATGCCACACATAGTATCTCCTCTTATTCTAATATCAGCTTTTCGTTTTTCATGACTTCTATCATTTCACGGACATACTTCTCGCACAGTTCATCCGTAGAAGCTTCGACCATGACCCTGACCACAGGCTCTGTACCGCTCTCTCGAAGGAGGAGCCTGCCATCGTTCCCCAGTTCCTCCGTGATCTTTTTATATTCTTCCTGTACTTTGGGATGATGGATCACCGCTGGTTTGTCCTCCACAGGAACATTTTTCAGAAGCTGGGGATACATCCTCATTCCCCTGCACAGTGTCCCGAGGCTCTGTTTTTTCTCCAGGATCACTTCCATCAGCATCAAAGCAGTCAGGATCCCGTCCCCGGTTGTTGCATGTTTGCTGAATATAATGTGGCCGGACTGCTCACCGCCCAGAACATAGCCATTGGCAACCATTGCTTCGTTGACATACTTATCCCCGACAGTAGTAACACACACGTTAATGTCTTCCCGCTCCATGGCCTTGAACAGCCCCATGTTGGACATGATCGTTGCTACGACTGTATTATTCTGCAGTTTTCCACATTCCTTCAGGTATTTCCCGCAGACATAGAGGATGAAATCTCCATGGATTTCTCTGCCGTTTTCATCTACTGCAATGCAGCGGTCAGCATCCCCGTCAAAGGCAAAGCCACAGTCCAGATTTTTTTCTTTTACAAGTCTCTGTAAATTTTCAATATGTGTGGAACCACAATCCTTATTGATGTTTGTTCCATCCGGTTCATTGCCTATGACATAAGTTTTTGCTCCCAGCGCATCAAATACATTTTTGGCAATGTTGAAGGTACTTCCATTAGAACAGTCAAGACCGACACGCATGCCATCATAAGATCTGGTAGCAAGGGAAATCAGATATCCTATGTACCGGTTCCGGCCGATGGCATAATCTTTGGCAATGCCTATCTTATCCTGAATGGCAAAGGGAAGTTCTTCGGATTCCCCGTCAATATATCTTTCCATGGCATTTTCGATCTCTGCGGAGATCTTATGGCCGTTTCCGTCCATGACTTTAATACCGTTATCATAATAGGGATTATGGCTTGCGGACACCATGATTCCACAGTCAAAATTTTCTGTGCGCACAACAAATGCAACGCTTGGTGTGGTCGTTACATGCAGCAGATACACATCCGAACCGGAGGCCGTGATTCCGGCTACCAGAGCGTACTCAAACATGTAGCTGCTACGTCGGGTATCTTTTCCGATGATGATCCGTCCTTTATGATTCTGGTTATAATACCAGCCTAAATAGCGCCCGATCTTGTATGCATGATCGGCCGTCAGTACTTTATTTGCTTGTCCGCGAAAGCCATCGGTTCCAAAATATTTTGACATAATGCCTCTTGTCTCCCAATCTAATCTTTATATTTAATTTTAATCTATATTATCCTCCTCATTGTCTTTGTATTCACCTATCGCTATTTTTTGAATTAATTCTTCTAATTTATATTCCAGATTTGATATTTCAACTGTCTGATAAAAAATTTTAACCATAAGTACAAAAATCACAAACAAAAATACCATATTTTCTGGTGATTTGAACTGCAATCCTTTAGAAAGAGCAATAACTCCTTGTGGGAAAATTGCCATTATAATTAATAATATTAAAAAAATAATCCAAAAAATCGAATATTCTATTTTTAACTTTGATTTACGGATAGTACGTAACATTACAAATAATGTTCCTAATGAAATAATTAATAAAAGAGTTCTGATAAAAATAGTCATTTCTGTATCCCTCGTTTTCTAAAATTCTGGATAAATAAAATAGAAATTAACATTCTCAACATATACATAACTGAACGTGTTAAGTTCAGATAGCTTTCTCCACCTGCTCGTTCCTCCATATCTACTTGAACTTCCTGTATTTTCGCTCCCTGTTTTGCCAAAAAAGAAATGGTATCTGGTTCCGGCCCATAGTTTATGTTATTAGCAAATTCTTTTATCATTTTTTTATTATACATTCGCATACCTGCTGTCGGATCAGTCATTTTTTTTCCTGTAGATATTTTTATTGCGCACGCAATCATTCTATTTCCAATCATCCGAGCTGAAATAGGCTTTTTCTTTTCCTTAAAGCGTGACCCTAATACAATATCATAGCCTTTTTCCATTTCTGTTGCCATTTTTTCTATGTACTTTGGATCATGTTGTCCATCAGCATCTAGCTGTATTGCAGCATCATAATTATTTAACCATGCATACTTCATCCCTGTCTTAAAAGCACCTGCCAATCCTAAGTTCACTGGCAAATCAATTATATTATAATTGTGTTCATGACATATTTTTGAAGTGTTGTCTCTTGATCCATCATTGACAATCACATAATGATATTGGGGAAATTTCTCTTTCAAATTGTTTATCACATTTTCAATGTTCATCTCTTCATTATATGCCGGTACTATAATTAATATATTCATCATTCGTCCCTCTACACTTGATTACTTTCTTCACTCTTTCTATAAAATTTAATAATAATATCTGCCATCCATTTAGGCCAGAAACAGCGGAACACCTCATAGTCTTCCATCCAACGTTTATTGTCCATTATCAATTCCGAAGTTGTCGACTCCTCATGGATTCGATGTAACATCAAAATTTGAGGACAATATATAAAGCTTCCCTTTTCTTTGGATAATTTTTCCCACGCCAACCAATCCATATTACTTCTGTATTTTTCCTGGAAGATTTTGACAGGCATTCTTTTTCTACAAAAAGTAACCGATGGACAGCAAATTGCATTTCCCATTGATAAAATTCTACGCCTAACCCAAATGCTTTGCTGTAATTTTTTATTCTTCAATGGTGCCAGCATAAACCGCTTTACTTTCAAAAGAGTGGAATTATCAACTTCTTCTCCATCCCTTAATTCTCCGTAATTTGTAAAACAAATTATAGGTTTCCTTACATTATCTATACTTTTCTTAATGCTCTCCAAGTACTGTGGCTTATACACATCATCTTGATGTGCAATTGTAAAATAATCCGTTTGTACTTTACTACATCCAAAATTCCAGTCTTGCGCAATACCATTTTCTCCCGTATTAATATATACTGTAATATCATACTTTTCCGCCATATTATTAATATAGTCATTAGGAGTAGACGTAACCATTATAATCCTGCTTAAAACTGTTTGTTCTTTTAAAGATTTTATACAATCCTCAAGATATACGCTCTCCTTATAGGCGCATATCACAAATGTATGATTATCCCACACTATCATATTATTCCTTTCCTATGTATTTATCGCAAAATGTCATCCTTTGCAATAAAATTTCGCAAATAAATTTATCAATTTCATTTTATGAAGTACTAAAAAAACATTTATTGTTAATTTTACTGTTACTCTCTCTCCTTTAGTTATCTTTCCAACCAAAGGAAATCTCTTGACTATATCTTTTTCATTATACCATTGAAAAAGGCGATTGTATTGACGAACAAACTCCTGTTTTGAACAACCTCTTCCTGAAAACAACAAATACCATATCCCATATCTTATATAGAAATATGCATACTCAATCTTTTTCACCCCTACTTCTTCATATATTTTATTTAAAAGATATATGGGATCCAAATTCTGATTTGCCTTTCGTTGCGACGTATTCGAAACACTTTGCATATTAAAAAACCAATTGTATCCCATGCAATTAACTACTTTTATTTTATCAGTATGAGAATATCCAACTATGCTAAAATAAATATCCTCTCCCAACCCATAATCTAAAAAGCAAACATTATTATTAATCAAAAAATCTTTTCTATAGATTTTCGCCCACGGAGCTGTAACAACATATTTATACCAATTAGTATTTTGTGGCGTTACCTGAAAACGTACTTTTTGGTCTTCAACACGTTTATACCCTCCTATAACAATATCATATCCCTTCTCTATTTCCTCTAATAAAGTAACAAAATATCCATTTTCAACATAGTCATCATTATCAACAAAGCAAACATACTTTCCTCTTGCTTGCTGTATTCCCATATTTCTTGTTTTGGCAGCACCTTCATTTTTCTTGTATATACCACGAACAATTTGAGAATACTTTTCTTCATATCCTTGTATAATTTTTTTCGAATTATCAATAGACCCATCATCTATAACAAGTATTTCATAATCATCCTGTGCTTGACATACAATACTATCTAAACACTTTGCTATATACTTTTCTGCGTTATATACTGGAATAATTATTGATATTCTTTTTTCCATAATTAATTTTATTCAATGCTATTAAACGTTAAACAGCACATTCCCTTTCTACATACTTTAATTGTAGTCTTACAAAAATCTTAATTTGTTAAATCTCCAGCAAACTCCATGCGTATTTTTTTACATATAATAATTAGTTGCACAACAATTTGAGCAACCACAGCACCTATAAGTGCATACACAACACCCATCATAGAGAATTTTCTCACCAAAGTTATTGATAAGAAATATGACATTATTATTCCTATCACTCCAACAAAGTATTGCGATTTTATTTCTCTCATTAATGTGCATATACTAAATAAACTAGTGTTAACCGCAATTAATATAGCCGTCCCTATAATAGGAACAAATAAATATGTATATGGTTCAATGCTTTCTGTAAATAACATTACCAATCCCCAATGTCCAAATATTGCTGCTCCTACCAAGCATATTACTGAAAGGATCACTACCATTACCAATAATTTTTTTATAGTATCAAAAAAAAGTGGTTTCTTTTTTTCTTTAAAAAGAAGCGCCAGTTCCGGTATCAAAGGTGCTAAGATTGTCGTTGCAGCAAGTGGAACAACAAGAGTAGGTGAGGAAACCGATGCATAGAATCCCATAACCTCAGCGCCATAATATTTTTCTAAATATATTCTAGGAATATTTAATGATAAATTATTTAAAAATGCAACAATTGCCAAGGGAAAACATATCCTCAATAATTCAATTACTTTTCCATTGTCTATTTTTTCTCCACTTACTACACACTTTTCCCATTTCTTTACTATTCGTCTATCATACAATAAAATAACACTAAATGATACTATAGAAATCGCAATCAGACTTAACAGTAAGCTATTAGTCGTTTCTAGGATAAGTCCAAAAGCTATCACCGTGCCTATACCTCTTATTGCCAAAGATATGCCTGCGTAATCCATTCGTTCCTTTTTTTGTTCTACACCGTAATAGACATCAGCAATCCCTTCAGTTATCTTATATATCATATACACAAGAATATCTATTGTCTTTTCAATATCATAACCACCAAGCAATACCATCACAATGCAAATAATAAATGACAGTGTTATCGTATACAGCCTTGATTGGATGTAAATTTCATTTGAAAACTGATTTTCCACGTCAGACACTTGAAAGCTTCTAACATTAAATAATCCCACAATTGCTGGTGAAGCTGTAACGCTCATTGCTATAGAAAAAATTCCAGCTTCTACATATCCTGACATCCTTGCTACAAGTATTGTCATCAACCACTGACATGCATAATACACTAACGATCCAATTGTATTAAAAATCATACTTTGACGTATTTTTTTTTCTCTTGTCAATTTTTTCTCCATTCAGTCTTCTTTAGTTCTCTCTTCATTTCCATGTCAATATTTTAATCGTTTACTACATGCATGTCTTTTTAAACATCAAAAAATATACGCAATACGTCAAGCAAAATATAGTGCATAAAATAAATGCATTGTTTATTTTGCATTGATATATTTCTAGTGTTTTACCGTTTATTTTAATTTTAGGACTTGGTAGCATCATAAGTGTCGGCGCAATCAACGGTAAATAATATCTTGCTTGTACTCCCAAAATTTCATTTTCCCCAACTGGCGTAAACGCCAAATATAAAGCCGTCCATATTAAAAGCACTGTTAAAAATACCGCCGTAAAGAAAACAGTCCTACTTCTTTTTTCCACTGTTTTTTCTTTTCCAAAAACAGTAAGTGCTGTAATATAAGGAATTATCAAATATACATATTTATCTGGCATTGTACCGTACATTCCTACATTTAAGAAGCACAGACTAGACACTAAATGATTATCCCATTCTGCTGATCCATAATTTCTAAAATTATCAATGGAAAATATACTATGTATGAGCAATTTCAAAAAGGCAATCGGATGTTTCACAATGGAAATCAATTGAAGCAACATACTAGTATCTCCACCTCTTTGATCACTTGCATACAAAACATTTCCTGACAAAATGCTTTCAAATGTCGGTATAGCAAAAGTGCTTAGTCCAATCAAAAAAGCAATAACTGTCCCCCAAAAAATAATCATATTGAATGGTTTATTTTTTTCCATTCCATTTTGTAAGAGACACAACACAAATAATACCATAGGGATATAAACAGCTTTAGGCATACTTCCAATAGCTATCAGTAAAATTGCCATTGTAGGAATGAACCATTTTAAAGTATCTTTTTCGCCTTTTACAGTATAATTATATATCAAAGTAAATCCTAATACAATGCATGCATTAACAAAGCTATCATATGTATATGTTGTAGCAATAAAAAGTGGAGTGGGCATAAGACCAATACAAAAAATAATCATTTTTCCACTTTTAGTAATTTTTATTGATAATGCGTACGCCAATAGGTAAATAATCAAATTTCCTATTTCACCCAACATATAGCATCTATTAAAATTAAGTCCTAATATTAGTCCAATTTTATAGAATATTGCTATAGGAACATATCCCCATTCATTGTATTGAACCACTGGGTTATCCTTTATTTTTTCCATCTCGTTATTATAACTGGCATTCGTATTATAAAATTGTATAACTTGTAACTTTTCTTCTAATGTATTATACGTGATCACAGTTTTCTGCTTTAATAACTGCGAAGCAACACTATTCTCAATTTTTTGTCCATATGCCATTTCATATACATTTTCAAAATGCGCTTCTCCATCCCATCCTTGCATAGTGGGTCCTTGAATCAAAATCATCATCAATCCAAAGCCCCCTCCAATAAGTAAAAAAAGTAATTCTAAATGTTCTTGATAAAATTTTGATAAAACAAGACAATTTCCAACAACAAAAAGTACACCAAAAATTATCATCAATCTATATTTATTTATCTGAAAACTATTTAGAAACGAAATTTTTGTTATCTCTACCTCCGTAGGAATTATTATAGTTACTTCAGTAAGTGTTTCTCCTATGTATGTACAATGATAATTGTTCCCATATATAATAGTATCATTTATATATTTGTTTTTTTCCTCCGCAAAAGGATTTAAATAAAAAGCCGAAATTGCATATCCTATATTGTATTGAGGAATAGCCTCCAGCATTATTTTGGACACGTATGTTGGCTCCGAAAAAGAATATGTTATATTTCTCCATTCATCTCCATTTTCAATCACATTGCATTCAGCTAATGTAATACTATTATCTGAACCTACATTTTTTCTAGCTATACTTCTGTAATTAAAGAAGAAAATTTCTATTAACAAAGAAAATACTATTGATATCACTAATAAAATAAGTATTTTCTTTACATTTCCTATCTTCAGTTTATTCATATTTTATCTTTTCTCCTATAAGACTCCACCAACATATTAAAAAACAAACTTATAAAAAGAACATATATTGTATAAGGATGATTTTGACTTTCAACTATAAATCCATAACTAATCATTCCCTCACATTCATTGTCATTTACCTTAAAGGATTTCTCTACTTCTTTATCTATGCAAATTCCAATTTCATCATCTGTATTCATTTCTTCGACAGATATTTCTATTTGGTATTTTCCTTTTATTTTCTCATCAAAATTAATTGTCACCTCTTCTTCTCTTACCGACACATTCGCTACTGGCACCCTATATGTTTCCAATTTATTACCCTTTTCTGAATAAAGAGTGCAAATTATATTTCCATAAATAGCAGGCGTTTTTATCTGATAACATACAATATCTAATCCGATAATTTCTGTCTCTTTGGTATCAAAAGAGAATACGATATGATCTTCATTGGTTAGTCCAACCCATGAATTCTTCCCTGTCACACTTATATGCTCCCTAATAGGGGTAGATATAACAATTGTCATAGTCAACAATCCTAATAAACATATATTTATGCATATCATCGCTATTGCTCTTTTATCCAACTTCTTCTTTTCCATTCATCATGTCCCTATTAGTTATATTCTTCTTTCGCGTAATTATATTGCTATATCAACAACATATAAAACCATGCAATGAATAGGAACGATATTCATCGTTCCTATTCATTGCATAATGTTTATTTTCTTTCATACATTTCATTGTAATACTTCTGATAATCGCCGCTGGTCACATTGTTCATCCAATCTTCGTGCTCGAAGTACCAGGCGATGGTCTTGCGGATACCTTCCTTGAACATGGTCTCAGGGTACCAGTCGATCTCTGCCTTGATCTTGTCCGGCGCAATGGCGTATCTTCTGTCATGGCCCTTACGATCCTCTACATAAGTGATCAGGTCATTATTGATATGCGCCTTGCGGGGATCGGAATCCGGAAGCATTTCCTGTAAGGTCTCGATAATGATGTGGATGATCTCGATGTTCTGCTTCTCGTTATGTCCGCCCACGTTGTAGGTCTCGAACAGTCTGCCCTGCTCCTGTACCATGTCGATAGCCTTGGCATGATCCTCTACATACAGCCAGTCACGGACATTCTTACCGTCACCGTAGACCGGAAGCTTCTTACCATGCAGTGCATTGTTGATGATCAGCGGGATCAGCTTCTCCGGGAACTGGTAAGGTCCGTAGTTGTTAGAGCAGTTGGTGATGTTGGCGGGGAAATGGTAGGTATCCATATAGGCCTTCACCAGCATGTCCGAACTTGCCTTACTTGCGGAGTAAGGGCTGTGGGGATCATAGGGTGTGGTCTCATAGAAGAAGGCATTGTCATCATCAGGAAGAGATCCGTAGACTTCATCCGTAGAAACATGCAGGAACTTCTTGCCTTCCTTAAAGTTGCCGTCGGGAAGCTCCCAGGCTGCCTTGGCACAGTTTAACATTACCGCGGTTCCCAGAACGTTGGTCTGTACGAAGATCTCCGGATTGCGGATACTTCTGTCTACATGACTCTCTGCGGCAAAATGTACCACGCGGTCAATATCATTCTCTGCGAAAATTTTGCTGATGGCTTCCTTGTCGCAGATGTTTGCCTTTACAAAGGTGTAGTTCTCACGCTTCTCCACGTCCTTCAGGTTCTCCAGATTGCCTGCATAGGTCAGTGCGTCCACGTTGATGATACGGATTTCATTATCATATTTCTTAAACATGTAATGAATGTAATTAGAGCCGATGAAACCAGCTCCACCTGTTACCAAATAAGTTCTCATTTTGTCTTGTCTCCTTTTAATGTCAACAATTCCTTTTAGATTATTATGTTTATATTTTCGATAACGCATTAGCTATTATATAATATGCCACTATTGTATTACAATAGGCATTCAGGAAAAAATCTGTATTTTCCTACCATTTTATTTTGATAAACGGGAAAATTCTCGCAATGATCCGCTTGAAAAATCCCTTGACCGTTACTCTTTGTTCCAATTCATGGATATATTTCTGCATTTCCTCCTGACGCTGTATCTGTGTCATGATACTCTCTCCGGAACCCTCTGCTCGCTGCATTCCCTTGAAATACGTGCGGAAATAATAACTCAGATTCGTATACTCCACTCTGGCATAAATGTCCGACATTACCATGGCGGAATAATATCCTGCTGCCTGCGCCACAAAGGGGCGCACACGCTCAATGGCATGAGAAATCGTTGCATCTGTCGGCAACGGTTCCTGCGGGAAATCTTCATATTTCCAGTCTTTTTCATACAGTTTTTTCAATGCTGCCGTGCGGAACCAGAACTCCGAACCATAAGCACAAATTGACATTTTCTTTTCATCCATGGGAACATGAAGTCCAAGGTCTGATGCCAGTTTTTTCGTATTTGCAAAGTTCACCGTCCATTCACTTCCATATAGCTGCAAATATTCTCCGTGATTGGGAAATGCAGTTCCCAGCATTCCCAGTCTGTCATTTTCTTCGAACACCTGCAGAATATTGGCTACCAGATGCTTATTATACAAAATATTGTTGAAGCATCTGTCAGCAAATCCCTGTCCGGTCAGACCATTTTTCAACTGCGTCACCTTTTTGTCATGTGCAAAGCATACATAATCATACTGATCCATCAGGCGTTTTCCGATGATCAGCCCTGCGCTGACATCCCGGCCTCTGTTCTCGCACAGAATGACCTCTACCTTATGAACCGGCAGTGTTGCGAACTTTTCTTCCAGGATCTTTTTCTTTCTTTCATCCCCCACGGTAAGATAAACATCCGCATATTCCGGCATGCTCTCCGCATAATGATACATTTCATCAAACAGTTCTTCAAAATACAGATGCATCAGCAGTGCCACTTTGCGTTTTTTTCCTATCTCTGCCAGCTTTTCCGGGGAACTGAGCTGTGTATCGACAATATAGTTTAACTGCAGGCATCTGGTAATATCTTCCATATTGCAGGAGCGCAGAATATTATCCCAGATCATGTTCACATCATAGGAGGTATGCTCTTTCAGATACTGCATCAGCTCCATGGTCGCCGTACCGATGGACTGCTCCAGAAAATGACCATATTCATGGAAAAAGGATCTTCTTTTGAAGAAAGGGCAGCCTCTCCGTAACATTGCTGTCGGCATATTAATCAGCGGATAGTCGCACATGTCCTTGATGTCATCCGTGTTGACATATACATCCCAGGTATAACCCAGATCTGCAAAATGTTTCGTAAAAATAGCTTCATGCAGACCAATGGCTTCGCTGTAATTATGGATCTTCGGAAAATGGTTCCAATAGTTCTGAAATGCCTCGCCGGCAATCATATTTTTACGCACTGCAATAAAATGGGACTGAATATGCTCCGGGATATATCCGTATTCACTGCATCCGGAAAAATCATAGTCGATCTCATAATTTTTCGTAACACCCCAGAAATCCAGATCCCTGTCATCCATGGTGACGAACATATCTTCGTAAGATTCCACCGGTCCCATGATCGTATGGTTCGTCATGATCAATTCGTCATAGGTTTCCAGTTCTTTCCAGCCTTCTCCGTCAATACCGGCCTTATATGCCCAGCCGTCGAATCCCACATTGTCTCTTACAATGATCTTGTCCGTCACCTTCTCGAGCTTCGCTCTGCTCTCGTCGGTCAGTTTTCCGTTGCAGACGAATACAATTTTCTTCATGTAAGGGCGAAATCCCTTCAGGTTATATACCACATAATCATCTGCCACACCGTCTCCGTCATAGAAGAAATAAATGAGGATCCTGTTGTTTACTTTCTGCTGTATCTGCATGTATCTGCTCCTTCAGTCTTACTTGTTTTCCATGATCTTGCTGATGATGGTGTTGTCACCATACACAATAGGAGAATCGTAAGGGCGATCCGGGAATGCTCCGTATTTCAGCTTGATCTTCAGATCGTTGTCACGGATAAACTGCTCTACGCGGTCTCCCAGTGACATGGGCTTGCCGGAGCATACATTGATGATTCCGGTATATTTGTCCTGCAGGCTTGCCTCTGAGATCTGCGCGGCCAGATCATTGACCATGATAAAGTCGTACTGATTCCTGCCGGAAGTAAACGGGAACTCTTCCTTTCCGTCCTCCGCTGCCTGCAGCAGCTTGGTGAACACAGACGCATTCTTGAAATCGTCTCCCAGAATGTAAAATGCTCTCAACCAGAAGATATTAACATCCTTATCCTTGGCATACAGCAGCAGAGACTGTCTGAGACAGTTCTTTGCAATTCCGTACTGGGACAGAGGATTGCAGGGGGTATCCGCCTCAATCTTGCCTTCCCAGTAGCCGATTTCATGCATGCTTCCCATGACCGCAATATTTTTGCAGCCTGCATCGATCATATTATATAAAAACTTAATGTGTCCGGAGATATTCTCCATATGTTCTCTGGAGTTATGAATAAATCCATCCTTCCATGCCATGTGAATACACACATCCGGGCAGCCCAGTTTTTCATAGACATCCTTATCCCCGGAAAAAATATTAACATCACTATAGACCGCACGCTCATCCACGCCTTTATGGTTCAGATCCACTGCGATCACCTCATGTCCCTGATTCAGAAGATATTTGACTACATGCCGTCCGATATATCCTGCCGCGCCGGTAACAACTACTTTTTTCTTCATACGCTTTCTCCTTTTATCTCTATGCTCTCTATGATTCTACCATCTTACAGTCTGTGATGAGCCGCACAGCTCCGCCTTCCTTCTGGACATTGCCCGACTGGATCAGGAAATCTGTCATCGGTCCCTCATCTACCACTCTTCCACCTTCGTCCGTGACAATGTGAAGGTTGATAAAATACTGTGCCGGGAACAGTGGCAATTTCCCCAGATCTATCCGGAAGCTGGCATCTTTCGTCCGGTAATAGGCTTCCTGATTGTCAAAATTCCGGGCATAACACATAACGTAGTCTTCCCGCATCACTTCAATATTGATCAGGAAACGGTGTTCCTCTTCCGAATGGTAATGGAACGTCAGACTGAGTTCGTCCCCGGTCTGCAACAATTTATTGGTCAGCTCCCGTTCGCCGGACCACAGTTTTATCTGATCCACACTTCCCGGGGATTCGATCTTATGTTCTTTGGCCGCGATCTCTTCGCAGTGCTCCGGCTGTTCACTCATAAAGGTAAGATACTGTTCCGCCACCTTATCGGTATTGCCGATTGCCATGACTTTGCCGTCCTGGATCCAGATGGACCTGTCACAGATATCACGGATCTGATCCATGGAATGTGACACCAGAACCACGGTGGTTCCCGCATTCTGGATCTCTCTCATTTTATTGAGGCACTTTCTCTGGAAATTGATGTCTCCCACCGCCAGGATCTCATCCACGATCAGGATATCCGCATTGACGTTGATCGCTACCGCAAAAGCCAGACGCATGTACATTCCGGAAGAATAGGTTCTCACCGGATTGTCAATATATTCTCCCAGCTCGGAAAAGTCCACAATGTCTTTGATCTTGGCATCAATTTCCTTTCGTGTCATACCGAAGATCGACGCATTGATATAAATATTATCACGTCCCGACATATCGGGATGAAACCCGGCTCCCAGCTCTAACAGACTGGAAACACGTCCCCTGACTTCGATGGTTCCCTGATCGGGATACATGATCCGGGTCAGCATTTTCAGCATGGTACTTTTGCCGCATCCGTTATGTCCGATCAGGCCGATGGATTCTCCCTTGCGCACATCAAAGCTGACGCCCCGGAGAACTTCCTTGATTTCATATTTATTTCTTTTGAAGGACATCATTTTCTCTTTGAGAGAATGTCCTCTGTCCGGATAGACCTTGAAGCTTTTCTGCACATTCCGGACTTCGATCACATTTTCTGGCAGCATTATAATTCCTCCACAAATCCTTTCTGCAGCTTCTTGAATACCACAGATCCGATCACAACTCCTGCGATTCCCACAAGTCCTGCCATCAGCAGGTTGGATAATTCCGGTACCTCTTTGTAGTAGAGGATCTTACGGTATGCCACAATGATCGGTGTCATGGGATTTAAGTTGTACAATGCGCGATACCGTTCCGGGACATAATTTTCCGAATAAATAACCGGGGTCAGATACATCCATGCAAACGACACCACTCCCAGGATCATCTCCATATCGCGCAGATACACTGTGATTGCAGAGCAGATCATTACGATTCCAAGGCACAGAAGGTACTGTACCACAAATACGACAGGCAGACACAGCACTGCTCTGGGATTGATTCCATGTCCGGAGCAGATGACGATCAGAAATGTTACACACATAGATAATATCATATTTATAAACTGGCTGGTAGTAAAGGACAATGGAAGGATCTCCCGCGGAAAATAGATCTTCTTCACCATATCCTGCTGATCCAGGATCACACGGGAGCCTCCTGTCATACAGGACGAAAAAAAGATCCAGGGCACCAGCGCCACAAACAGATGAATATAGTACTTCTCGATCGCCATGGGCATAATCACCGAGAACACAAACGTATAAATGATCAACTGAAACAGCGGATTCAAAAATGTCCATAAAAATCCCAGTGCGGAATTCTTATATCTTCCGCGCAGATCCCTGATTACCAGATTTCGCAGCATTTCCCGATATTCATACAAATCTTTTAACATACTTCTTCCTTTTCGTTCATCACTTCTTGATAGATTTCATAATGTTTCTGCACGATTGCCGATAGATCGAATTTCACCGCGGCACTCTGCACCTGCTTACTCATTTTCTCATAGTCTGCCCGATTCGTAACGATATCCAGCATTTTCTCCGTCATATCCTGCACATCTGCTTTGCCGTCTTTCCGGTTTATCAGGATTCCCGCCGGTTCTCCGTTTTCCGCCTTAAGCTGGTTCGGGATCTCCGCCACTTCCGTTGCCATTACCGGCTTTCCGGCCTTCAGGCACTCTGCCACCGACAGCGGATAGCTCTCTCCGGCAAAGCAGGTGGGAAGCAGTCCCATATCCCCCATGGCGAAGTAATCGCTGACATTGGATACGGTTCCCTGCAAATGAATATGCTCGTCCGCCATTCTGCGGGCTTCCTCCATCACCGGGCCATCCCCAAGGATCACCAGATGCACCGGCCGGTCCGTCATGGTGTTTACATTTTTGACGCTTGTAATGGCCTCTTTCCAGCCTTTCTCCGGAAGTCCTCTGCTGGCAAGGACAAATACGAAGGCATCTTCCCCGATTCCCAGAGTGCTCCGTTTTACCGGCTGAATGGCCGTATCCGGCACACCGTTGGGCATCTTGATAAACTTCCGGTCTATGGGGATTCCCAATCTCCGGAAAGGCTCCAGATTCTTGTCCGCAATATAAATATACTTTCTTGCGGTAACCATGCCGCTTCGAATTGCCCGGTCGCAGTCTTCTTCTGCGATACTCTCGTACATTCCATGCAGAGAAATCACATGTCTGCAATGCAGTGTATTCCCCGCAAGGGCATTGGCGACCAGCTCATCCACACAAGTGTTGTGTGTATGGACGATATCAATCCCCAGCTGTTGTAACGCCTGGGTCACATATACTCTATTTTTTAAGGTCACCAGCGGCACCTTCCGGTCCACCAGTTCCCTGATTCTTTCTTCTTCCTGTTCGGTATTAAAATTCAGTAAGGTCACAGGATATCCCTGTCTGCACATTTCATTGGCGAGATAGATGGGGTAGGTCTCTGCGCCCCCGGATCTCAGTGCGTAACAGGCAAGTGCCACATGCGGCTTTCCCGTACCTTTGATTTCTTCTATGGGATATAGTTTTTGAACGATTTCCGTATCCGGTTTCTCCGGATGATGCATCTTATAATGTTCCCGCAGCATTTCGAGATTTTTCTGTAGTTGTCCCTCTTCTACAGTATAATGATTCACCACATATTTTGATACTTCTGCAAATTCTGTATAGTATCTGTCTTCTTCCTGTATTTTGAGCGAGGTGCTCTCATTGTGTATCCGGTAATAATTTGTCGTGGCATTGGTATAGGCAGCCACGCCGCCCTGCATAATACTCAGATAAAAGATCCAGTCCCCGCTGAGTTTCATATCGGAGCACAGTGTGATCGTTTCCTGCGGGATGTCTCCCGTATTGCGGAACACTGCACTGCTGACATTCGGGATCATGTTATGCTGTGCAAATCCGAACCTCACCATATTGTGAGCCGTCATATAAAACGGCTTGTCCCATCGGAAATGAACGAGGTCATGCAGATATTCCTCTGTGGTCCAGATCTGCTCTCCTTCTCTCATAAATATGCTTCTTGCAAACGCCAGTCTGACAGAATCATATGCAAAAAGTTTTATCATTTCCTCCAGAAAATTTTTCTCACAGTAATCATCGCTTTCCGCGATCCAGATCAATTCTCCCCGGGCCATTCTCATGCCACGGTTCCACTGTTCAAAAATCCTTCCGCAGTTTGTCTCATTATAGCAGACTCTTGTGTTGCCGCTGTGCTTCTTTGCGTAAGCATCCAGAATCTCGCGGCTGTTGTCTGTAGAACAGTCATCCAGCAGAATCACTTCATATCTGGAGTAGGTCTGTCCATAGATCGCGTCCAGACGCTGCTCCAGATATTTTGCGTGATTATAATTGGGAACAATAATACTGACAAGGGGCTGCCTGCTATGATCGCTTTTCAACTCGTAGTTCCAGCAGATGTCCTCAAAGCTGTCCTCGGAGACTACCATGGCTTTGGAGACTACTTCATAGCGAAGTCTGTATTTTAGTCTTCCAAAAGTTTTATCATACCCTTTGCCCATGAGCTTCTGCAAAAAAGAATCCACACCTCTGATATATTTCCGCAGCGTAACGGATGTTGTGAATAAATATAATTTGGCGATAAATTTATTGCTTTTTTTGCTCATTCCAAAGTCCCCTGTTTGCTGCATAACTTAAAATATCATTTTATTATATTACATTTTCACTGTATTCACAATGGAAAATGCCCTGCTAATTGTAAAACACATGGCCATCGCCCTGCACATACACATAATTGCCCATCCAGTCATAGGTATAAGTGTTGGTCAGCAGGCTGCAGTCTGCATTGGCATAACCATATCCACCGGCTCTTCCGCTGAAGCCCAGTCCTGCATTGAACTCATTGCCGGAGAACTGGAACCACTTATTGCACTCCAGCACGCCGTAAGGGTTGATGTAATACAGCTTGGTACCTGTCTTGTCATAGGTCAGTGTATCCACATACATGTATCCGTAGACATTGAAGAAGCACAGATCATTAACGGCATCTCCGGAAATGCTCTGTTTTACATTGGCAAAATCGCTGAACACTTCGTAGCCATTGTCGTCAAAATAGATGACATGCACTCCGTCGGGATGATAGGTCAGTCTGCTGGTCATGGCAGTTCCATCTGCCTGGAAGTAGTAAGTATGCTCTCCGTCACATTTGAAATCGTTGATTACAAGATTTCCCTGTGCATCATAGCATCTGGTCTTATTCTGCTCGTCTCTGGTAAAGGTATTGCCCTCTGCGGTAGTTGCAAATGCGGTTCCGATCATTCCGGTAGAAGGATCCGCAGGGGTAACCGGTGCCACGGAGCTGGGGTTGCCTGCAATATTTACTACCACATCCTTGGAATCACTCAGGGTAGAGGAAGGGTTACCCGCTACTCTTACGGTACAGGTGATCTTATAGGTTGCGTTCTCTGTCGGGAACCATCTCAGCCATTCGCTGTTCAGTGCCCAGTCCTTGATGTCAAAGCTCTGTCTTGTGGTGTAATTGTATCCGGTCCACTTGTATTCCAGATCCAGTTCATCCTTGGTGGGAGAAGTGGTCAGTCCGATAAATACGCTCTTACCGTCCTGCTGATCCTCCGGATAGTACAGGGATGCAGAGTTCACGGTAGCTGTGGTCTTTTCCGGCTGATATAGAATATCATCCGACCAACTGGTGATGCTGCGTCCGGTCCAGCTGCTGAATTTTGCCAGATAAGGATCTACATAAGTAGTCTTGTCATTGGTATTCATATACTTGAAAACATTGTAGGAAGCCTTTTTATTGCCGTTAATGTCGATTACACCCATGTTGTAGTAGTCATGATATACGGAATTGGTATCCTGCCAGGTAGTGAAGGTCACTGCATCCACCATTCCGCTGTTCACTGCGGCATAATAAGTATAAGCGATCATTGCTGCCTGCTCTTCCTCACCGTAGCTGGAATCATAGCTCTGCTCGGAAAGGATGATTCTGTGGTTGCTGCCGAAGTTGTTCTTGATATAGTCCGTCAACACTTCAAAGTTCGGTGCACAGATGAACTGCGTTCCAACTTCATGTGTCAGATAAGCTGCAGAAGCCTTGGTCCATACCTGCTCCTTCATCTGAGGAGGATATGCGTGGAAATCCAGATTCCAGTTGCTGTCAGACACCTTTGCCGCAAACTGATCCAGGAACTTCTTAGTAGGAACTCCGGTACCCTCATTGTCGTTATTCCAATCATGGGTAACAGATACAAATGCTTTTGCATAAGGGTTCTCAGCCTTCAGTGCCTCATCCAGCAGATCATAGGATTTTACTGCCAGATCGACCAGCGTGGACTCCAGCGCAATACCGTCTTTGCCTGCTCCGGTAAAGTTGTAATCATGAGATACGTTTACCTCGTTACCGACACGCCAGTTCTGTACAAAGGTATCGGAATAGCCGAAACGATTTGCCATAAAACGAAGCGTTGCTTCGATCTGGTCTGCTGCATCGGCATCCAGAACATTCAATGCATAGTAGATCTTACCGGGCTGATAATTGTACATCAGCCTGTGAATCTCATCGGTTCCGTTATCAGTCATTACCAGACAGAAGGTCCAGCTGACATCCTGTTCACGGTACTGCTTTACGCGGGCCTCCAGAATCTTCAGCATACTTCCCTGTGCTTCATTGAAATAATAGGTCTTACCCTTGTAGGTATAAGGAGTACCTGTATGTGTGGTATCAATAATGCTGGTCAGATCGACATTCAGCATAGCCTGATGAATATTCATCTCACTCAGCATGGAAATGTCGTTCTTATCAGTTACCTCCGTTCCCTGTACTCCTTTCATATTGGTCAGGCTGCCCTGTACATAGTCGCTTGCAGTTGCTTTCACATGACTGAGAGCTGCCGCCTGTGCCGTTGCTCCCGGCATCAGTCCGCTGCCCGTAACGAACATTGCGACACTCAGAGCTGCTGCCAGCAGAGATTTTACAAAATTCTTTTTGTTTAACCTTGTCATCTTTTTCTCCTTTCCTTTTTTGAAGTTATATTTTTTGATAGATATTTTTGCAGGTACTGATAACCCTGGGTGTCAAAAAGATCAGCAGTGCCGACATAACAAGTGTAAGTGCGATACAAGTCAGGTACATTGCCCAGACTTGTCCTGTTCCAAAGGTCTGTCCGGACCAGAGCGGAATCAGGAGCAGCATAATAATATGGTGCGTCAGAAAGATCGGATAGCAGTATTTGTCAATGAATTTACTGATCTTCTCTATCACTTTCCCCTTCGGGAAAGAAAGCAGGAATGTCCATACCAGAAAACTGGAGGTTCCCACCAACAGGATCCGGAGCATATAGTTCATCTCCGGGCATTGTTCGATGCCCAGCCACGCAAGAACCCCGATGGAAGGAATCAGCAGATACCAGCGCACCTTTTTGATATACCTTACGAAGATCATTCCCAGAAGAAATTCCGGAATCCTGTGGAAGAAAAATGCATCCATCGCCAGAACGTCATCGTTCCAATGATACGCGCTCCACAGCGTCAGTGCCAGAAATACCAAAAATGTCAGCGCCGGCTGACGCAGTAGCATTTTTTTCAAAATGGGGAACAGCACATACAGCACGATGATCACCGTCAGGAACCATTCCCCCAACATGTAAAAGGTGGGCGTATAAATTCCCACCTGTCCGTCTATTCCCAATAATGTAAAAAGGATCGTTCCCCTGCGGATGCCTTGCTGAAAGTGCGGATAACGAAGCCATTTGATTACAAAAAACAGCGCAAACGCCAGCCAGAACATCGGATAAATTCCGAGGAACCTCTTTTTAAAATAGGTCCCCAGTTCTATCTCTTTGTCACCGTACATGTACATCAGTACCGCACCGCTGACAATAAAGAACAGGGATACTCCATAAGCTCCCAGATACAGGCTGAACGCTGTATCCGGAAGCACTTTATAGGAGAAATTTATTCCTGCACCTTCCAATGTTTTGGTAAAGTGAATCGTAAATACCGATATGACCGCTATCAGTTTGATCATATCCAGGTAATACAGCCGTTCTTTACGCATTCCTAAATTCCTCCATAATCATCAGATATTCTGGAATCCATAGCAAGCTTCATCGATCATATTGCCGTCTGCATCATAAATGCGGAACAGAGTCCAGTAATATCCATACTGAGGCTGCCATACGGTCCAGAGTGCATTGCCCTGTGCCACACCGCATCTGCCGGTGCTGTAGATCCAGGCATCCTTACCCTGTGCCAGTAACGTACAGTCGAGGATCAGCATCTCGTATGTATAAGACTGATTGGGATTCTCATAGGTCTCCACACCGATCAGGTATCCGCCACCTGCACCGCTGTAAGGCATCTGGCACTTACCCTTGATCTGAGGATGAAAAGAAACCGGTACTGTTGTATCTACAACACTGTTGGGATTGCCTTCTACTCTTGCGAGACATCTCAGGGTATACTCGCCGTAAATGCTGGGAGTCCATCTCAGCCACTCATCATTTTCTTTCCAATCCTGCAGACAGCTCCAGTTGGTGCCGTCGGTGGATACATACCAGATATACTCCATATCGGTCTTGCCGGTCGTTTTATAGGTCATACCTGCGGTTACCTGCGTTCTGCTCACTTCTGACAGGTAAATACCACCATTGGATACTGTGATGTTGGTAGCCAGCTTTACACTACCCATCAAATTGTAGTTGCTGTTGTTCTTATTAACTGCAGTTACGTTGGTCTCGCCCCACTTTTTTGCAGTTACTTTACCATCGATATTGATCTCAAAGTTGCTGTTGTCACTGCTCCAGTTATAGGAAGAACCATCGACGCGAACCTTTACTCCGTTATATCCTTCATTGTTGACCCATACTTCAAACTGTACTGCATCACCTCTCTTGTCAATGTTAAAGGTATCCTGCTTAAAATACGGATCTACCAGATTCTGTACCGTCTGGATGTTGTAGCTTCTGCTGGTATTGGAAGGCTGTGTTGCGCTGACGGAAGTATCATTACCGAAGCACTGTACCCAGTAATAAGTTCCGTTTGCCACGAATACGCCGATACCAACGCTCTTGTTCTCTGTTGCCATGATGTTGGCTTTGTGGCCGGAGGACTTCATCCATCCGGTCTCTACCTGTTCTGCACTGGTATAGCCGACGGCAATGTTCTCACGATACATCTTGGAATCCAGAGAATAGCAATTCTCACCATTTGGTCTGGTATGACCGTAGTATAAAGAACACTCTGCTGCACGCTGCATCGCAGACTCTAACAGTCCGGGATCCATGGTCAGGGCAGATAAGCCGCCTGCGGCACGGTCCTTGTTCAGTAACTCCAGTACCTTAAAAGCTGCGGTATAATCCACGGTTCCGGATACGTTCAGCACCTGATAGCTGGAATCCACATCTATTTTGCAGCCCATGGATTCAATGTTTCTCTTAATATCTTCAGCAGTTGCATATCCTGTGGTCGCTTTTACGATAGTACCTGTTGTGTTGACATAAGCAATGATCGGCATCGTAAAGGTTCCGGTTGCATAAGCCGCCTGTGCACAGGTGTTGTAGAGATCCACATCCCCCTTATTCTTGCATACCTTGATATCCGTAGAGATATTGTTGGCATTCAGGCTGTCGATCATGGTTGAACTGGTATCGTTTTTGATATCGAACACATTGATCTCGATCTGGTTCAGATCCATGTATGCCGTCAGCTTGGACAGGGAATTGATGGCACTGTTGGTGTTGCCGCAGCTTCCCACTCCTCCGTAGACAATCACATGATACTTACCATCCCCTCCGTTAAATACACGGGTGTTGGACGGTGTCCGCACATCGGTGTAATTGAAATTGTATCCTCTGATACTGTTTCCGGTAGTTGCTGACACAATACTGTCTTCATTGACTGCAATAGAATCTTCCATGCTGGCTGCTTCACCGATGAAAGGTTCTACCTCCGCTGCCTGTGCCGTCAGCGTTGTTCCTGTCAGTCCCAGGCATAATACCAATGCACTGACAGCTAACCACTTTGCTTTCTTCATTCGTTCTTCCTCCTCTTTGTTGTTTTATATATTCTGAAAGCCGTAACATTCTTCATCCAGCAGATTTCCCTGCCCGTCAAATATTCGAAACAGCGTCCAGTAATATCCATATTCCGGCTGCCAGACCGTCCACAGTGCGCTGCCGCTATCCAGTGCGCATTGTCCTGTGCTGTAGATCCAGGCATCTTTTCCTTCTGCCAATAAAGTACAGTCCAATATCAGCATTTCATATCTGTATTCCTGCTCCGGGTTGTCGTAGCTCTCCACACCGATCAGATATCCTCCTCCCGGCCCGTCATAGGGCATCTGACACTTTCCGCGGATCTTAGGATGATAATTATAGGTAATGCTCTGTTCTGCCGAAGACTCTCTGTTCCCCGCCACGCGGGCTTTTACCGTAACCGTATACTCTCCAAAGCGATCCGGTATCCAGGTGATCCATTCCTGATTCTCCGTCCAGTCCTGAATCTGTGACGTACTTCCCTGTGCCGCCGCATACCAACTGTATTCCACATCCGTATCCCTGCTTAATTGAAGCGGAAGTCCGGCTACCAGCCCGTTTTGATCCTGCTGTTGTACATAGACAGGGTCCGCTTCCGTGATCTCCGCATCGGTGCAGACATTGACACTTCCCGACAGAAAAATCTCCGGGGCGCCCTTATTGGCTGCCGTGATCCGGGCTTCTCCCCAGCCTGCGGCGTTTGCTTCTCCTTCCGCCGTTGTGGTGACACAGCCAGAGCTGCTGATCCAGTCATAAGAATCCTGCGCAATATACGCAGATGCACTGGACCATCCCAGGTTGGACAGTCTCACAAGGTATTGTACCTGCTGTTCCTTCTCTATCGTAAAATCCTCCACCGCCAGAAACGGTTCGGCATATTTCTTCAGGGCAGCGATCTCATAACTGCCTTCTCCGTCTTCCGGCATCTCCGCCGGTTCTGCCGCTTCCCGTCCGAATTCCTGTGCCCAATACCAGACACCATCCTTATAAAAACAGCCGATCCCTATCGACCGGTACTCTGCTGTCAGAATATTCGCCCGATGTCCCGGCGAATCCATCCACGCTGTCATAACTGCCTCGGCCGTGGAAAATTTCATTCCTGTGGAGGCTGCAATATTTTCCCCGAAGCATTTGGAACTTGCTGTAACACAGGCCAGTCCGTCAGGCCTTGTATGGCTGTAAAACACGGAACACTCCGCCGCACGCTGCATTGCCGCCGCTGAAAGTTCTGCATCCATCACAAGCGGCTCCAGATTTTCCCTGCTTCTCTCCTGATTCACAATCTCCAGCGCTTCTGCGGCTTTGCTGTAGTAATTCTGCCCCACCATGCGAAGGATCTGTATCGGCTCGTTTTCCTCAGATACTACCGCTGTTTCCTCCGCTGTCATGCAGACAGCCGCTGACCAGGCTTCCCCCAGAATCGTATCTTCCGGTTCCTGCGCTCTGGTCTGCATAGGTATCATAAGGCACGCCACTAAAAATAGCAATACCAAATGTTTGTGGAACGCCTGCGCTATTTTGTAGGCTTTGGTATTCTTCAATACCTTGTTTTCTTCCGACACCTGGTGGTAGGCTTCTGCTGTCTTATTCCATTCCTCCACGACCCGGTCGTGAGCTTCCTTATATTCCTGAACCATCTTCTCCAGCCGTTCTATGGTTTCCGTCGCGTTTTTCCATTCGGCAACCACCCGGTCATGGGCTTCCTTGTATTCCTCTGCCTTTTTTACCGCCTGCTGCCATTCGGCAACCGCCCGGTCGTGATTCTCCTTCCAGTGCACCGCCTGCTGCCTTGCCTCTTTCAAACGATACTCTTCATTCGTCAGTTGCTCCGGCAGCCGGTCTGCATTATATACGGCTGCCTCATAGAAAAGTGCAGATGTCTGCTTCCGTTTTCCTTCCAGCACCTCTCTGCGATACCATCCACAGGATATCTGCACCGGAAGTTTTTCCGGTTCCGCTCCCTGTCCGCAGTATGCCGGCGGAGGATACAGACTTCCCAGATAAGGATGGCTGCGAAAGCAATCACTGATCTTGTCCAGGTAGACTTCACTGCATACCAGATGTTCCCAGCTTCCGTCTTCCCGGTCTTTTCCCGCCGATCCGGAAATTGCGGTTTCCGGTCCGGGTGTAAGAATACCGATCAGGTCATATGATTGAACGCAGCCTGTCCCCTCCTCCGAAAAGAACTGTTCCTCCGACATCCGATATACCGGAATTTTTTCCAGGATCCGGCTTTCATACTGTTTCCACCGGTCCTGTCCTACATTCAGCAAGACCAGTGCCATCTTCAGAGGCTCTTTGGAGACTGGTTCCTGCCCGGATGATTCCTTCGGATCCAGCACATAGCGCAGTTGAAGATTGTTTGCAACGTTCTCCCGCTTTCCAATGCGCAGGATATTTTCCCAGATCATTCCGACATCATAGTCCGTATGTTCTTCCAGATACCGCAGCACTCTTGCGGGCGCCCCTCCGGCAGAGTCATGTAGTGTTACCGTATAATCATTTGTAAAAATTCTCCGTTTGACCACAGGGCACCGGTTTTTCTCCACCAACAGATCCGGATATACCATCACCGGATCCGGTGTGTCTTTCCGATAAACCTCCTCGTCAATATAAGTGTCATAGGAATAGCCCCATTCACTCAGTCTGGCTGTAAAGCAGATCTCATGCTTTGCCACCGCCTCCTGATAACTTTGCATCAGGGGCAGTTCATTCCAGTATCGCTGAAATCTTGCATCCTGTATAACATTACGGCGAAACACCATAAAATACGACTGGATATGTTCTTTCAGTTCTTCCCCCGGTGCAAACGGATTGTCCGGCAATGCATAGTGCTTTGTAATCCCCCAGAAATCCACCGGCCTCTGTGCCATTTCTTCGAACATTTCTTGAAAAGGCCAGATGGGTCCCATGACCGTATCATTACACAGCACCAGTTCCCCGTATTCCGAGATAGTCTCCCATCCTACGGTCAGCATCGCCTCCTGATACGCACCGATATCGTAGCCGATATTCTCTCTCACCAGAAACCGGTCCGCATACGCCTCCAGTTTAACGCGTTCTTCATCTGCTACTGCTCCGTTACTTACGATCACCAGCTCATCCATATTTTTCCGCAGATCCGCCAGCAGTGTTTCTACATACCGATCTACCCATCCCGCCGGATCATAGAAGACAAAAATACCTATTCTGTTTGTATTCCCGCTTTTTTTCTCCATGGGCCACCCCCCATTTTCTTCTTCCATTCTACAATAAAGCAAAGACCCCTGTCAAACCATCATACACGCTGCTTTACGATCAGCAGATCGCAGATCATGGTCGCCGGTCTTGTATTATTTTTATGCCGTATGGCATTTCCAAGCACCTGCATTATTTTCCCGGACTGCAATGCGGAAAGCCTGTCCTGCATACTCTGTGTCTTTTTCCGCAATGTCTTTCGCGCCTTTTCCGTCTGTAATATCTGTTTTCGCTCAATTACATTCAAAATCCCCAGATAATCCCTGATCTCCTTCAGTTTTCTCTGTTTGTTGAGAAGTCTGCGGATCCGGTGTTCCTCTCCCCCGGCATTGTGATCATGCCTTCTGTGAAAAGCCAGTTCACAGTCCAACTGTAAAAAGCCTCCCTCCTCCGCCGCTCTTGCGGCGATCAGCAGATCATGGGGAATCGTATTCTCTCCCCCGCTCCACCGCTCATACCAGTCTCTCCGGTAAGCCATCACCATGCCGGGCCATTCACATTTCCGGAATACATCCTCCACTGTAACCAATCTGCACACTGCGGTATCTCTGCTGTGTGTCGGAGCCATCACGGAACGGATCTCGTTTCCTTCTGCGTCGATCAGTCCGAACTTACAACAGACTGCCCGCGCCTGTGCATGTTTTTCAAATACCTCACACATCCTTGCAATCTTATCCGGCGCCCAGATATCATCCTGATCCGACAGAAACACCACGTCTTCGGTACACAGACTGCATGCATAATAAAAATTGCCGGGATATCCTTTTTTCTCCGGATTGCAATACAATTTCCAGCGTGCCGATAGTTTTTTTTCCGAAATAAAACGGCGGATGATCTCTACGGTTTGGTCTGTGGATCCGTCATCACAGAGGATGACTTCCTCCGGACTCTTTGTCTGGAGCCGGATACTTTCCAACTGCTCTTCTATATAATTCTCTCCGTTATAAATTCCCATGCATACGGATACTGTCATAGATACCCTCTCATCTCTCTGCCTTTGCCCGTCACTCTCAGACCAGCGGAATTGCCTTCTGATCTAAAAGTGTCTCATAAACTGCACGATATTCTGCCACCATTTTTTCCAGAGAATTTTCTCTGTGGATCACCTCCGCCAGCTCCTGTCCGCGTAAAAGCACCTTTTCGCCCGAAAGAACAGCTCTGATGGCTGCGGTGAATGCAGTCTGGTCCCCCGCTTTTACTGTGATTCCTTTATTATCTGTCAGCTGCTCCGGGATTCCTCCGGCATCAAACCCTACCACCGGCGTTCCGCAGGCCATGGATTCCAGTGTCACTGTCGCATAATTTTCCGCAAGGGAGGGAAGGACAAAGACATCTGCCATAGAATAATATTCTGCCAATGTTTCCACGCTCTCCGTTGCCGGCAGCGCAATTACATTGTTCCGCCCTTCCAGAAGTGCATTGTTTTGTTTCTCCCATCCGATCAGGATAACTTTTGCCTCTCCCTCCAGCTCTTTGGCCGCATTCAGGATATATTTTGCACCTTTTCTCGGATCACTGTATCCGATGGCGATTCCCAGTACCAGTTTTTCCTCCGGTGCATATCCGTATTTTTGCCTGCATGCCTTTTTGTCTCTGGGATAAAAGTTTTCTCCTGTATTAATGCCGTTATGGATCGTCACACAGGGATATTTTCCGAAAAAGGACTGTTTTGCCTCTGCTGTCAGCCAGTCAGAGGGAGTCACAACGATCTTGCGGTTCCCGTTTTCCGTAAACCATTCCTTTTTCTTTTCCCACATATAATGTGTCAGATCAAAAAACTGGCTTTTGGGGTAACGATGGATATCCGGGCAATGTCCGCAGCCTTCTTTCCAGCGGTCACATTCAAAAAAGTAGCCGCAGTTTCCCACAAAAGCATGGCAGTCATGAAACGTCCATACACAGGGGATATTTTTCTCATTGATATAGTCAAACAGTTTATAAAAATTGAGATAATAGCCATGCAGTGCATGGAGGTGGATCAGATCCGGCCGCACCTCATCCAGGTAATGCAGCAATCTGCCCGTCGCTGCATGATTCCACCAGCCGTTCAATCCTACTGCCCTGGACAAAAGTGCGGACTCCAGGATCTCCGGTGTCGTATCAAAGCAATAGCTGTTCGGCTCAGTCCGGGCATCTGCACCTCTTCCATATGCAATATAGGACTGCTGTCCCTCCTGAAGAAGCTGTCGATGAATGTATAGAGCGATTCTCGCAGCTCCTCCCTGATGAATATGACTATTGATCTGTACTATCTTCATTCCGTTTACCTTACATTGCTTAAAATCTTTCTCAAGTACTGGTCTTCCTTAGATCCCTGAGAATACGTTCCGTTGTTCAACACCTGCTCTGCCACGGCATACATGCTTTTTGCCACGGTAGGTCCATAGATTGTCACATCTCCCACGCCATCCTTCGTCAGCGTAATATACCCGCAAAACGCATATTCTGTAGTATACTGTTCCGCCGGTATTCCTATTAAAACAGCTGTATAAATGTATCTTCCATTCACCGTGTCATAGACATTATCCTCCAAGACTCCCTGGGGATTGTATCCGAATGCCATGCTGCTGATTACTTTTTCGCCACCCTTTACCATAGGGTAGGTCATCCGGTCTACATTGGTCATGAGCAAAGTTCCGTATTCCTTCAGGCGGTAGCCGTCAACGCCCTGTCCCGCCAGTTGTGCACGCAGGTCCGTTGAAATGCCGCTCTTGAAACGGATTCCCATCTTTCCGGTAACACGCACGGAAAATCCGTGATACGTCAGAATATCTTTCAGTTCTGGCTGTTTGGTTGCTGTATACTTACCGTTCTCCCCCTGTAAGGTCCACACATACATGCCCACCGGGACTTTCTGGTCATTATACTGAAATACAACGGCACATTTTGCATTGTCATCAGCTAAAGTGACCGTATATCTTCCATCTCTCGCTGACGGTGTGTAGGCGATTCCGTCAACATACACCACAGAAGTGTCATATCCAGAGGGAATCTCCAGAGATACACTGTTGGATGCCGTCGGCATAGGGCAGGCTGTGTCCGGCATATTCTCGTATACCGGTATTTTAAATACAAATGTATTGTCCAATGCCCCTGCTCCATCATATTGCTTTTTCACGCTCAGCGCCTCCGATGTCGGCGCAGCGATATTCTGCATATATTGATGTGTATACAAAGCATAATATCCATTGGGATTTACATTAAACTTCTGAAGGTACAAAGTATCCTGTCCTTTTTTGATATAATTGACAGAAATAGTCTCCACACCACCCAGAATGGAATAATAGGCATTGTACCAGTTCCTTTCTTTTGCATACTTGAGTCCGTTTTCAATGATCTGCTGGTTCGTTTTTCCATTTGCCTTGACATTGAAATAATTATAATACCCCTCATATCCGCTATAGGTTCCCGATATCAGCGGAGAGGTTCCATTTCCCTGCTCCTGCAATACCCGGGCTGCAAGATGGAACGGACTCACGTTCTGATCGCTTCCGATGCTCCAGAAAATATGATAGTAATTCATGTCGGTCCCCGGTGCGGTGCCACTGCTGTTCATAAACGTGGACTCCAGGAAGTTCTTCACCGCGTCCTCCGTGTGATACGAAGCATTGTAGGTCAGTTGTTCAAACTGGAAAACAGAGTTCTCTGTCAATGCATTTCTCGGATCCATATACATTTTCAGAATACCTTCCGTGGCATAGTACCAGTTGCCGTTATCGTAGGCTCCATCCTTACAGTAATCCGGAAAAGTCTTATACACCAGGCTTCTCCCACCCTGCATTTCATTTGTTACCGCCGTATTCCAGTCAAGTCCTGTATTCTGCTTTACAAAAGTCCAGTTGGGATGCTGCTCCTTTAATGCGCGAAGGGCTGCCTGATAACTCTCCGGAAACTGCTCGATATCCGCATAAGATCCCGCCTGTCCTTCCACTGCATAAACTGCCGTTGCTGCCGGATTCATGCCATATTCTGCTTCCCATTCCAGAAAACATTCATCGGAGCAGGCAAGATTTTCTCTTGGGATATATCCGGAGTATGTCATACCATCCACTTCCGTTTCCACCAACTCCCAGGCATGGTATTCCTCATTAATTACAACATCTCTGATCTCCACCAGCTGACCACTGGGTACTGTCACCACCGTCCTGCTGTTCTCCTGTGCCTCTGCACGAATTGGGAATTCATCACTCAGGTATACAAGTGCCATCACATCTCTGTCTTTCAAAATATCCTGTAACGCTTCTCTGGCCTCCTGAATATACGCTTCATCCTCTTCGGTGAGTGCATATGCCTCATATGTATATGCATCCGACGTAAACAGTGAAGTCGCCAGAAGAACTGCTCCCAGAATTCCTGCTAATTGTTTCATATATCTTCCTCTTTTCTTTCTATGGTGCTTCTAGCCCAATAGGAACTTTGCCACCTCAATAGCCACGCACTCGATCATATACCATCTGCTGTACCCGTTGATCCGGTAACAATAGCGGTAGCGGTCCATGATCCGTTTCTTCGCTGCCTTCAGGTCCTTGTGGTTGCTGGCGCCGCCCATGTGGAAATTGGCCAGTACCTTGTCCACGGTGACGATCTTTTTCCCCAGCTTCCGCATCTGCAGGAAGAATCCGTAGTCATCGTGGATGCCCAGCTGACGGAAGGGGTATGTCTTATAGCATTCCGCTTTCACAAAAGTCGTGGGGTGATTCCAGTCTCTGGAGGTCTGGAACCTGCGGCTTCTGGCTCTTTTGACGAAGGTGCTGCCGTCCGCCTTGTGCATGCGGATATTTGCATACATAAGGTCACAACCGGTCTTTTGGAACGTATCCACGGCTGTCTCCACGGCCTCCGGCTCATACCAGTCATCACTGTTGATGATGCCGATGATCTCTCCCGTGGCATGGCGGATTCCCTTATTCATGGCATCGTAGATGCCGCCGTCAGGTTCGCTGAGGATATGATAGCGGATGCCCTTCTCCTCCAGCTGCGCCCGGTAGGATTCCGCGATCTCCACCGTATGGTCCCTGCTGGAACCGTCAATGATCCAATATTCGATATTGTCATAGGTCTGGGCCAGTACGGATTCTATGGTGTGGCGAATGGTCTTCTCACTGTTGAACGCCACCGTGATAATACTGGCCAACGGACTGTTGTTCATGATCCTGTCCTCTTTTCATTATAAAGTCAAAAAGTCCTATTACCACTTTCCGTGGCAATATAGGACTTCTAACTTCCTATTCTGCATAAATCACATTCATGACCGTCTGAAAATCCGATACGTCTATTGTAATTACCTGATGATACAGTAATCCCTTTACACATTCCAATCTGAATTGAATAGGATAGGAATCCAAATCTGCCGCCTTGGAAAATTGCTTTAATTTCTGTGTGATTCCATTTATGCTTTTACTGCTTGCTATATCTGTTTTGGGATCTTCCGTTCCTTTATTGTCATTATATACCACGATCATCCGAGTCTCCCTGGCAAGATCATCCAGATTCCCCTGATAATTCAGATAGATAGCCAGCTGTCCCAGACTGTCGAATGCCTTTTCATGTAATTCGGCTTTATCCCTTCTCAAATCTGCGGATTTTCTGTTCTTAAACTCAATGAGATTATAGTACTTCCCGCTTCGATACAGTGCATCACAGGATCTCGGTTTATTTCCCAGACGTACTTTTTTCGCTATTTGTTTTGATACTTCATCAAAATCATCTGCCTCATGTGTATCATTCACTAAATATACAACATTGTTCTTATCGGAATCATCTTTTGATGTTTCTTTTAAAGTGCTTGCTATTTTCGTCTTATCATATGGTATATTCATAAGCACTCACAGTCCTTCCAATGGCTTATACATGGTCTGGTATACAATTTCTGTTCTCCCTGTGACATCCTCTGCAACGAATCTGTGAGGGGCTACCTCCTGCATGAAGTAATATCTTCCCATATCGGCAATTTCCTGTTCCGCCATTTTCGTCTCTATAGCCCGCATAAAATAGGGGCTGTGAGTGTTCAATATAATCCGGATTCCCAGTTCTTTATATAAAAGCACGAGAATCTCGGCAAATTTCACCTGCCATTCGGGATGTAGATTCACTTCCGGCTCATCAATCAAAAGCAATGAGTTTGAATTTAAATATCCATTATCCAATAATTTCTGTATCGTAAGAATATTTTTTAATCCGGATGCTATATTCGGACATAAAATAGGATCCTGTAAATCCTCTTCGTGATAAGTAACCTCTCTGTTCGTTGTAGACGATACTAATTCTCCGTGGGTCACCTCATTCATAATGCGGGAACATATTTTCCTCACCTTATCTAATTCGTTGTATTTCTCCAGGGTCATCTCTCCCGTCACGGGCTTATACAACGCAGAAAAAGGGATTTTTGCATTGGACGTTCTTCTTCTGAACTGATTATTGAGTACCATATCCAGTGAACTGCCGGTCTCTATGTATACCGGCTTGTTCATCAGGATCTGTGCTGCCGTACTTTCCGTCAGTTTATTGTTTTGAAAGACTGCCCTTGCCACCGACTTTCCGTACTCAAATTCGATTTCTGCCTGTGTATCCTGTCCCAATGTGTTAAGCTGTCCGCTAAAGCACTGGGTAAACGCTCTTTCAATCACAAAACGGGCATCGACTTCAAAAGGTCTTTTGCGTATTCTACCCAATTCGCTGATCAAATCCTCGTAGCCGTCCTCATCCGGCTCGATTCCAACCTTCTGCAACAGCTTTGGCAGATCCTCATCCGACAAATCTTCTATTGACACTTTCATCTGTTCCAATAGATTGAAGAAGTTGTCACTGCATTCTTCCCAAAAC
The DNA here is from genome assembly GCA_934394815.1 of uncultured Acetatifactor sp. GTDB lineage: Bacteria > Bacillota > Clostridia > Lachnospirales > Lachnospiraceae > Acetatifactor. Next base: position 135,262 of record CAKRRD010000001.1, on the reverse strand, counting down.
GGCATAGAGTCGGTGCGTGATTTGCTTTCCCACTCATCAATGCTGTTTTTAATACTGTTCTCTCTGCTTTGCAATACGCTCTTATTCAATCGTCCAAACGCCTGACTTGTTGCATACAGAGCTTTGCACACCGTACTTTTTCCGGTACCATTGTAACCGGATATTACTGAAATTCCTTCAATCTCCACTTCTGCGTGTTGCACTCTGGCGATATTATTCAATATGATTTTCATTCTTTGTCTTATCCTTCCATCTATTCGGATACTACACTACTCTTCATTATACCCAATATGATCATCAGTTTCAATGAATTCGTCAGAAACCATCCGCAGTTTAGCCTATATTTCACCTATTTTTCTTATTCATCAGGTCATCTGGAAAGGAGTATACTGCGATATGCATGACTTTTACATAAGATATGAATTAACATATTTCATTCATACCATATTTTCCGTCTGTTTTCAAGCTTTTTGTCTTTCAATCGTCAATGTTCCAAATGCTTTTCTTGCAAGTTTTCCCGGTTTTCCGGGAAAATAGAATGCCAGACGGACAAAAGGGTTCAGCCAGGGAGCCGGAGTAATATGCCGCCCGGCAATCTGTGCAAGTTCAAAAACCATGTCCGGTGTGCTTCGGTATTCATCATCCTGGGGCCAAAAAAGTCCTTCCCCACCCTCTTCTGCCAATGTTCTCAGATATTCGGCAAGATGTTCTATCCGGAGTACGCTGCGTTCGTTAGGAAATGTGGGGAATATCGGAAGTTTCTCTGCCAGCTTTATCAATGTTTTGTAATTTCCCTTACATCCTTTTCCATAAATCATGGGTAATCGCAAAATAGCCAGACGTGTGCCGTTCTTCCCTGCGAACACCTCCTGCAGCTTCTGCTCCGCCTGCCATTTGCTGTCCCCGTAGAAATTGGAGGGCTGGGGTCTGGTATCTGCGGTGATGCGTACGGGTTTTCTGCTGTTGCTACTGTCACCGTAGACGATGATGCTGCTGAGGTAGATGTATTGTCCCGCGCCGTCTGCAATGGCTTTTTTTGCCGCTTCCACTGCCAGATCGCAGTTCACGGTGTAATACTCCTGCTTCTGTTCCTCTGTCAGGGCCGCGATGTCCGCGTGAGCCTTGCCTGTGACATTGAGGATGCTGTCATAGCCGCTCCAGTCCTCCTGCTGCCAGGCCGTTCCCCGCAGACTGGTTCTGCAGACCTCGTACTCCTTCGGATAGTTTTCTTTTATATATTTTTCAAAAGAAGTGCCAATATAACTATTGGCACCCAGAATTAATATCTTTTTCATATTTACTTATCGCCCTTTTTCATGCTTCCCGTTCCGCCCTCCACGACGCCGTCCTGACGCAGTACACTTGCGAAGGTACCGAAGAAGCAGCGAAGATCCATGGCGAATCCGTATTTTGCCACGTATTCTCCGTCCAGCTTTGCCTTTACGGGAATCTCCAGTTCGTCTCTGCCGTTGATCTGCGCCCATCCGGTCAGGCCGGGCAGCACATCATTGGCACCGTATTTATCCCGCTCCGCGATCAGATCGTACTGATTCCACAGCGCCGGCCTGGGACCCACGATACTCATATCTCCCTTGAAAATATTGAAGATCTGGGGCAGTTCGTCCAGGCTGGTCTTGCGCAGGAATCTTCCGGTCTTTGTAATGTATTGTTCCGGATCGGCCAGCAGATGTGTCGGCATATCCTTCGGCGTATCGGTACGCATGGTGCGGAACTTATAGATCATAAAATGTTTTTTATGGATGCCCACCCGCTTCTGGCAGAACAGGATCGGGCCGGGGGAATCCAGCTTGATGGCAATGCACAGCACCAGCAAAAGCGGGGACAATAAAATAATTCCCAATCCGCTTAAAACAATATCCATGCTTCTCTTGATGGAGGTATATCTGCGATTCTGTCTGTCCTGCTGTACTGTTGCAGCCATAAAGTGTCTCCCCTTCCGATTCTTTTATCTTACTTTTTTATCCGGATACTAAAATCATTCCTCCGCAGGATGATAGGTAGGTACGATCTTCATTACTTCCGCGCGGATATCACCGTCTTCCTTCACTGCTTCCTGTTCCAGGATATCCAGCTGTCTGCGGAATTCGTCTTCGTCAAATTCAATGGGCTTGCCGATAAAGATCATTTTATTGGCCGTTTCTTTCAGCCCCTCTTCGTTCATCAGAAGTTCTTCGTACATTTTTTCACCGGGACGCAGGCCGGTAAATTTGATCTCAATATCTTCGCCGGGTTTGTAACCGGAGAGTTTGATCAGGTTCGTGGCCAGATCCAGGATCTTCACCGGTTCTCCCATGTTCAGCACGAAGATCTCTCCGCCTCTGGCGTAGGCGCCCGCCTGCAATACCAGGGATACAGCCTCCGGTATGGTCATAAAATAGCGGATGATGTTCGGATCCGTTACCGTCACGGGACCGCCTGCGGCGATCTGCTGCTTGAACAGTGGAATCACACTGCCGTTACTGCCCAGTACATTGCCGAAACGTACCGCCACAAAATTGGTATCTGTCGTATTGTTCATCATCTGGATGACCATTTCGCAGATTCTCTTGGATGCCCCCATGATATTGGTGGGGTTGACCGCCTTATCCGTTGAGATCAGTACGAATTTCTTTACCCCGCATTTTACTGCGGCCTGTGCGGTCTTGTAGGTACCGAACACGTTATTCTTGATCGCCTCGTTGGGGCTGGTCTCCATGAGGGGAACATGCTTATGCGCCGCCGCATGATAGACGATATCGGGATGGTAGGTCTCGAAGATTTTCTCGATACGGGCGGTATTTCGTACCGATGCGATCAATACCACCTGATTCAGCTCCGGATATTTCCGCAGCAGTTCCTGCTGGATCTCGTAGGCACTATTCTCATAAATATCTATTATGATCAGCTGCTTCGGATGATGCGCGGCGATCTGCCGGCACAGTTCGCTTCCGATGGAACCACCACCGCCGGTGACCAGGATCACCTTATTGTGCACGGAATTCAGGATCTCTTCCGTGTTGATCTGGATGGGATCTCTGCCCAGCAGATCCTCGATCTCCACTTCCTTTAATTTGGATACGGAGACATCGCCGTTGATCAGCTGATAGATGCCGGGCAAAGTGCGAAGCTTGCAGCCGGTCTCTTTGCAGATGTCCAGTATTTCCTTACGGGTCTTATTGTTGGCGGAAGGGATGGCGAAAATGATCTCGTCGATGCTGTACTGTCCCACAGCATCCCCGATCCTGTCTCTGCCGCCCACAATGGGTACGCCACGCAGGAACTTGCCGTGACATCCCGGGTTATCGTCAATGATGCATTTGATGTTCATGGTGACGAACTGGCTGGATTCCGCTTCCTTTATGATAGCGTTAGCCGCCGCTCCGCCGCCGATAAGCATGACATTATTGCCTGTCTTCTTCTGGGTCATGTCGGCGCGTTTCATATTGATGATACGCAGAATACGATAGCTGAAGCGGATTCCGCAGGTCATGGCGAACAGGAGAAACAGATAAATAATATAGTAGCTTCTGGGCATTCTCTGGTTGGTAAGATAGCAGAATACCAGCTGCGCCACCGCGGTACAGCTGGTGGCAAACACGATATTCAGCATCTCCGTAGCGCTGGCATAGCGCCATACGCTTTTATACAGCTTCCAGATCACAAAAAACAGTATGGTGATGACTATGTTAAACGGAAGAATATGTTCAAATTTCGTCATATATTCTTTCGGTATCGCATTAAACTGAAAGTCGAAGCGGATATAGATTGCCGCAAAAGACGCTATTACAATAGACATGGTGTCCATGATCAGTAATGCGATAATTCTGTTCATCGGTATTTTCAGGAAATTATTCTTCATATTATTAACATCTGTCTCCAATTTTCGTCATTCACTAAAGCCTTACGCCTTATTGTATCACATTTTCTTTCTACTCGATACGTTTCACTTTTTTGTGCAATACCCGGATTCCCTTCGGGGCGATGGCAAACAGTGTATGATAACACTTATTCTTCCGGGTGAGGTAAGGATTTCTCATTGCTCTCCACCAGCCATGGCGCAGATTCTTCACGACCCTCCGGTAAAATTCGTTTTCTCCGGTCATCTGCGGGATGGGAATGTGCAGCAGATAATCCAGCCGCTGAAAGACACCGAAACGAAAGGCGGTCTCTGTCAGCTCCGGATATTTTTTTTCCACGAGGGCAAGCACCATATCCGCATTGTCGATGTTGTCGGCAAATACCCGGGAAAAACGGTTCTTATCACGGGTGTTACTGTCCGGACGATAAAATACATGATACGCCTGTCCCGGGATACACGCAATCCCCGGAACCGTGTTTTTTTCACGGGTCAGCATCTTTACCAGCAGATGGAAGTCTTCGTTTAATGCGCCGATGGGGAATTTTTCCTCCGTGAACAGGTCTTTTTGCAGAAGCTTCGTGCAAAAAGAACAGTCCCCACGGTGCATCAGCAGTTCCTTCAGGAAATCCTGTGCGGGGATCACCTGTGCCTGTGCCACCGGCTCGCAGATATTCGGCAGAATATTGCCATCCTTGTCGATCTCGTCTCTGCCCACCTGGGCTACAGGCATTCCGGTCCCGGCAATGGCACGGTACAGACCCTCGTACATATCTGCGTCTACATAGTCATCGCTGTCCACGAAGCCCACATAATCTCCCTTTGCCTGTTCCAGTCCAAAGTTGCGGGCCGAAGAAGGACCGCCGTTCTCCTTATGGAACACGCGGATCCGCGTATCTTCCTCCGCCAGGCGGTCGCACAGTGCCGGGGTGTCATCGGTGGATCCGTCGTCGATCAGCAGAATCTCCAGATTCCGGTAGGTCTGCTTCCGCAGGCTCTCCACACAACGGGGCAGGTACGGTATGATATTGTACACCGGCACGATCACACTGATCAGCGGTTCCTTGCTGGTATTACTGTTCACTGTTTATTCTCCTATACATCTGTCTCTCCGGGATCACCGGTGCGGGGGAACAGGGGCCATCGCTCCACAATTTGGGAAGTGTGGGTGCGGTTGTCATCGTTTTTTTCGACAGAAATCCCATGTCCCGGCACAGCCGCACCAGTCTCTCTGCTGCGGTGCGGGCATTCCATTCCGTGGCAATCCTTTTCCGGGCGGCTTCTCCCAGTCTCCGGCACTCTGCCGGATTCCGAAGCAGGCTTTCCACCGTCCGGAACAGATCCTGTTCGCAGCCGTCCCGGTAGATCCTGCCATTCTCTCCCTGTCGGATCAAATAAGGGGCTGCTCCGATCATATGATCCGCTACCACGGCGCAGCCACTGTTCATGGCTTCATTCACTACGGCTCCCCAGCCTTCCTTGCGGTCACTGGTGACCAGATAGATTTCCGAGGTTTCCATGGCGGCCCGTACTTCTTCCGGACTACAGTAGCCCGGGAAGGTGATCTCCTGCGTCACTCCAAGTTCTTCCGCCAGCCGGTGTACCTCTTCCTCCAATTCCCCGCCACCGATCATCGTAATATGAAACGGAGTGTCTTTCAGATGTTCCTTCAGATAGGCTGCCGTCTTCACTACCAGTTCCGGATGCTTCCAGTCGATCATCCGGGCCGCCCAGAGAATACTGCCGGGCTGTTTGCGGTCGAAGGGCTGTCCTGCTTCATAGGTTCTGGTCTCCGGAAAATAGCCGAAGCGCAGCATTTTCTCCGGATAGGCATGAATCAGGTGATAATCACAGGGAACATAAGCACCCGCGCAGAGAAAATATACCGGAGCCTTGCGGTATCGGGTATGGTCTTTGTACTTCTGTAACAACCCTCTGGGCGAGATGGCTTTCCATTGTCCTTCCTTATATAAGCGCTCATTGTAACGGAAGACCGGTCTGCCTGCCGCCAGTCTCTCCTGAATATATGTCTCATCGTCACAGCCGCCGAAGATCACCACATCAGCGGACAGGATAAGTGAGTGCCAGTCAACATCCTCCGCCAGGGCATAGCATACATAGGGACGCGCCTCGGCCTGCCAGCCCATTTTCACGCGTTCCTCTTCCATGGGCTGGGTCTGGAGGAAGCAGAAGCTCCCCTCCAGCTGATCATACAGGGCATCACAGAAGGACAGCTGATGATGATTAAAATAGTTGGATACAAATACCAGCTTCATTCTTTCCTCCCTGCTATATTTGCATAGATTTCCTGCATTTTCTCAAAATTCAGTGTTTTATCATGGGTTTTTCTTGCATGTTCTCTTGCATTTTTTGAGTATTCCATCATTTTTTCCGGATGATCCCACATTTCAATAATGGAGTCAGCCATGGATTTTACAATGTTTTCCAATTTATTTGTTTCTGCATCCTCAAAATTGCGCATGTTATTTTTACCATCTGATGTGTCTCGGCCGTTTTCTTCTTTTTCCGGCCCTTGTCCCGGCCGATGGCCCTCACACCACAGACCGTCTTTACCACCTTCAAACAGACTGGGGATTCCTCCTACTTCCGTGCTGACGCAGGGTACTCCCAGAAGCATAGCCTCTCCCAGAGAATTCGGGGAATTTTCCAGCGAGGAGCAACACAGAAACAGATTGCTTTTCAGGAATCTGTCCTTCATTTCTTCCGCCGTCAGTCTTCCCAGAAAATGGATCCGGTCTTCCAGCTGTCCTTCCCGGATCAATCGGCGCATATAGTTTCCGTAAGCCGATATTTTCAGTTTCTCTTTCAGGGTCGTATGCGCCGTCAGGTCATTTCCCGCCACATACACCTGTACTTCCGGGTATTTCTCGCGGATCCGGGGCAATGCCATCAACAGGTAATGCAGGCCTTTCAGGGGATAATCCCCCTGACTGACGAAGATGGAATATGGTTCGCAATGTTCCGGACTCCATTCCCCTTCGTAAAAAGACGCCCGTAGGGTCTCATTCATGGTGTAATAGTGTGCCTTAGGGTTCCAGCCCGTAGTCACAATCCGGTCCCAGTCGGTCCTGCCGGTGATATTCCCCGCCAGTCCGATGGCTTCTCTCTCCATCACGCCCCGACGGGCGAATTTCTCCTGCTGGCTGCGCAGGGTATCCCGCTTCACCAGATCCCGGAAGGTCACCTTGCGGATGACTTCTTCCGGCAGCTCGGCAAAATAAGCCTCCGCACACAGGGTACAGATTCCCTGGATCCCCAACAGAATCCTTTCCCTGTGAGGATATACCCGGCAGACTGCCAGCGTATGAGGATACTCGGTGCCGAAACAGTGGATCACATCCGGTGCAAAGTCTTCTGTGATTTTACGCAGTTCCTCCTCCAGCTCCGGCTGGTAGTGATCGGGATGCCGAGTGTCCTCTCGGAATCCATAACATGTGATATTATATTCATTTATCGTGTTGTTTTCCTGATTTCCTCCAGCGCCAGTGCTCCGACTGCTGGCTGAAGGTGCTGCAGATTGCTCTGACCCGGTGTTTTCTCCGTGGCGCTCTGCCTGAGACGCCGCAACGTATGGTTTCGTCCGGGGTACTGCCACCCGGAGTCTCCAGGGTACTTCCGCGTCTGCGGGTACCGGAAATGCTGCCGCCAGTTCGATCTTTGCGTCGTTTTCCGCTGCCACCTGTGCTAACAGTCCGGAAAGCCAGCCTTCCTTGTTGGAAGCTTCTCTATGCAATGCTTCGGCGATCACCGGAAGCATGATATTACAGACCCACAACACTTTCATAAACCAAATCCTCTTTTAATTATTTCCAGCTTTTTTAATTAAATATCCAGTTCAGATACGGGAGGAGGCGGATCTCCACATCATCCATCCCCCGCAGCAACATCGCAAAATACAACAGATACGCTCCGGCAACGCCGATAATGCAAAGTGTACGGAACCAGCTTTTCTTAGCTTCTATCAGCACGCCCGGGATCAGGAAGATCTGGGACTGGATCAGGTAATAGGCCACTCTTGACACCTCCGGGATGAAGGATCCGCAGGCATACAGTACCAGTCCCGCCAGATTCAGATAGAAATAATAGCGGTTCCTGCGGTTGTCCCGGATGCTGTCCTTCCAATAAATCAGGCACAGCACCAGGATAGCAAGGCATTTTGCAATATTGACGTAAGACAACTGTCCATTGTCAAACATGGAGTCTTTATAATAGGGATAGAACCGGAAAATAATACTCCGGTACACATCCTGTCCGAAGATCAGGGACAGAAGCACCAGTCCGCCTACGGCATAGTGCCACTTTTTCAACCGGATCCGTGACAACAGATCCATGACGATATAGGCTGGAATGACCAGCAGCACCGACTTGTGGATCGTACAGCCCAGCAATATCCAGAGAAGGAATTTCCCGTATTCTCCCCGCAGCACGTATTTCTGCGCATACATGGCCAGTGCCAGCGCAAAATAGTAGCGTACCGAGTTCATACTATTAAAGTAAAAGCCCTGTGTCAATAGAAGAAACAGGGAAAATACATACCAATCCGCCTGATCGTGCAGGGATTTCAGAAAGAAAAACACCGTGATCAGGGAAAAGAAACCGAAGATCGGCAGATACGAGCCTTCGCCGAAGATCAGATGGAAGAATTTCACCAGATACACGAACCCCTTTTCATAGGAGACATGTCTTCCCTGATCGATCAGCTGGAAATTCAGCCAGTAGACCCAGTAATCGCCGCCCACAGCGATCCGACAGGCCGAGACTCCGGCCAGAAGACCAAAGATAGCGAACTCCGCTACCGCATTGTGAGCCTGCTGTCTGTCGGGACCGGTTGCAATTACCGACAGATTTCCAGAGACATTTCTGCGAAAGGAGCGTCTACCGGACAAATATTCCGCCGTATAGTCGCCATTCCGCACCAGAAAACCGAACGCTACGGTAATAATTGTCAATATGATATATACCAGTACACTCATTTCCATGCGGAACCTCCTTTCCCCTCTATTTCTGTCCCCTGGCCTCCCGGATGCCCTCCCGCATCCATTGCTTCGCCTGTTTCAGGCTGACCTCTGTACACAATTTTCCCTTATGCGCATAGAGGAACCGCAAGGCCAGCGGCCATTCCAACCAGCCATACAGATAATGATACAACACACCTCTGTCGTGGAAAAACTTTTCGTTATATCCATGAAACCAGGTGGAATCTCCGGCTTCCTCTCTTCCGATGGTCACCGGCGCAGTATATACCCGATAGCCTTTTTTCATAAATTCCGTCAGGAACAGGCTGTCCTCACCGTTACTGTACTTCGCACCACCGCCGAACAGCAGGGAATACTGGATTCCCGACCGCAGCAGGCTGTCCCTGCGCACTGCAAAGCTGACGGCGCCGTAACGCCCACAGTTATACCAGCGCACCCGCTTCCGTTCCGTGATATGGTATGTCCGCCTCTCTTCCGCCACGTCAATATTAAAAATGATCATATCCGCCCGGGGATTTTGCTCAAATTCCGCAAGAACCGCCGCCTCATAGCCGTCCTCATATACGATATCCTCATCCGAAAAAAGGCAGATGTCTCCTTTTGCCCGAAGAATGGCCTCATTCCGGCTTCTGCCGATGCCACGTTCGGGAAAGCTATAGAAACGGACCGTTCCGTTTCCCGAAGATATCTGCATTTCCTCCTGCCCCAGCCGGTCGCACTGATTGATGATCACCGCGTCCGACCCAAGGTTCATATGTTGTACCGTCTCCGGAAGAGAAGCATTCATCACCGATGCCAGCACTTCTACCCTCATCCCTGCACTCCTCCGTATTGTTCTGCTTCTGTCTGGATGGCTCCCGGTAAAAAATAATAGTTGCGGATCAGTCTCTCATCCGCATTCCACAGAAAGGCTCCGTCCACAGAGCAGTCCTGGGTTTTCAAATATTCCAGTACCGCCTCCAGTTGCTTTCCCACCCGTTTTCCGGCGGGTACTGCCAACAGGATCCCGTCTGCTTCCCGCAGGGTTGCCCCGCTCTCGGGGCACAGCAGGGGACTGGGGACTGCCGTATATCCCACCGCTGTTTCTCCCATCTTCCCGGCTTCCTCTGTCTTAGCCAGTTTCTGCAGGGTTTCTGTGATCTCCCGGGGATCTGCTTCGGGTAACGCTCCACATACCGCCACACGGCATATGCTGTCTTTTTTGCCGCCTTCCGTTCCGTTCCTGCCGGATTTGTCCACGCGCTTTTTCTCACAGGTTTTTGCCAGCGTATACGCCAGATTCTCCGCGAATCCCACGCTTTCCACCGTCCCCAGGCTGTTCAGCCCGTAACGTCTGCGAAGCGTCGCAGGCAGCCAGATACCGTCCTGTGCAATCTCCACCAGAGAGAACAGAACCACTGCAAAAAACAGTGACACCACCGCTGCCAGAATGACCGCCCGTACCGGGCGCACATCCGGAACCACTGCATCTGCCCGGTTTCCGGGATCCAGGACCTTGATCTTGTCAATCTCCACCATGCTCTCCGCAAATTCTTCACACATGGCAGCTTCTGTCGCATGAGCCAGTGCAACGCTCATCTCAGGATGCTGCATCGTTGCCTGTGTCACCGGAATGCTGAAATCCGAAGGCAGGGTTGCCGAAAGGCCGCCGCTCCAGGCATCCCGGCCCATCGCCAGCACTTCTGCCGCTTCCGCGTCACCGTTATCCGCCGCCTCCTGCAAATGCTTCTCCACGCCGTCTAAAAATTCTCCCGTGTGGAGCAGCCTGTTCCAGGTCGCCTCATTGATATAGTAGGCACCAGCCGCATTGGGGTTCTCTTTATATTCTACCTTATAAGTGGAAGAAGCCGCATACCCGGGATCGGGCTGCAGCAACACGTTTTTCACATAATAACCGCCGCCAGACAACAGTGTTCCCACCGCTGTCACGGCCAGTATTTTCCATAAATTGCGGCACAGCCGCAGGCACAGCAGCCGCAGGTCGAAAGGCTCTTTCCCATAGCTTACTTCCATGCGTTTTCCTCCCTGAATCGTCAGTTATCATCTTTCTCGGCACGACCGTCGTACTCCGCCTTGAAAGCTGTCACCTGCTCACTTTCCACACCCTCGGTGCTATCCGGCCAGAACAATACCTTCAATGTCAGAAGCATTAATTTCAGATCCAGCCATACGGAATAATTTTCAATATAGGTTAAATCCAGCTTTAGTTTATCATAAGGAGAGGTATTGTATTTCCCGTATACCTGTGCGAATCCCGCCAGTCCGGCTTTCACTTTCATGCGGAAGGCAAACTCCGGCATGACTTCCATATATTGCGCAATGATCTCCGGTCTCTCAGGTCTGGGACCGATGAAAGACATATCTCCCCGCAGAATATTAATCAGCTGCGGCAGTTCGTCCAACCGACACTTACGGATCACCTTACCTACCGGGGTAATACGCTTGTCGCCCTTCTGCGCCAGCCGCGCCACACCGTCCTTCTCTGCGTCGGTGCGCATGCTGCGGAACTTCATAATGTAGAATTCCCGCTGGCCGATGGTGCATCTCACCTGCTTGTACAGCACCGGGCCGCCATCGTACAGCTTGATGGCGATAGCGGTCAGAAGCATCAGCGGAGAGGTCACCACCAGAAGGATCAGGGAACAGATCACATCAATGGATCTCTTGATAAATCTCTGCTCCATGCTCAGGGAATACTCTCTGGTCAGCAGGATCGGGGTATCAAATACATGCAGTTCTTCGGATCCCACTAAAATAACATCCGATATTTTAGGCATGACATACACACGGATGGAATGGGCATAGCAGAACTTCAGGAGGATATTGCGGTCCTTCTCACTGATGTCCCAGATCACTACCGCACTGATCTCTCCGTTTCTGTAATTGTCCAGAATCTCCCTGCACAGTTCTGTCGTACCTTTTTTAATATGCTCACATTTTGTGATCTTGTATTTGTCCTTACGGCTCTCGAACTTATTGACAATGTCTTCGATGGGACGATCCCCGTGGATCAGCAGAAGTTCTCTGGGCGGGAAGGCCGTACGATAGATCTTGTTGGCTATGTTGGCGTAAATGATCACCGCAATGATCTGCAGGACCACCATCAGCAGGAACATGTCCGGCGGGAAAATGCTCCGCGCCATCATACACAGTTCCGCATAGATCAGCATATCCGCCATCAATGTCGCAAATACCTGCGAAAAAATGATCTCGGTGTTCTTCATATAGCCCAGACGCATGCCGCCGTAGGTCACGGAGAAAAAGATCAGGATCACACTGTAGATACCGTTCTCCAGCAGAAAGCCACGATACCAGATCTTCTGCAGGGGATCTACCAGTTGGAACTGAAAATGAAACTGCCACATATAGGCAAACAGTCCGATCTCCAGTAACAGGCAGATTGCGGAAAGTCCAATATTGATCAAACGCTTGAAGGATTCCCTTTTCCGCAGTCGATTTTCATAATAATTACCGTTTGTATTCAAAACAAACTCCTCCTATACTCTGCGTTTTACGGCGCGTACCGCCCAGAAGCAGAAATGCCAGGCACTGTCCGGCACTGACATGCCTTCCGCCCTGCGGTACAGATTCCAGATCCTCCGCACGGCTTCCAGCTTATTCGACGACAGGGATTTCCCTGCTCTTCGATATTTTACCAAATTTTGATCTAAACCACAAGCTACATAACCTTCCCGCAGTATTCTCCACCACAGTGCGGTATCCTCGCTCTTGATCTGCGGCATCTGCAGCTGTTCCTTCGACAGCCGCTCCATGTCAAACATTACAGTACTGGTGAATATTGTAGTATTTTTCAAAGCTTCTTTATAAGTAATGGTGGCCGGGACGCGAACGACTTTCCCGGTTCCCTTTCCGTTCTCATCGGCGAATTCATACCCGGTAAACACAAAAGCAGCCTTTTTTTCCTTCAGAAAAGCCAGTTCTTTTTCCAGCTTGTCCGGTACCCACAGATCATCCGCATCCAGATATGCCAGATACCGTCCCCTTGCCTCGTTCACTCCCAGATTACGGGCTCTGGCCGCCCCCAGATTCGTGGGATGGGTCAGCAGACGGATCCGGGAATCCCCGGTTCTTTGGATATACTCCTGTATCACTTCCCGGCTGCGATCCGGGCCGCAATCCTCCACCAGAAGCAGTTCCCAGTGAGGATAGGTCTGCGCGCGCACACAGTCCATGGTCTCTTCTATATATCGTTCTGCCCGGTAGACCGGGACCACAATACTGATCAAATCCTGTTCCATTGTCTTCTTCCTTACTTTTGCAACGATGCCTGCCCTCTTACTGCTGATACGGAATTCAGCGGATTGAGAGCAGAAAATACCCACCCAGAGGCTGTAATTCTCTGCCAGACAGTTGCTGCAGTTCCTGTTTTGTTTCCTCAGACATTTCTCCCGGCAATAAAATGTAGTCTATACCGGCCTCTTTTGCCCTGTCAAGACATGCCGCGAAATCTATGGTTCTGCCCTGGGGCTTTGTTTCCGGGCCTTCTGCTTCCGCATTCTGCTCCGTCCGCAGATATTCCGTCTCCCCGGTAGCTTCCAGATGGCTCATCCACAGGTACAGATCCTCCTGCCAGACCTCATTGGTATCATAGGAATAGCTTCCCAGAGAAGCCTCCCAGATGCTTCTTCCGTACACCGGACGGATCTGTGCACTATAGGCTCTGGCTGCCGCCATGATTTCCCTCGGTGCCCACAGGATGTATTCCCGGGTTCCTCTCTCCGCCTCACTGTAGTCGCTTAACTGTTCCAATGTCTCCCAGGCTGTTGCCTCCTGTGTCTGTGATGCTGCTCCTCCGTCCGCAAGCGCCGGAATCCGGGTCGTCTTCGTTCCCACCCATTCCGATGCGGGATTGCCGCCAAGGAACAGGATTCCCAGTAAAATAAGGACAGCCATGCCGTTTCGCAAAGTTCTCTCTTTTAACAGTTTCTCCAGAAAATCCGCTGCCGCCCACGCAATCAGCGCCGTCTGGGGAACTGCCGCCCAGATCCATACATAAGAATAGAAGGCCGTCTGGTATTTCAGCAGGATTCCGGCGGTCACCGGGCAGATGCATCCCAGCGTTATCAGCACACCGTACAGATACAATATTTTCCGGTCTTTTCCGTCGTCGGATATGCGCATCCACCGGAGCATCCCTTCTGTATTTGTCCCCGGCTCTGCGCCGGCGGCTCCATAGAGTTTAAATCCCAGATACGCAATAGCCAGCAGTAAAAATGCCACAAATTTTCCATGTTGTGTATAATCGGTCCAGCCTGTCAGGGCAGATTGCAGAAGTGTCATCATTCCGCATCCCCCTCTCCCGGCTTACGGTTCCCCACTGCCATATTCTTTTTGGCTACCTGTCGGTTGGAAAACAGGGAAAGCAGTCCCCGCAGGAGCAGCCATGCTGCCGTAACAAGCAGGCACACACCGGCACCGTACAAAGTCCAGACCATGCAGGCCTCCGCCAGAATGCAGAGGATCACGCCGAAGTATCTTTTTTCTGCCAGACAGGAAAACAGATGCGGAATCAGTACCACCGCCCGGATTGTCACTCCACGGAATCCTCCGTAAAATACATCAAAGCCATCCACTCCCGGCATATATGCTCCTGTACTGAACAGTATTCCCACCATCAGTAAAAACGTCCGTCTTTTCACGAAATTTTCCGGAAAAAGAACTCTTCCCAGACTTCCGTAGGCAAGGTATCCCAACAGTAACGTAATGCAGGGAATCAGGCGGTATACCACATCCGCTGCTGCCATCCCCGTCCACCGGCTGATGGTGCCGTACAGGGTCGGAAGGCACAATACTTTTAATCGAAGAGGAATTCCCAGCGTATAAGCCGTTCCCGTGAGAGGGTTTATCGTGTATAAGGCATTCTCCTGAAGAAACGTGTTCACCGTCTCCAGTGTCATGTCTCCCTCCAGCCAGGCCTGCTTTCCTGTCAGGATTCCAAGAATCTGCAGCAGGATCAGAAATGCCAACACTCCGGCGAGGATCTGTGTCCGCTTCGTCTCCGGTCTGCCGACCACGTTATTTTTCTCTGATATCACAGTTTTTTTATCCGCCGTCCGTCTGCCTCTGCGTCCCCGGAGCCATGCCAGCAATACCGCTGCCAGCAGGAAGCTTCCCACCTCCACCAGCAGCAGATCCGTTACAGTCAAAAAAGACCACCCTAACAGGCAGCCTGCCAAATGGGCGACCTCCGTCAGCCCGATGATGATCAGGCACCCCCCGATCAAAATATCCGATGTCCGAAAAGTCATTTTATCTCCCATGCCCGCTTTCTTATCTTGCACGGGCTTTTGTACATCTTATCATATTTATGCAGACTTGACAAATAAATCAGTATTTGGGCGCAAGAAAACCGCGTACCGGAAACTTCCCCGTTCCGGTACGCGGTTCTGTCAGTCTGCAGCGGAGAATACTGCATTTACTCATTCTACTATTTTTTCCCTGTTCCAAACAATTAAAAGTAATATGTTACATAGCCTTGTAATCCAGTCGGATGTTATCGGCGATACGTGCAATGTACTCGCTGTTCGTAGGTCTCGTCCTTCCGGAGGCTGACGAATAGCCAAAAATCTTCTCGAATGTCTCTACATTTCCCCTTGACCAGGACACCTCAATAGCATTCCTGATCGCGCGTTCCACTTTCTGATCGGTGGTCTTGAAATGCTTCGCGATGGTGGGATACAGCAGCTTGGTAACGCTGCTTACTACTTCCATGTCTTTCCCTGACAAAATGATTGCATCACGTAAATAGTGATAACCCTTCAGATGCGCCGGCACCCCTATTTCCAGCATGATTTTGGTGACATATCTCTCTAAATCAGAATCTTTTACTGCAACAATATCCAAAACAAGTCCCCCTTTTTACTTGTCGAGTATTGCTCCCCTACAGTGACTGATAATGAAATAGTATCATAGCTGTCGATTTTTGAAAAGACATTTTTCCGTTAAAATATAGTTAAGAAAGTAAAAATGTTACATTTTACCCCTATTTTGTAACTTTTTTACGTACACAAAAAGTGCAGATATCTGCCGTTTTTTTAAATTTCCTCTTTTACCAGATAGATTGGACGGCGTTTTACTTCCATATATGCTTTCGCCAGGTACTGTCCCAGAATGCCCGTACAGAAGAACTGGACACCGCTGGTCATCAGGATAATGCACACCAGAGAAGGCCAGCCGGAAACCGGATCTCCGAAGATCAGTTTCCTCACGATGATAAATACGATCATCACGAAAGCGATCACACAGAACAATACTCCCACAAAAGAAGCAATCAGAAGCGGTGCCGTGGAAAAAGCGGTAATGCCGTCTATGGAATATACCAGAAGCTTCCAGAAATTCCACTTGGTCTCGCCCTTGGCGCGTTCTACATTTTCATATTCCAGCCATTTGGTCTTAAATCCCACCCAGCCGAAGATTCCCTTGGTAAAGCGGTTATATTCCCGCATGGACAGAATAGCATCCACCATCTGTCTGGTCATAAGGCGGTAATCTCTGGCTCCATCCATCATTTCCGTCTGGGAAATTTTCTTCATCAAATGATAGAATCTTCTGGCAAAAAAGCTGCGGATCGGCGGTTCTCCCTTTCTGGTCACGCGGCGGGTGGCCACGGAATCATATCCCTGCCAGATCCACTCGAACATCTCCGGCAGCAGAGAAGGCGGATCCTGAAGATCCACGTCCATCATGACCACATAATCTCCTTTTGATTTTTCCAGACCCGCGAACATGGCGGCTTCTTTTCCAAAATTTCTGGAAAAAGAAACGATATGCACCCGGGAATCCTGTTCGATCAGCTTTTTTACCTCTCTGACGGTACCGTCCTTCGATCCGTCATCAATATAGAGAAGCTCCAGTTCTATGTCTTTTTTCTTAAAAAAGGAGTCATTCTTCGTCAGTTCCTGATAAAACAGGGCTACGCTTTCTTCCTCGTTATAGCAGGGAACGATCACGCTCAGTAAGCTCATTTTGTAATCTCCTTATCGTTTACCTGTCGCTTTTTTGGAGCCTGTATCCGTCAGTATGTGACAGGTAACAGCTATATTATACTATCCTCCGGCACATCATTTCAAGGTCAACACTGTACTTTTTCCGCTTTTTGGATTATACTGGATTCGTATATATCTTTTCTGCGAAAGGCAGCATATAGGAAACGAGGTTATTTATGACTTTTTTGGAACAGTTTTTCAGTAATACAATTTTCCTGACGGCCGCCTGTGGCTGGCTGATCGCCCAGGTTCTGAAGACCATCATCCATCTGATCGTCTCCAAGAAATTCGTGGCAGAACGGCTGGTGGGAAGTGGCGGCATGCCCAGTTCCCATTCCGCTACCGTATGTGCTCTGACCACCGCAGTCTGCTACCAGTATGGCGCCGGCAGTTTTGAATTTGCCATCTCCCTGATCCTCGCCATCATTGTAATGTACGATGCCATGGGTGTGCGCAGAGAGACCGGCATTCAGGCGCAGATCCTGAACGAAATGATCACCGTATTTGAAGATATGGGACGCAGCGAAATGTCCGCTCACGACAAATTAAAAGAATTCGTGGGGCATACTCCCCTGCAGGTGTTGATGGGTGCACTGTTAGGCATTTTGTGCGGTGTAGTCATTTACAGCTTTGTACTCTGATAATCGGTTGAGGTGTAACAACATGTGTAAAAATAAATTTCAACGGCAGTTTCTGCGGAGGACAGCAGCGCTTCTGCTGGCTGTCTCTGTAGTACTTACCGGATGCGGGCAGACCGGCGGCTCCGATTCCCTGATCAGTCCGATCCTCCCGGATAACAGTCCGGAAGGATCTCCCACAGCTTCCGGAGAACAGCTTCCGGATCCCGTGACGATTGTGGTGGAAGACGACTCCACGCCTCCCGCAGAGGGAATGGTCCGCAGTCGTCTTACGAATGAATGGGTCACCGCCGACGCGGCAAATACCCGTCCCATCGCTGTCATGATCCCCAATGAGGCTTCTGCCATCCCGCAATACAGTCTGTCCGATGCTTCTATTATTTATGAAGCCAATGTCGAGAACCGGATGACCCGGATGATGGCTGTCTATGAAGGCTGGCAGGATCTGGACAAGATTGGCAACATCCGCAGTCTCCGTGATTATTATGCATACTGGGCTTTTGAATGGGATGCTTTTATCGTTCATTTCGGCGGTCCTTTTTTCATCAACGATCTGTTGGCAAAACCGGATACACAGGATATCGACGGTACTTCCGGCAGCGATGAAGCCGCTTTCTTCCGTACTTCGGACCGCAATAAGCCGCACAATGCCTATGCTTCCGGAAACGGTCTGCGGGAAGTAATTGACAAGAAGGGTTACAGTCTCGAATACCGTGGCCTCACCGATGAGAACCATTTCCGTTTTGCCTCCAAGGCAGAGCCAAACACCCTGGGGCAGTACGGTGCAAAGGCCAGGGATGCCACTTATATAGATATGTCCGGATGTTATCCGCTGACCCGATGCTATTTCGAATTCAATGAGGATGATGGCCTCTATTACCGTTCCCAGCACCTGTCCGGCAGTACAGACGGCCCCCACATCGACGCTGTCACCGGGGAGCAGCTGACCTTCAAGAATATTCTGGTACAGAATACCTTCTATGAAGAGCTGGGCGAAGGATATCTGGCCTTCCAGTGCCACGACACCACCCGGGATGGCTGGTATTTCACCAACGGCCGGGGCATTCACGTGAACTGGGAGAAGACCTCCGACTACGGTGCCACCCGTTATTATGACGATAACGGCGACGAGATCCTTCTCAATACCGGCAAGACCATGATCTGTATTGTGGAGGACGGAGATTCCTTCACGTTCCATTAATGTAAATGGGAAGTTAGTGGAACGTCCCCGTAGCCCGCGCTGGGGGTAAGGGCAGCAGACCCGCTCTCGCTTCAAAGCAGAGCGTAGCGGTACGTAAGCGAGGAAAGTACCCTCGCTAAGTGCCGACGTCTGCTTAGAGTCTGCTGTCCTTACCCCCAACGTGGGCTACTGGTTTCTTGAAAGCTTTCAAAATGGGCATAGTGAAAGAGAAGGTACCGCTTTGTACCCTCGACTTGTCCGAATCAGGGTACAGAGCCAGAGAAGATACTGTTTTGTACCCACGGTGTGTCCGAATCAGGGCACAGCGTGAGAAAAGATACCTTTCTGTACCCTCGACTTGTCTTAATGTGGGTACAGCGCAGGAAGATATATCGCTCTGTACCCATAATTCTCGTTAGCGAGGGTACAACACCAGAATAATAAGAGTTTGTGCCCATGAAATATCAAATGCGGTCGCAAAAACAATGCTCACGTCGAACAGTAATTTTCGCCGTGAGCATTTGTTAACTCATTCATTAACTTTCCATTTACAGAATAATTATATTCGCACATTTCACATCATTGGCGAGGTCGTATACTTTGCCGGTGGTAAGCCCCAGTACCTTGGGGCGCAGGACTGCATTGGGGACATTCTCCACGATCCGGGCGGTCTCGCCGTTGCTCAGTGACACATCCGTACCTACCGGATACAGAATAACACTCTCCAGAAAGCACCGCATCACTGTAATATCCAGTTCTTCCGTCATGGACATGATCATTTCCACGGCATCTCTGGGGGAAAACGGCTTCTTGTAGGGCCGCTCCGTCACCAGCGCATCGTAAATATCCGATACCGAGATCAACCGGGCAAACAGATCGATCTTATCCCCGGTGACGCTCATGGGATACCCCTTTCCGTTCATCTTCTCATGGTGCTGCAACACGCCCAGCTTGATCTCCATGGACAGATCTTCCTTGGGCTGCAGGATCCGGTAGCCGTATACCGAATGCTGCTTCATAATGGCGAACTCCTCGTCAGTCAGACGGGCCGCCTTGTTCAGGATCTCATTGGGTATCTTTGACTTTCCGATATCATGCAACAGTCCCGCAATTCCGATATCATAGACCTGTTTGTCATCCAGTCCGTATTTTCGTGCCACGATCATGGACATGGTCGCCACATCCACACTGTGTTTGAATGTGTACTCATCACTGATCTTCAGTGCACCGATATCCACCGCCACCGCATCATTATCCTCGATGGCCCGCAGCAGATCATCGGTAATACTCCGGGACGCATTGGTAAAATCCGGTGACTGCGTGTCCTGATACAGATACTGTACCCCCTGAGCTACGCGGCTGCGCACACTCTCGGAGATCTGCACCTTGGCCGGATCCTTCACCTTCACCTGCTCGTATTTCTTCTGCAACGGTGCCGGCAGTTCCTGCGGCTTGTCCGCATCTGCCAGTTTCTCATCTTCTGTCCCCTCACAGGTGTAGATTCCTGTGACCCCCATTTTCTTCAGCGCATCGATATGAAAATCCTCCAGACGGGTACGTCTGGCAATCAAAACACGTCCGGCACGGTCTATGATCGCCTGATCGATCATCATTCCCGGCTGCACGATACGCAGCGGAACATATTTCCTCCTGATCATCGGTCTCTTCCCCTTTCCGAATGATTTGAGTTCTTGCTTTATTCTACCATATTTTCATGAAATCTTAAAGATATCTGTCCAAAAGCTTAAAACTGCTTAAAAGGCTTTTTATCAAATATTACTTCATACTCTTCCATAGAAAAAGACGGTTATTTTGTCAAAAAAGGTTCTCTTGGAAGGGGTTTTTTACGAATGCAGATACAGTACCGGCCGGATTCTGTGGACCGACGGTCTGGTGCTCTGGGTCTGTCCGGCAAAGAATTATCTTTAAGTGAAAGCAGTATAAAAAAAAAGCCCCGGATCAGGGCAAGCTTATCGTATGCAGCATGCGGCCGGGGATTTCGCCACCTCCGGCCACTATATCCTGCTCTATGATTATGATGGTGTCAAGGATTCCAACCGGTCAGGCAGCAGTTCCAGCACCCGGGACTATGTCACGCTCTCACTGCAGATCAAGCACCCGTGAGCCATCAGCCCCACTGGTTTCTGACAATATCGGCCAGAATCTTTGCCGTGCCGTCGATGCCGAACCGGCTGCTGTCAATCATGAGATCCTTATGGTCGAAGACGCTCTGCCAGCCGGGGATGTAGGCCTTGTGGTAACGGTTTCTGGCGGCATCCACATCCCGCATCATCTTCTTTGCGGTCTGGGGATCCATCTGCAGATTCTCCACACAGTTTTTCAATCGGGCTTCATCGGGAGCATAGACATACACATTCAGATGATTCGGCATATCCTCCAGAATATAATCCGCGCAGCGTCCCACAATGATACAGGATCCCTTGGCTGCGAAATCACGGATAATATTTTTCTGTGTATAGAAGATCTCATCCTTCAGGCTGGACATTCCCATGCCCAGAGGATATTGTCTGCGGAAAAAGGCGGATTTCATGCTTTCTTCCTCATCACTGATGACGGATACCGGCAATCCCATGCGCTTTGCCGTAGCTTCTACAATATCTCTGTCCAGGAATTCTATTCCCAGCATTTCGGACAGTTCCCTGGCAATGGAGCGTCCCATACTTCCGAATTGTCTTGAAATCGTAATCACATACTGTTCCATGAATATCCTCTTTTCTTTTCACGTCTCTCATTTTGCCTGTTTTCAGATGCCTAAACAGATATTTTCAAACGCCGCCCCGGCAAGGACCGGTATGGAAAATAAAGTGTATCCGCTTAGTCCACCGTCACACGTGCGGGTCTTTTTCTCCGTTTCTGCATGGAACGTACCACACAGGACAGGGTATAATTGATGATAAAATAAATCAATGCAGCTGCACCAAACAGTACAAATACATCCGATACATTTACATTGCCGGTACCATTGTAGCGGCTGGCGGCGGACAGTAGCTGTTTCGTCCGGGCCATCAGTTCGATGGTGGCCACATTGGCCAGATAGGATGAATCCTTGATAGTGGTAATCACCTGGCTTAACAGGGTGGGAATGACATTCCGGTACGCCTGCGGCAGGATAATGTAGATCATGATCTGTACCACATGGAAGCCCTGTGCATGCCCGGCCTCAAACTGGCCATGAGCGATAGAGTTCAGACCGCCGCGGATAATCTCCGCTATAACGGAAGATGTAAACAGGATCAGGGCTACCGCTGCCTTGAACAACAGCTTGGTCTCCACAGTGGTCAGTCCGAATAATTTCCGGTTAAATAACTCCGGGCAGGGGCAGAACACCAGACAGATGAAGATCCACAGCAGTAACGGGGTATTACGGAATACTTCTATGTATACGGTGGCAATGATGCCGAATATTTTCGTCTTTTTGCCTGTGCAGTAATTCCTGCACAGCGCCAGTATGGAGCCGATGACAATGCCCAGTACCACAGCGATCAGCGCAATGATCAGGGTAAATATCGTGCCTTTTAAAATATAGGCCATGACACCTTTCTGACCCAGAATGGAAAAACTCGCTTCCAGATTACTCATTGTCCGTCACCGTCCCTTCTGTTCTCTGAAACGTCACCCGCTGGTCTCTTTTCTTCAGATGAATCTCCCAGACACTGGCAGTCTTGGAGAGAGGGTAACATATAATGAAAAATAACAGGCCGCTGACCAGATAGGCCGGAGCATAAGCACCACCGGTATTTTCACCGGTGACAAAGCTGTAAGTCAGCGAGATCAGATCCGCTCCGCCGATAATATACAGGCAGGAGGTATTTTTGATCAGGTTCACGATCTGGTTTACCATGGGCGGCAGAATGATCTTAATACTCTGGGGCAGGATGATGTAATACATCCGTTCCACATAGGTAAATCCCTGGGACACCGCCGCCTCGAACTGTCCCCTGGGAACGGCCTCGATGCCGGCACGTACCACCTCAGCCATATAGGCTCCGGTGTATACGCCCAGTGCAACGATTCCGGTAGGCAGGATCCCGATACTGTGACCGGAAAACGCCAATGCATAGTAGAAGAAACACAGCTGCAGCAAAATCGGTGTATTCTGCATGATCTCCACATATACTCTGCTGATGACCTGTAGTGCCTTTTTGCCGCTGGTAGCCATCAGGCCGAAGATCACACCCAGTGCCAGGGACAGCAGGATTGCGAAAAATGCTGTCTCTACAGTATTCAGAAGTCCTAACAGGAATGTGCTCCTGTACGCCCAGACCTTGCCCCAGGCTCTTGCTGAAATAATACCAGACATAGTGTTTCCTCCCAGTTCCTCTTAGTTTCCACAGCGTCCTGCCTGACATATCATGCTCTCCGGACGCCGTGGGGTGATTCCTGCTTTGTTTTACTCTAATCCGTTCTCAGTAATCAGGCTGTCAATAGTGCCATCTGCCAGCCATCCCTGTACCAGTTCATCCACATATGCGGATAATCCGGAGCCCTTGGTGGTAGCTACGCCGTATTCCTGAGGAGAGAACTTATCATCAATGTAAGAACGTCCCTCCGTCTTGTAAATTGCCAAAATGGACTTATCTACACAGAAGGCATCTACTTCACCGGCACTCAGTGCGGTGGAAATAGCGGGATAATCATCATACTGCTGGAAAGAGATTCCTGTGGTCCACAGAGCAGGATCAAAGGTATCAGCATCAAATCCGCTGCCGTCAATCAGTCCTGCATCGATCATTGCCTTTACCAGTGCCTTTGCGGAAGTGGAGCCGGAAGATACACCGACCTTCTTGTCTACCAGATCTGCCAGAGAACTGATACCGCTCTTATCCTCTACCAGCACAGTTACATAGTCTGTAAAATAGGGAGTGGAAAAATCCCAGCTCTGTTTTCTTTCATCGGTAATGGTGAAGGTAGCCAGTACACAGTCGATGTCGCCGGAGTCCAGAAGTTCGGTTCTGGTCGCTGCGGTAACTGCAGTGAACTCTACGTCCACACCAAGGCTTTCTGCGATTTTTTCTGCCAGAGTGATCTCCAGTCCGGAATATTCACCGGTCAGGGTGTCCTGAAAGCCAAAGCCTACCACGGCGTTTTTTACACCGACTCTTAAAACACCACGATCTACGATAGCCTGTACGTCTGCTGCCAGTCCGCCGTCTGCCGCGGGAGCTTCTGCAGGGGTTTCTGCGGATGCTGTTGCCACTGCCGCACTGCTTTCCGCAGCGGGTGCTGCTGCCTCGGAAGCGGGTGCCTCAGAGCTGCCGCATCCGGTGAGCAGGGTTGCCATCATTGCCATAGCTGCTGCCATTGCAGTCCATTTTCTCAGATTTTTCATAATGTTTTCCTCCTTTTATTCCCTTACTTATATATCTAAACACGAAGCCTTCTGACTGACCTGATGTAAATTGCAGCCCCGTGATCAGACCTGTGAATGTATTACCGCTGCCTAGCGGATGATCTTGCCAAGGAACTGTTTCACACGTTCATTGGAAGGATTATCAAAGAAATGATCCGGTGTGCCTTCCTCGATGATCTGTCCGTCTGCCATGAATACCACCCGGTCCGCCACCTGTCGGGCGAATCCCATCTCATGGGTAACTACTACCATGGTGATATTTTCTTTTGCCAGCTTGATCATGACATCCAGTACCTCCTGGATTGTCTCCGGATCCAGTGCGGAAGTCGGCTCGTCGAAGAGAATGATCTTCGTCTGTGCACACAAAGCTCTGGCAATAGCGATTCTCTGCTGCTGTCCACCGGAAAGAGTGGTGGGATATACATGAGCCTTATCTCTCAGCCCCACCACGTCCAGATAGTGGTAAGCCAGATCTTCGGCTTCCTTCCTGCTTTTGTGGTGCAGCTTCATTGGCGCTATGGTCAGGTTCTTCAGTACCGTCATATGCGGATACAGGTTGAACTGCTGGAATACCATGGAGATGGACTCCCGTATGATCTTCGTCTTATTTCCATGGGTCAGTTTCTGTCCGTCTATGTATACATTTCCGCTGGTCGGCTCCTCCAGGAAATTCATGCATCGCACGGTGGTGGATTTACCGGAACCGGAGGGTCCGATGATAACCAGCTTCTCGCCTTCTTTTACTTCCAGATTTACATTTTTCAGTACCTGGAGATCTCCGAAATTCTTACACACATTTTCCAGTCTGATCATTTTGCTCCTCCATTCTGCGTTCCGGGCAGGAATTTTTGTAACAGAAAAAGGCGCTTTTACCGGTCTGGTAAAAACGCCTTTGTTTTATGGGTTACATATTATACAGTTTTGTACGTTTTGTCAACACTTTTTTATTTTATTCTTTGTATTGTTATTTCATCAAATCCTGCAGAACCTCTTTTGCCTTCTCCAGCTGATTGTCCACAGGGTCGTCGCTGTTATAGTAGGCTTCCCCGTCAAACTCGCATTCCACATCCGGCTCGATACCGGTTCCGTGAATGTTGCGTCCGTTGGGCGTATAGTAGGCACTGATGGTGATCTTGATGGCAGATCCGTCGGTAAATGGCATGATCTGCTGTACGATTCCCTTGCCGAAAGTCGTGGTTCCTACCAGAGTTCCGATTCCATAATCCTGGATCGCTCCCGCCAGGATCTCGGAGGCGCTGGCGCTGTTCATGTCCACCAGTACCACCAGCGGCACTTCCAGAGGAGTCTTGCCGTCACAGGTATACTCCGTGCGTTTGCCCGCCTTATCTTCCGTATATACGATCAGTCCCTCCGGAAGCAGTTTTCTTGCAATCCTTACCACCGCATCCAGACTTCCGCCGGGATTGCCGCGCAGATCCAGAATCAGTCCCTCCATGCCGGAACCCTTTACAGTCGCCAGCGCATCCGTAAACTGGTCAATGGTCACATCGTCGAACTCCACGATCTGGATATATGCCATATTGTCGTCCAGCATCTCGTATTTTACGGTTGGGCTCTCCACTTTGGCTCTCTCCACGGTAACATGCAGATAATCTCCCGCTCCCTGTCTGACAATGGTCAGATCCACTGTGGTACCTTCTTCGCCGCGGATCAGATTTACCGCTTCTGTCAGTGTCTTGCCTGTGGTAGACACACCGTCCACCTCATAGATGATATCGTTGGCCCGCAGATCCACATCCGCTGCCGGAGCCCCCTCGATCACACCGCTGATCTTCGGCAGATTCGTCTCGGAATCCATGCTGACATAAGCACCGATGCCGTAGTAGATTCCCTGGGTCTGTTCCGTCAGTTCGTTCAATTCCTCCGCCGTATAGTACTCAGAGTACGGATCGTCCAGAGAATCCATCAGTCCCCGGAACATACCGTCCTCCAACTGCTCATTGGTGACCTCACTGAGATAAAAATTCTCCTTCACGGTATCTTCCAATAGCTGCAGTTTCCGGATGGTCTGGGCATTGACTGCGGAGTCCTCTCCGTAGGATACCTGAGCTGACACGTCGTCTTTCATGGTCACAATGCTGTGGATCTGAAAAGCGATGAAGATACCACCCACGATCAGCAGCGTCGCCGCAAATCCTACGATCAGGCCGCTGAGAAACAGTCCTTTTTTCTCGCCGTTATTGGCCGCCGGAGTTTCCGCTGCCTGTTCTTCGGTGGCATTCTCCAATTCCTTATTTTCCTCCATAAATGCTCTCCTTTAAAGTTCTTACTGCGACAGATAATTCCAGGGTGAAGTGTAGGCTCCATCCTTACGCACACTGAAATGCAGATGGTTACCGGTAGACCGGCCGGTGGAACCCACCGCCGCAATGGTCTCTCCTCTGACCACCACATCATCCTTGGACACGTACAATGCCGAAGCATGCATATAGATCGTATACAGTCCACCGCCATGGTCGATCATCACATAGTTGCCCATGGTATTACTGTAGGTGGCTGCCACCACCTGTCCGTCATAGGCCGCATAGATTGCCGTCCCCTTGGGTGCCGCAAAATCTACACCGTTGTGGAACTGTTCGATTCCCAGAGTAGGATGGATACGGTTGCCGTAATCATCGGATATCCGGGTATAGGTTGCCAGTGGGAATTTGAAGGTACCGCCGTCATACGTCAGCACCGTACCACTGGCTTCCAGGATCTTCTTTTTCTCTGCGGCAATGGCTGCCTCCAGGGCTGCGATCTCCGCATCCTGATCCGCAATGGACTGCTTGTATTCCTTGATAGCCTGTTCCTTATTGCCGATATCGGACTCATAGGCGGTAATGTCCCGGTTCTTCTGTTCGATCAACGCCTCCATATTGGCCTGCTCCTGTTCCACGCCGGCCCTGGCTTCGTCCAGAATGGCTTTCTCCGCCTCCAGTTCTTCCTTGCAGAGTTCGATATATTGGCGGTTCTCCATGAAATCCTTCCACTGCTGTCTGTCGTAGGCCATGATCAGATCCATGAAATCCGCCCGGTTCAGGAAATCGCTGAAGCTCTCCGCTTTCAGCATCATATCGAGGATATAGGAATCCCCTTTCTCATACATAATTCTTATGCGGCGGATCATGGCATCTTTCTGATTTTCTTCCTTCTCCAGGGCCGTATCCAGTTCCGCCTGGGTCTGGGTGAGTTCTTCCTCTTTCGTCGTGATCTTATTCTTAAGATCCGCAATGTTCTGCTCAATCTGGCTCAAATTCCTGTCCAGTTGAGCCACATAGCTCTTCAGATTCGTCTTCTGCGTCTCCAGATCCTTTTTGATCTGCTCCAGGTTGCTCAGATTGCTTTTCATCTGTTCCCGTTCCCGTTCTGCCTGTTTGATCTGGTCCTGTTTGTCCCGGATGCTGTCAGAGGTAATGGACGACATATTGGTGGCATTTGCCTGCAGTCCCTGCATACCGAAGGCCACTGTCAGAATAAGACATAAGAACAGGCACAGGAAACCTTTTTTCTTTTTATTCAATTTTGACCTTGTCTCCATTCTCTATAAAACACAGTCATGATGCGGTGCGGATCTGTGGCCTGTCTGCATCATGACTAAGGATTCGGGTTACCTGATGGAATTACAATTATACGTGCAGATGCTTCCTTACGGTGGAGATACTTCCCAGGAAACCGATGCCCACACCTACTCCCAGAGATACCGGGATCAGGAAATGGAACACCTCGTCTACCGACAGGAAGTTCAGGAAGCCGCTAAGTACCATAAACCGGTTCACCACATAGTTCAGTGCGTAATTATACAGGGAATAGATCAGCCCCAGAGGCACTGCCGCACCGATCAGACCGATCAGCATGCCCTCCAGCACGAAGGGGGCACGCACGAAGAAATCCGTAGCTCCGATGTATTTCATAATGTTGATTTCTTCCGACCGGACAGAAATACCGATGGCTACGGTATTGCTGATCAGGAAGATGCTGACTGCCAGCAGGATCACGATGATCCCCATGGACACATAGGCGATCAGGAGATTCAGACCGCTCAGGGTATTGGCTGTCATCTCGGAATAATTGACCTTGCGCACCTCCGGAATGGACTGCAGCCAGGTCACCAGCGCATCCTGCATGGAGACGTCACTTAAGAAGATCTCATAGGTATCCTCTCCCGCCAACGGATTCTCGGGGAAACCTTCCGCATAGTCCTCACCGAAATAATCCGGTCCGAACGTCGCCCAGGCCTCATCTGCGGACTGGAACTGTACCTCGGATACCTCGGCACGTCTGGCAATCTCCTGCCCGATCTCTTCCAGACGCTGTTCGGAAGGAATCTGTCCCTCCGTATGGCTCTCGCAGTTATCCATCTCGCTGTGGAAAAATACCGTGACAGATACCCCCTCTTCCGCCGTCTTCAGGATATTCTGAAAATTGGCCACAATAGAATAGAACAGGCCGAATAAAAACAGACATGCGGATATCGTCGCGACAGACGCCAGAGAATACCATTTATTCCGGAAAATATTGGCAAATCCCTGTTTGATCGTATAAAAAAGTGTACTAATCTTCATCAATATACCCACCCTTCTCTTCGTCACTGATGATCACGCCTTTTTTCATGGTGATCACTCGTTTCTGCATGGCATTGACGATTTCACGGTTATGGGTTACCACGACTACCGTGGTGCCGCTCTCGTTGATCTCCTCCAGCAATTTCATGATCTCCCAGGAATTATTGGGATCCAGATTGCCGGTAGGCTCATCCGCCAGCAGTACGGAAGGATTGTTCACCAGCGCTCTCGCCAGAGCAACACGCTGCTGCTCACCACCGGAGAGCTGTTTGGTCTTGGCCTTATATTTGCCGGCCAGTCCCACCGTCGCCAGAATGGCAGGAACATTCCTGCGGATCTCGCTGACGGGAGTCTCCACGATACGCTGTGCAAATGCTACATTTTCATAGACATTACGGTCATTCAGCAGACGGAAATCCTGGAATACCACACCCAGGTTACGGCGAAAACGGGGAATCTGCCTGTGTTTTAATTTTGCCAGATCATTTCCCATAACATAAACACTGCCGCTGGTCGCTGTAAGCTCCCGCAGCAGTAATTTGATCAACGTGGATTTACCGGATCCGCTGTCACCTACGATAAATACAAATTCCCCTCTTCCGATGCTTAACGACACTCCGTTCAGTGCCGGAGAACCTGAGGAATAGGACTTGCTTACATTGTCCAGGAAGATAATTCCGTTTTCCTCTATGATCCGTTCTCTTTTCAGCCTTTGCGCTTCTTTTCCTGCCATTTTATATCATGCCTTTCTATTGCCCGTAAGATCCCACCCCACGGGCAGTTGCTGCCTTTGTACTGCCTGTCTCTGTATAAGACGATTTTAGTACTCATAAGTTTCCATATACTTCATATATTTTACGACCATCAGTGCGATTTTAAAGGTGATGGCATCTTCAAATACCCGCAGATCCAGCCCCGTACTCTTCTGTAACTTATCCAGACGATACACCAGTGTATTTCTGTGGATGAACAGCTGTCTGGAGGTCTCGGACACATTCAGGCTGTTCTCGAAAAACTTGTAGATTGTGGTCAGCGTCTCCTCGTCGAAATCGTCCGGGCTCTTGCCCCCGAAGATCTCACGGATGAACATTTTACACAGCGGAATGGGCAGCTGGTAGATCAGACGGCCGATTCCCAGTTCACTATACGCAATGATATCTCTCTCATCAAAGAAGATCTTGCCGACATCCAGAGCCATCTTGGCTTCCTTGTAGGAACGGCTGACTTCCTTGATCTCATGTACGATGGTGCCGTAAGCAATGCGGATCTCGCGGATTCCTTCCTTGAGAAGCGCTGCTTCCAGTGCTCTGGCCGCTTTCTCGATCTCCTTACCGGTATCGGTCTCTGCGAATTCCTTCACCACGATCACGTTGCTCTCATCCACGGCAGTGATAAAGTCCTTGCTGTTGGTGCCGAAATGAGTTCTTGCCAGTTCCAGGACATTATTGTCCTTGCCTCCCGCAGATTCCACGATCATGACCACTCTGGGTACGTCGGTCTGAATGTGCAGTTTCTTGGAACGGCTGTAGATATCCACTAACAGCAGATTATCCAGTAACAGGTTCTTGATAAAGTTGTCCTTATCGAATCTTTCCTTATAGGCTACCAGCAGATTCTGGATCTGGAAAGCAACCATTTTGCCGATCATATAGACATCCTCACCGGTACCTCCGGCTACCAGAATATATTCCAGCTGCTGCTCATCATAGATCTTGAAATACTGATATCCCTGGATTTCCTGAGAATCCGCCGGTGAAGCCGCGAATTCCACCGCAGGCCTGGAGCAGTTCCCCATCTCCATGGTGGCCGCTACTTCCTTGCCGTCCACGTCCATAACGCAAAGTTCTACTCTGGCGATTCCTTTCAATCCTTCAATGGTGTTCTGTAAAATCTGATTCGATATCATCTTCTGCTCCTTCAGTCCCCAACCATAGTTCGCTTTTGCTTTCACCCCGAAAATGACAGAGAGCCTCCGGAAGGTCTTACCGTGCAAGCACGCAAGACCTTCCGAATTCGATCCCTCATATCATACATAATACAAATTTACAAAAAAACTGGTAGAAATGCAATAGTTTTTTATGCATTTTTTAGTAAAAATGCCATTTCTTTTGAAAAAAAGAAGTCCGGGAAGTATTTTCCCGAACCTTTTTCGTTATAGCGTTTATATTGTTATCTCTTAGCAGTATACCTTCTGAATAACTCCTTCCATCAGATCCGCAGATCGATATTCGCGCCCAGCTGGGGAGTTACACTTCTCTCCATTGCGGCAGAATCAATAAGTTCTACTACTGCCTGTCCCTGCGCTTCCTGGGTATCCATGGCCTTGCCAAGCACTGCCATCCCTACATCTGTCTGTAATCTGCCGGAAGCCATTGACATTGATAATCTTGCAATATCCATGGTGACACCTCCTATCTATGCTTACTATAGCACACTATTTCCCTTTTTTCCACTCTATCTGCGCACTCTGCGAATATTTTTCTCTGTGATCTGGATCTTACCTTCCTTTAACAGATGGCCGACGGCCCGCTTGAACTCGTTCTTGCTCATTCCGGTCTCATGGGCGATGACCTCCGGTGCTGCCTTGTCGTTGAAGGGCAGGGAGCCTTCATAGCTGTCCAGCAGCTTCTCGATCTTCTCCGCGTCCTTCCGGATCTGTAAATAGGCCTTTTCCCGGACGCTCAGAGTCAGCTTTCCATCCTCCAGCACCTTCACCACACGGGCGGTGACCTGATCGCCGATCTTAAGTTCCGTCTCTGCGAACAGTTCCTTCTTCGGGATCAGCCCGGAAAAGCAGTCGTCCACTGCCACAAAAGCGCCGAAATTCCTGCTGATCTCATAGATTCTGCCCGTGACCTTATCGTCTTTTTTGTAAGGGCTGTCCGTGCGCAGATGTTCATAGACATTCATGGTGGCACACAGTCTTCCGCTCTTGTCGATATAGAGGGAGGCCAACACCTGCTCCCCGGCCTTTACTCTGCGGGTCTGCTGCTTAAAGGGCAGGAACAGGTCTTTCTCCAGTCCCCAGTCCAGAAAAGCACCTACTTTTCCCACCTGTGCCACGGTGAGCAATGCCACCTGTCCGAGACACAGCTTCGGAGTTCTTGTGGTAGCGATCAGACGGTCGCTGGAATCCCGATACAGGAATGCTTCCAGTTCGTCTCCCACCTTTGCCCCCTCCGGTACCTGTTTGACCGGCAGAAGCACCTTGTCTTCCGGGGCTTCCTTCGTTGCCAGATAAACTCCGAATTCTACTTTTTTCACTATTACCAGTGTCTGTTTTTCGCCTAATCTCAATTCCACGTTCTCTCCTGTTCCGACAGTCTGTTATTGCTGTCTCTGAAAGTCTACCGCCACATAAGGCTTTCCGGCTTCATCCTGTAAGCAGATAATATATCCGTTCTCTGTCTGTACCACATAAGGATGCAGTACGTCGTCCAGAAATGCCTGTTTTTTATATTCCGCCCGCATCTGGCAGATCACAAAGTCATCCGGCAGATACTCCATGGCAATATTCACATACTGGCCGTTATTGACATGATGATTGGTGTCCAGATGGTGTTTTTTCACCACAATGGGTTCCTGTAATTCTCCGCCCTGCGGTACGGTGATCTTGCGGGGGGCATACTCCATCTCCAGCTTTTCGTCCGTCGCATAGCCCTTCTGCATGGCTTCGTTCACCATCACCGGTTTCCCGGTCCGGACATCCAACAGACTCCACAGGGAATTGGCTTTCGCCAGATATTCCCCCTGTTCATCCAGCATGGCAAAATTACGATAGCCCAGAAATGCTTTCAGTTCATAGGGCAGCGTCACGATTTTTACCCTTTCTCCCAGCTTCGGATAACGGCTCACCACGATCTGCCAGGCGGAAAGCACCCAGACCTGACCGATTTCCTTCATATAACCGATTCCCAGTCCCACATCCTCTGAATGGAAGGTGGAACAATCCTGAAAATAATTCAGTAATGCGTCCAGCGTCAGATACCCTTCACTGTCTGTCTCGCTGTAACGTATCCTGCTTTCAAATGCATACATAGTACTTTATCTCCTTTGCGGCGGTCCTGCGCCACAACTGTCCTTTTACAGATTCCCCGGGATAGCCATAACGATCTCCGGGAACATCTGGATTATGATCATTACGATCCAGAAAATACAGTAGCACAGCATTCCCGGATTGCAGATCACCGTCTTGAATCTCTGTCCCTTCGCGATCTGTCCCGGCTCCACTGCCAGCTTCCTGCGGGATACAATGAACAATACGATTCCCGTAACCAGTACTGCCAGAATGAAGAATACATAGATCATATAGCCGATCCAGGCCGGCAGATACTTCATCATATAGTCCATGAATGCCTGCGAATCCTCACCGCACGTAATGACCTGCTGATATTCCTCCAGATGAATGGCTTTCAGAAGCAGTACGCTGACTATGGCTCCCATGAAATTAATACACATGTGGAGGCCGATGGTCACTTTCAGTTCTCCGGTCTTCACATACAGAAAGGCCAGAAACAGTCCCAGTAAAAATGCGTAGGCAAACTGGTTCAGATTGCCATGGAACAGTCCAAACATCAGACCGGATAGCACAATAGCCACTCCCTGACCGTATTGTACGGTGCGGTCCACGATCAGCTTCCGGAAGACATATTCCTCCAGGATCGGTGCACAGATCACCATATACAGGAAAGTCACGAACATGTTGGATCCGGTAGCGTAAGTCATCAGGGCATTGTCCACTGCGGAGCCCTTTAAAACCCCCACAACCGTGGTGATCAGCGTTCCTACCAGATTACCGCAATACATCAGTGCAAAACACATGATCAGTGCCAAAATAAATTGTCCCGGTTTGATACTCTTCTTTGCAGGTGCTTCCCCGGGCATCCGTTTTACCAGTGCGATCAGAACCGGCATACCGATAAGATACAGCGGCAGCACTGCCAGGATCAGGCTGATCGTCGTGTTCTCCAGCCATTCCGGCTTCACCGCCCCTACAATGGCCATGGTTCCCATCTGCACCGCATAGATGAACAGCGTTCCGATCAGGAATCGGAACCCCAGACCGGAAAAAATTTTCTTCATGCTTTTTTCTTCCATTTTTTCTCTCCCTCATGTACTGTAAACTACTCAGAACCCCCTTCGTAAAATTGTCTCCGGAAGGCTCCAAACAGTTACAGCATAGCATAAATCCTTTGACTATGAAACTATTATTTTCCATGGTTCCCCGCAATTCCATAGGAAAAGGCTGCGCATCTTCCATATGCACAGCCTCTGTGATCTTCCTCTATAACAATCCTGTTATTCTCCCAGGCCATTCTCTACAGCTTCCACCAATGTCTTCAAAGCTTCTGCCTCGTCCTCGCCTTCGCATACGAATTCGATCTCGTCTCCGCATTTTACACAGGCTCCCAATACACTGAGTACGCTCTTGGCATTGGCTGTATTCTCACGGAATTTGAAGGTAATGAGTGATTTGAACTGCATTGCCTCCTTGCACAGAATGCCGGCGGGACGCAGATGCAGGCCCGTAGGATTCTTGATTACGACTTTCTGACTTACCATATAATAAACCCTCCAATATCTATATTATTCTGCATTTTTTCTTCTAGCGGTGTATGATTTTACTTTTCAATTACATTTCTATCATAGCATGAATGAAAAGCATTCACAAGGGCTTTTATCCGACAACTTTCGGAATCTGTCTGTTAGAACATGATGTCCTGAATCAGATTGGCAAGCTTCTGTGCCTCTTCCTGGATCACCTGCTGATCTTTGCCTTCGATCATGACTCTTACCAGAGGTTCTGTTCCGGAAGGACGGATCAGTACGCGGCCTTCTCCTGCGAACTTTTCTTCCAGTCTCTGAATTGCTTCCGCAATCTCGGGGTACTCCATATATTTTTCTTTTTTGTGATTTGCTACCTTTGCATTCACAAGAGCCTGAGGCAGTACCTCCATCACCTGTGCCAGTTCGGACAGAGGCTTGCCGGTATCTACCATGACCTGTAACAAATGCAATGCGCTGAGCAGTCCGTCTCCGGTAGTATTCTCATCCAGGAAAATGATGTGACCGGACTGTTCTCCGCCCAGGCTGGCACCGATCTCCTTCATGCGCTCCAGCACATAACGGTCACCTACCCTGGTCTTTTCCATATGAATATTATTCTTCTCCGCCATCAGGAAGAATCCCAGGTTACTCATAACGGTGGCCACGATGGTATCCTTCTTCAGGGTTCCACGTTCTTTCATATAATTGCCTACGATGGCCATGATCTGGTCACCGTCCACAATCTTGCCGTTCTCGTCTACCGCCAGCAGACGATCCGCATCTCCGTCGAAAGCCAGGCCGACATTGGCCTTCTCATATACGACTCTTGCCTGCAGTTCCTCCATGTGGGTGGAACCGCAGTTGGCATTGATATTGGTGCCGTCCGGATTGTTGTGGATCGCTACCACGCTGCCCCCCAGTTCTTTCAGGCATTCCACGGAAGTATAGAAGGAAGCGCCTTCCGCACAGTCTACCACAATCTTCAGTCCGGTCAGATCCACATTGACCGCACGCATGGCATGATTAATGTACTCTTCTCTGGCGTCAGTACGGTATTTGATCTTACCTACGCCGGGGCCGATGGGGAACTTGATACCGGGCATGTTGTTACGGATCAGTGCTTCAATCTCATCTTCCATGGCATCGGGAAGCTTATAGCCGTTGCCATCAAAAAATTTGATACCGTTAAATTCTACCGGATTATGAGAAGCGGAGATCACAACTCCGGCATCTACTTTGTATTTCTTCGTCAGATAAGCCACGGCCGGTGTAGGAATCACACCTACATATATGCAGTTCGCACCTACCGAGCAGGCACCCGCCATCAGGGCATTTGCCAGCATATCCCCGGATATTCTGGTGTCACAGCCCACCATAAGCGTAGGCTTATGCTCATTTTCCTTGGTAAGTACATAAGCGCCCGCCTGCCCCAGCTGCATCGCCAGCATCGGAGTCAGTTCCTCATTGGCCACTCCGCGCACCCCATCTGTTCCAAACATTCTAGCCATGATTAAAAACCCTCACATTCTATTTTTAATTATTACGTCTCGACATTCTTCAACCGGATATGAATCGTGATGTCATTTTCTATGGTGATATCCTCCGACAGATTAAATGTCACAGGAACTACATAGTTCCCCTGTGTCAGTTCCTCCACGCCATTGTCTTCCATCCATTTCTCCAGATCCAGAACTCCTGTCACACTGCTGTCCCGCAGGATGCTGACGTTTCTCGACAATCCGGATACCGTAATATCATAGGTATCCGCTGCTGTAGTGATCTCTGCTTCCATGCCTTCCGGTACACCACTGATCGAAATATTCTCTGCAGGTACCGACAGATCCTTGGTTACAACCGGCTCAATATATACCGTTGCGGTGATCTTGCCGTCGAAGCTCTTATCCGCCAGTCTCACATTGGAGGGCAGATACTCTTTCAGATTAATGACATCCACCAGATCACCGGACTGTCCGGTAATATTCATACGGTCTTCCGGTATCGTGATCGCAGATACTCCCAATAGCGTAGATGCCGTTCCGGCAATCTTCACCGTAGACAGGCTGCTCTCCACTTCCCCGGTTGCCATATAGCCATCCTCCGGAACCCCCATATATTCGATCTCTATGGGAACTTCCTTCGTTGCCAGTACTTCTACCGTCATATGGGCGGAATCCACATTCTTCTTCACGGTCTCCAGTGTCAGTTCATTGTCATCCGCATCGTACAGCCTGATATCCACGTTGGCAGACAGGCTGCTGGTGGAATCTGCTACATTGATGTCAACGCCGGCATGATCGATCTGTGTGATCGCCGACTTGGGGCCGGTCACTTCAATATTCGTCTGATCCAGGGTCACATTGCCGATCATATAACCGGATGCCACTTCTCCCACTGTGTTACTCTCCAGCTTGATCCACTTGCTGGTCCTGTCTTCCACATTCAGACGCACAGAATCATGGTTGCCCTTGATCTCCACGGAATCGTTACTGACATTTTCACAGTAGTACGTGATGGCAATAGTATTAATATCCGTCAGCTTGCTCATATCCGCTTCCGCCACGATATCGCTTCTGCGCAGTTCCGATTTCACAATACTCTGGGGGCCGGTAACCGTTACCCGCACCAGATTGCTGTTGTCCAGTACTTCGTATACCTTGCCTTCTTCCTCCAGCAGATCCGTATTGATCAGTCTGACCTGAATATTATTAAAACTCACCGTGTCCTTGGGATCATAGATCTGTGCCACCAGGAACCACAGCACAAAGGCCAGCACCAGAGAAGCAAGTTTCAGTCCGAGATTTTGTGTCAGCAATTTTTTCATTTCTTCTCACGGCTCCTTCCCTTCCAGATTCGCAGATTCTTATGTTCCTCTCCGGTATTGTTCAGGATCTTATGCATTCTGTCGCGAAGGTTTTCCGCATCCAGATTCCGCTCCAGTTCTCCTTCATATGCCACACTGATCTTACCCGTTTCCTCGGATACGATCACTGTCAGGGAATCCGTCACCTCTGAGATTCCCACTCCGGCGCGGTGTCTGGTTCCCAGTTCCTTGCTCAGTCCCAGATTGTCGGACAGCGGCAGATAACAGGTCGCCGATGCCACCCGGTTGCCCCGTACGATCACAGCACCGTCATGTAACGGCGTATTATGCTCAAAAATGTTGATAAGCAGCTGACTGGTGACAATACCGTCCACGTCAATGCCGGTTCTCTCATAATCCCGCAGGGAAACTTTCTGTTCAATGACGATCAGCGCACCGGTCTTTACCTTACCCATTTCCACGCAGGCCTTGGTGATCTCATTGATAGTCTTCTCGGAAAAGCCTTCGTCCACGCGATGGTTGTTATCAAAAGGCAATACCGAACTGATAATATTCTTCTTGCCCAGTTCCTCCAACGCCTTTCGCAATTCCGGCTGCAGCACCACTATAAGGGCTGTCACCGCAAAACTCAGCACATTCTGCGCCATCCACAGGATGGTCGTCATACGGAAAAAATAAGCCAGCAGCAAAAAAATGAGGATGACAACCAGACCCTTGAGCAATACCCAGGCCCGGGTCGTTTTCATCCACACTAACGTATAATACAGCAGCACCGCAATGATCAGGATTTCGGCCACATCGCCGAAATCCATGGTTGTGCGGTAACTGCTGAAATTTTTTATATATTCTGCCAGCTTATCCCCTAATTGCATTTTCCATTAATCCCTTCAGAATAATTCTTCATAATCATCGGAGTCATCCTGCTGGTTCGTATGCTCACCGCCGATAGTGACGCTTCTGCCACCGGATCTCTCATATCCGCGGTAACCATTCTGCTGTCCGTACGGAACTCCGTTTCTGGCGGGGGTACGCTCTGTCACTACGCTTCTGGCCGTTCCTTCCGAGGTTCTGCCGGTGCTTTGCATGCTTCTGGAACTCTGACCCGCAGATCTGCTACCCTGTCCGGAGGTTCTGGTCTGCTGACCTGCCGGACGCCGCTGTGTATTGATCTTTTTCACCGTATTGGTCGGTGCCGCGACCGTCATCTTCGGCACGGCCTTTACATAATAGTAATACTCGTCATCTTCAAACTGTACCTTTTCAGCCCTGCTGTAGTCCAGACAGAATCGGAAAAATTCTATGATCTTGCACACGATCACCGTAATGACCGCCCCCAGCAGAACGCTGAGAATGGAGAGATTGGTGTCATACATCAGATCTCCCACCAGCAGAATCAGTACTTCGATCATGACTCCGGCGATCATGGCGATAGTCCAGGAATGATCCACGCTCATTCTCCGGATCAGATATACCACAATAACCGTGATGGCAAATGCGGCGATGGTCACCAGCATTGCCTTATTGCCTAACATTCCGTCGATCAGAAGCCGAAGCTTCGCGGTAGCTTCTTCCGCACCCATGGAATTGATCGTGGGTGCATTAGTGATCACTGTCTGGATCAGATAGTAGACTACCACGCCGCAGCCCACCGATACGCAGGAAGCGGGGGTTCCGATCAGTCCCATTGCCACAGGCATCACACAGGGAAGCTTAATCATGCACAGGATCGGTGTCAGTACCACCACCAGGGCTTCCTTTGCCGTAAATCTCAAAAACAGCAGATATAACAGCAGGAAAACCACCAGTCCCACCGCCGCTGTCTCCATGGACAGTGCATACATATGGAGCAGTACAAATACCATTGCAAAAAATACCATAAATCCGGTCGGCAGGAAGGAGCACATCAGGGATACGATCAGTACGATGGCCATATTATCCACCTTTGTCATATACCCCATTTTGCCGTTTATGATGCTCAGTACGATAAAACTGAGCAGAAATTTGATCACCGGCAGAATAAACGCTTCGTTTCTGCTGTAGATCTTCTTCAGACTTTCTCTTAATTCCAGTAAAGCAGTCATATTTCCTCCAGGTCAATCTGTTCAGGCCGTTTACTCATTGTAAATGGAATTCAACTTCTTCAGATTGTTATAATAGCATTTCAGGCTCTTTTTGGCCTTCGCGTAGCGCAGGGAGCAGATCAGATAGGACGCCGCTCCGTACACAACTACCGTTATTCCATAGTACAGCAGAACATTTCTTCCGAAGTTAATCAGGTCCATTTTGTAAATATCCTGCATAAAATTCTCGAAATCATAGAAGATAAACAGGGCAAAGCAGACCGCATAGGCAATTGTTGCACACAGGATGGATTTCAGTACCTGTATTGTAATATAATCGCTGCGGAAGTATCGGCCGATGGCCATATTCTTCTTCCCTTCATTCTCTTCATAAGATGCCATTTGTGTCATCAGTATGACTTTT
The DNA here is from genome assembly GCA_934394815.1 of uncultured Acetatifactor sp. Lineage (GTDB taxonomy): Bacteria > Bacillota > Clostridia > Lachnospirales > Lachnospiraceae > Acetatifactor. Next base: position 95,797 of record CAKRRD010000001.1, on the reverse strand, counting down.
TCTTCGTTCAGCATAATTCCTCCGCTTGCAGATACTTACAGGAAACGCATTCTTTCTCCGTCTTTGGACGTTCTGTTGTTCTGCTGGGGCAGAACCTGTTTCTTGGGCAGTACGCTCTGCAGATCCATAGACATATCGTATTTGCACTTTTCGCAGAATCTTCCGCTGCGGATCGGTGCACCACATTTCTCGCAGCTTAACAGGATACTGGATCCTTCGGTCAGCTCCAGTCTCTCTTCTCTCAGCCACTGCCGGATCTGGGACGGATCTACGTCACAGTTCTCCGATACCTCCTGAATGCCCACACCGGGGTTCTCACGAATGTATTCCTTTACCTCCTGGAACTTGGCTTCCATCGTCTCACGGCAGTGGGGGCACAGGATCGGGCCTGCCACATAGTTAAAAATACGTCCGCACATTCTGCAATTTCTTATATTCATTAGTATCCCACACCTTTCTGATCATAATCCGGACCCACAGGCCAGAGTAACGCAATACACTTCTGACACTCCGTGTGCTTTTAACAGTGCTGCGATCTCATCCAGGGTCGTACCTGTCGTATAAATATCATCTACCAGAATAATCCGGTCATATAATTTTACATCATTTCGGCCTATAATAAAAGCCTTTTTCAAATTATTTTGCCGTTCTGCGGGATTTAAGCGCTTCATGGGCACGGTGTTTTTCACCCTTTTCACCAGTTTTTCTTCCACCGGCAGATGCAGGCTTCTCCCCAGGGCTTTTGCAAGACAGGCCGCCTGGTTATATCCTCTGCCCCTCTGTCTGCGCAGATGCAGCGGTACCGGCACTATGACATCCGGGTGCACTCCCCGGATAAAGTCTCCCAGATATCTCCCCATTTCTTCCCCAAAAAATTCCCCGTATTCCTGTCTTCCACCATATTTGAACCGGTAGATTGACGGGGCGGCACAACCATATTCGTAAAGCGTTCTGGCTCTGTCATACCGGTGTTCCCTCCGCTTACAGTCGTTGCAGAATTCCCGTTCTCCCGACAGTTTCTTTCCGCACCGCATGCACCAGGGTGCCGCTGCCACTTTTAATTTCGGCAGACATTCCGGGCAGATCTTTTTACCGTAAGGTCGTACGATCCCGTCACACACCGGGCATCTTCGGGGGAAAAGCAGCTGCATCACCGTTTCTTTTGTTCTGCTTATGATTTTTCTGATCTTTTTCTGCAATTTCCGGCTCCTGTTTCTGTTTACAATATCTATAGTGTCTCATCTTCCGACAGACAGCAGATCTCCCGGATTCTCTGTTCCAGGGCTGTATATCTGCGGTTCTCACTGACATTTTCAATCATATTCCGTACAGTTTCACTGCTTCCCAGGATTGTAACACAGCTTCTGGCTCTCGTGATTCCCGTATACAGAAGGTTGCGGTTAAACAGCATTCTGGGACCGCCCAGCAGCGGCAGGATCACGGCAGGGTATTCGCTTCCCTGAGACTTATGGATCGTAATAGCATAGGAAAGCTCCAGTTCCTCCAGCGCCGAAAACGGATAATTGACCCGCCTTCCATCGTCGAACTCCACCAGCAATGTGGACATCGTCTCGTTGATCTCCCGGATTCTGCCCATGTCTCCGTTGAAGACTCCCATGCCCTTGTCGATGGGAATGTTATATCTTCCGACGATCTCCCATTCGATCTGGTAGTTGTTCCTGATCTGCATGACCTTGTCACCCTCCCGGAAAACAGTGTTGCCATAGGTGTGTTCCTTCTTGTGTGGATCCGCAGGGTTCAGATAGCGCTGCAATATCTCATTCAGTGTCTCGCAGCCCAGACTCCCTTTACGCATCGGTGTCAGTACCTGAATATCAAAAGATGTGGCTCCCACATATTTCGGCAGCATATCCTGAATCAACTGGATCATATGTTTATATATGACATTAACGTCATTTCTTTCCAGTAAAAAGAAATCTTTGGATTTATTGTCTAATGCGATCTGTTCTCCCCGGTTGATGCGATGTGCATTGACAACGATGTCACTTTGTCCGGCCTGACGGAAAATCTTCTCCAGTGTGACCATGGGAAATGCCTTACTGTTCATAAGATCCCGCAGCACCTGTCCCGGTCCCACGCTGGGAAGCTGGTCCACATCTCCCACCAGGATCAGACGGGTCCCCGGAAGGATTGCTTTCAGCAGTGCCTGGAACAGTTGAATGTCCACCATGGACATTTCATCAATAATGACTACGTCTGCCTCCAGGGGATTCTCCTGATTGCGCTCGAAATTGGCCTTTCTGGCATCGTCTTCCGACAGTGCACTGTTGAGTTCCAGCAGTCTGTGAATGGTTCTGGCTTCGAATCCGGTAGCTTCTGTCATTCTCTTGGCAGCCCGGCCCGTGGGAGCCGCCAGAAATATATCCATGCCTTCCGATTCAAAGAAGCGGATGATCATATTGATAGTCGTCGTCTTACCGGTGCCCGGACCTCCGGACAGAATAAAAAGACCGTTTTTAATACTTTCCTCCACCGCCTTCAGCTGCAGTTCATCCAGTTCCATGGACAGGTTTTCCGCCATGCGTTCCAGCCGTTTGCGGACCGCCGTATCCTGTGAAGGCAGATTCTCCGCTTCCACCATGGGAATGTTCAGACCGCGAAGCATATTGGCGCAGTTCAGTTCCGCGTAATAATAAGAAGAGGTAAAAATTGCTTCTCCTTTTGCCACCAGCTTCCGGTCCATGATCAGGTTATCCACCTGCGGCCGGATATTCTCTTCGAATACTCCCAGCAGTTCTGATGCCCTGTGCAGTAAAAGTTCCAACGGCAGATAGCAGTGTCCTTCTCCTACCGCCTGCAGCAGCGTATACAGGATACCACTGCGGATCCGGTAGTCGGAGTCTGTATGAATTCCGATCTTTCCCGCAATTTCATCGGCAATGCGGAATCCCACACCACTGACGTCCTCCGCCAGACGATAGGGATTCTCCCGCATGACGCTGTACATTTCCATTCCGTAGGTATTATATATTTTTACAGCCAGAGTATTACTGATTCCATATTGCTGCAAATAGACCAACGCTTCCCGAAGATCCTTTTTTTCTTCCATCTGAATGGCAATCTCCTGTGCTTTCCGCTCGCTGATCCCCTTGATTTCCGCCAGACGCTCCGGTTCTTCCTCGATGATCCGGAAGGTATCGTCCCCAAATTTCTTCACGATTCTGGCAGCCAATGCCTCTCCGACACCCCGGATAGCCCCGGATCCCAGATAACGTTCCATTCCCACGCGGTCTGTGGGTGTCACCGTTTCATAGGTCCGGATCTTGAACTGGCGGCCATATACCGGATGTTCTATGTATTCCCCTTCCGCGGAAATGTTTTCGCCCTGTGTCAGACCTTTGCACATACCGACACAGGTCATCTCTTCTCCTTCGGTGGACAATATCATTACCGTATATCCATTTTCACTGTTTTGAAACACAATATGATCTACAAAGCCTGTAATTGTCTCCATTCTTATTCCTCATGATATCCGTTATCTGTTCTGTTAGTATCAGGGCCGGTCTCTCCGAATCGGAAGAGATCACCGCGGCTGCGGCGAAAGATAAAAAGATGGGCTGCCGGGAAGGGCAGCCCGAAGTAATTACTCAAGATTATAATTCCGTTTCATCTGTTCATAGAGCATCTGCGCCAGTCCCAGGCTGTTCTGTTCCGTGGAGTCCGATGCAATCTGCTGTACCATCTCATCCTTGTAATAGTCCATAAGCTGGGAGTTCGAAGAAGAAGTGCTGTCGCTCTCCGGAATGGTCTTCATCATTTCCTTGAACATCTGCTCCACAAAATAAGCCTCAAACTGCTTGCAGGCATCCATAAGGTCATCGTCTGTTGCCTTGGCGTAATCTGCGCTGTTTAATTTGTCCTGTAATTTGGAAGCCGTCTGGTTCGCCGCATTGGTATAGGCGGTACTGTCCAGAGCGGAACTGCCGTATAATGAAGAGATATCCATAAATTTATCCTTTCTAAATTCCACGGTAATGCGACGGGCATCCCTGCAAGACGAGCTTGCAGGGATGTCGGGCATTCGCCCTGTCATGCCGCAATCTGGTGATTTCGCCTGCCAGCAGTCGAATCACCAGCTTACGCCCTGACCCTTCTCATTACCTACGCAGGTTGTTCGCCTGCTGCAGCATCTCATCGGATGCTGTGATGGCTTTGGAGTTGAGTTCGTAGGCGCGCTGTGCCACGATCATGTTGACCATCTCATCTACTACCTGCACGTTGGAGCTCTCCAGATATCCCTGGATGACGCTGCTCTTTTCCACCGCATTGTTAGTAGCTTCGTTGATAGCCTGTCCGCTGGCTGCGGTCTGCTGATACAGGCTGTCTGCCAGGCGCTCCAGTCCGTTCGGATTGTTGAACTGGAATACACCGATGGTAACGCCGATCGGCTGCGGAACATTCTGCGCATTGGGATAGAGCAGGCTTCCGTCTTTGTTTACGGTAATATTGCTTATCACATAATTGCTGTTCAGAACAATGGCTCTGCCCTGCGTATCCAATACCGGAAGTCCGTCTGAATTTGCCAGCATATTGCCACCGTTTGACGCCAGTGTAAATTTCAGATTACCATTTCTGGTGTAGTAAGTATTGCCGTCTGCACCACGCACTGCAAAGAAGCCTTTACCATCAATAGCAAATGCGGTATCACTGTCGGATGCTATCAGGCTTCCCTCTCTGAACACGGAACTGATGGATGCGTTTCTTACACCCAGTCCTACCTGTGCACTGCTGGGCTTGGTGCCTCCGTTTGCAGAAGTCGTCTTCGTCTGGATATTCTGATATAACAGGCTCTTGAATTCATTGACCTCTGTCTTGTAACCTGTAGTATTTACGTTTGCCAGATTGTTGGCAATCGTATCCACATTTGTCTGTTGTGCGATCATACCGGTCGCTGCTGTCCATAAGCTTCTGACCATATGTAGTCTCCTCTCACGCTGTCTCTTACGTCATCCGTGACCTGATTTTCATCCTGAAAATAAAGTTATATTATTTATCGGCTGTTCCGGCCGTTTCTATTACTGTAACTTACCGATCTGGTTCACTGCCACATCCAGAGATCCGTCAATAGTCTGGATCACCTTCTGATTGGATTCATAGGCTCTGGTAATGGAAATCAGATTGACCATCTCCGATACGATCTGTACATTGGCCATTTCCAGATAACCGGACTTCACCTGTGCATTGGCTGCAATCGTCCTGGCGCCCTCAATCGGCTGGTAATAGGTCTCGCCGTATTTTTCCAGATAGTTATAATCTGCGAAATCCGTTACCTGGATCCTCGCTACCGCCCGATTGTTCTGATAGATGGTACCATCTTCGGTGATCTGGGAATCAATCAGCGTATTCAGACGGATCCTTCTGTTCTGGGTATCCAGAACATAGTCCCCTTCTTCTGTTACCAGATAGCCGTCTTTGTTCAGGGTAAACTGTCCGGCACGGGTGTATTTGGTATCCGTCTCTCCTGCCTTGTTGGTAAATTCAATGGCGAAGAAGCCGTCTCCGGAAAGTGCCAGGTCGTAGGTATTATCGGTAATTCTGAAAGATCCCTGGGAATAATCCGTGTAGTTCTCTCCGATCTTCACTCCGGGGTTCTTGATACCGATCTTCTGGGCATTGCGCATGCCTACCGACTGATCCTTAATCTTGACCGTCAGCACATCATTAAAGGACTGGCTGGTAGAGCCTTCCTTTTTATATCCGACGGTGGACGCATTGGCCAGATTGTTGGTCATGATGTCCATTCTGTTCTGTTCATTTACCATACCGGTGTATGCGGTATATAAACCTTTAACCATTCGTATCCTCCATTTGTGACTTTCGATCCTTCGACAAATGTCCGGCATCCTGCCTTGTTCTTATTCTGATTTATTCTCTGTATCCTGCCAGAAACTCTACATATTTGCCGGTTCCGACAGCTACTGCTGTCATGGGATCCTCGGCCGTCATGGTATTGATTCCCGTCTTCGCGGAGACCAGATCTTCCAGACCACGTAACAGGCTTCCGCCACCGGTCAGTACGATTCCTCTGTCCGCAATATCGGCTGCCAGTTCGGGCGGGGTCTTCTCCAGTACGCTGTGGATGGTCTCCACGATCTGTGCCGTGGTCTCACGCAGTGCTTCCTCCGTCTCCTCGGAAGATACCTTGACGGTCTTGGGCAGACCGGTCACGAGGTTACGTCCTCTGACATCCATATAATCCACTTCTGCTCTCTTGTAGCAGGAACCGATCTTGATCTTCAGATCTTCTGCGGTTCTCTCACCGATGAGCAGATTGTGCTTCTTACGCATATAACGAACGATGGCTTCATCAAAATCGTCACCGGCGATCTTGATGGAAGCGCTGACTACGGTACCTCCCAGCGAGATCACCGCAATATCGGAAGTACCACCACCGATATCTACAATCATATTACCGCAGGGCTTGGAAATATCGATTCCCGCACCGATAGCAGCCGCGATAGGCTCCTCGATAATGGATACCTCTCTGGCGCCTGCCTGATAAGTAGCATCTTCTACTGCTTTCTTCTCTACTTCCGTAACACCGCTGGGAACGCAGACTGCGATGCGGGGCTTGCGAAAGGTTCTCTTACCCAGAGCCTTCTGGATAAAGTATTTCATCATTTTCTCGGTAACGGTATAGTCGGAAATAACCCCCTGACGTAACGGTCTTACGGCTACAATGTTGCCGGGTGTTCTTCCCAGCATCAGTCTTGCATCCTCACCGATGGCTTTAATCTTATTCGTATCTCTATCAAAAGCTACAACAGAGGGCTCCTTTAATACGACGCCCTTTCCTCTGATGTATACCAGAATGCTGGCGGTACCTAAATCAATTCCGATATCTGTGCACTGCATCTTTCAATTACCCCTTTCCGATGGTATCTATCTATAAGTCTTGACTCTACACGCTATTTTAGTCATATACATTATATTATAACTGAATTTTTTCCATTTTCATAGGGGGTATTTCTTAATTTTTCTATAACTCTTCCGAAAGGCGCAGTGCCTTATCCTTCTCCAGCATCTTTTTCACATAGTATCCTGTATAGGACTTTTTCACCTTCACGATTTCTTCCGGTGTCCCCCTGGCGATCACTGTGCCTCCGCGGTCTCCGCCTTCCGGTCCCATGTCGATGATATAATCCGCCGTCTTGATCACATCCAGATTGTGTTCGATGACAACGACCGTGTTGCCGCCGTCCGCCAGCCGGTGCAGGATCTCCACCAGCTTGTGAACATCCTCAAAATGCAGCCCCGTAGTCGGCTCATCCAGAATATAGATGGTCTTGCCGGTACTTCTTCTGGAAAGTTCAGTGGCCAGCTTGATACGCTGGGCCTCTCCGCCGGACAGGGTCGTGGAGGGCTGCCCCAGCTTTACATAGGAAAGTCCCACATCATACAGGGTCTCGATCTTCCTGCGGATATACGGTACATTTTCAAAGAAGGGAAGTGCCTCTTCCACCGTCATGTCCAGCACGTCAAAAATACTCTTGCCCTTGTATTTTACCTCCAGTGTCTCACGGTTGTATCGCTTGCCGCCACAGACTTCGCAGGGGACATAGACATCCGGCAGAAAATGCATCTCGATCTTGATGATACCGTCGCCACCGCAGGCCTCACATCTTCCGCCCTTGACATTAAAGCTGAAACGGCCCTTGCTGTAGCCCTTGGCCTTGGCATCCGCCGTAGAAGCGAACAGATCCCGGATCAGGTCAAAGACGCCGGTATAGGTCGCCGGGTTGGATCTGGGGGTACGGCCGATGGGGGACTGGTCAATATTGATGACCTTATCCAGTTGTTCCACGCCTTCGATTCCCTTGTGTCTGCCGGGGATGCAGCGGGCACGGTTCAGTTCTCTTGCCAGATGCTTGTAGAGAATCTCATTCACCAGGGAACTTTTGCCCGAACCGGAGACGCCGGTGACGCAGGTCATCACGCCCAGAGGAATCTCCACATCCACATTTTTCAGGTTGTTTTCCTGGGCTCCCAGCACCTTGATCCAGCCGGCCGGGGTACGTCTGGTCTCCGGTACGGGAATCCTCTTTTTCCCGCTGAGGTACTGTCCTGTGATGGATTCCGGAATCTGCATGATCTCTTCCGCGGTACCGCAGGCAATAACCTCACCGCCGTGGGAACCGGCTCCCGGTCCGATATCCACGATATAATCCGCCGCCAGCATGGTGTCCTCATCATGCTCTACCACTACCAGTGTGTTGCCCAGATCCCGCAGATTTTTCAAAGTATTTAACAGCTTATCGTTATCTCTCTGGTGCAGGCCGATGCTGGGTTCGTCCAGAATATAACACACGCCCACCAGACCGGAACCGATCTGGGTCGCCAGACGGATACGCTGGGCTTCGCCGCCGGACAGGGTCGCCGTCGCTCTGGCCAAAGACAAATATTCCAGTCCTACATCCACCAGAAATCCCACTCTGGCACGGATCTCTTTCAACACACGTTCGCCGATGAACTGCTGCTGTTTCGTCAGCGTCATGGTATCCAGAAATTTCTGCAGATTGCGGATGGACATGGAAGTGATCTCATAGATATTCTTGTCACACACGGTAACCGCCAGAGATTCTTTTTTCAGGCGCATGCCCTTACATTCCTTACAGGGTGTGATGCGCATGAAGGTCTCGTATTCCTGCTTGCTGCTCTCGGAACCCGTCTCACGATAGCGGCGCTCCACATTTTTGATCAGTCCTTCGAAGGCTACGGGATACACGCCGCTGCCACGCTGGCCGGTATAATGCACCATGACTTCTTTACCGTTCGTGCCGTGGATCAGGATATCGTGGATCTTCTGAGGATAATCCTCGAAAGGCGTATCCAGATCAAAATGATATTCTTTCGCCAGTGCCCGCAGAATGGCATTGGTAAAGCTGGATTTGTCCGCACAGGACTGCCAGCCCATCACCGTGATGGCCCCTTCATTAATGCTGAGTCTCTTATCCGGAATCATCAGATCCTCGTCAAATTCCATCTTGTATCCCAGGCCGAAACATACGGGACAGGCACCGAAGGGATTGTTGAAGGAAAAGCTTCTCGGCTCCACTTCGCTGACGCTGATGCCACAATCCGGGCAGGAAAAGCTCTGGCTGAAGGTCACCGGCTCGCCGCCGATCACATCCACCACCAGCAGACCTTCTGCCAGTTCCAGCACATTTTCAATGGAATCTGTCAGCCGACGCTGGATGCCGTCCTTTACCACCAGACGGTCTACCACGATGTCGATGTTGTGCTTGATATTTTTATCCAGTTTGATCTCTTCCGTCAGTTCGTACATGCTGCCGTCGATCCGGACCCGGACATAACCGCTTCTCTTGGCCCGTTCCAGCACTTTCACATGTTCTCCCTTACGGCCTCTGACCACGGGGGCCAGCAGCTGGATCTTCGTGCCTTCTCCCATGCTCATGATCTGATCCACCATCTGATCCACGGTCTGTTTGGCGATCTCCCTGCCACACTTCGGGCAATGAGGGATGCCGATTCTGGCATACAACAGGCGGAAATAGTCATAGATTTCCGTTACTGTGCCGACAGTGGAGCGGGGATTGCGGTTGGTGGATTTCTGGTCAATGGAGATGGCAGGGGACAGGCCCTCGATGCTTTCCACATTGGGCTTCTCCATCTGTCCCAGGAACTGTCTTGCATAGGAGGACAGGGATTCCATGTAGCGTCTCTGTCCCTCCGCATAGATCGTATCGAATGCCAGAGAGGATTTACCGGATCCGGACATACCGGTCAGTACCACCAGTTCATTTCTGGGAATGTCCACATTGATATTTTTCAGGTTATGTTCATTGGCGCCCCGGATCTTGATATACTCCCGGGGACGCATCTTCTTTGCTTCTTCCATTGTCTTGCCTTTCTTATCGTTATTCCATATCATTTAACTGTTTTTTCAGTTCTATCATCTTGTCACGCAGTTCTGCGGCCGCCTCAAAGTTCAGATCTGCGGCTGCCTTCTGCATCTTCTTCTGGATCTCGCCGATCAGCTTTTCCAGTTCCTTCTTTGTCATGGATTCCGGATCCTTCTCGAAGCGTACTTCCTCCTTGGCAATCACCCTGGAGATACTGATAAGATCACGCACTGCCTTTTTGATCGTCTGGGGCGTGATGCCATGCTCTTCATTATACTTCATCTGGATCTCGCGACGTCTGTTGGTCTCATCCAGTGCTTCCCGCATGGAATCCGTAACGGTGTCCGCATACATGATGACGTGGCCTTCTGCATTACGGGCTGCACGGCCGATGGTCTGGATCAGTGAGGTCGCACTACGCAGGAACCCTTCCTTGTCCGCATCCAGAATCGCTACCAGTGTGATCTCCGGGATATCCAGTCCCTCTCGCAACAGGTTGATACCGACCAGTACATCGAACACATCCAGCCGCATGTCCCGGATGATCTGGGCACGTTCCAGCGTATCAATATCGGAATGCAGGTATTTTACCCGGATGCCGACTTCCTTCATATAATCCGTAAGATCTTCCGCCATACGCTTGGTCAGCGTGGTGATCAGTACCTTATGATGCTGTGCGATCTCCTTGTTGACCTCCCCGATCAGATCGTCGATCTGTCCCTCTACCGGACGCACCTGTACTTCCGGATCCAGCAGACCAGTAGGACGGATGATCTGCTCTGTCCGCAGCAGTTCATGCTCTTTCTCATAGTCGGAAGGAGTGGCGGATACGAACATCATCTGATCAATATGAGCTTCAAATTCTTCAAAATTCAGGGGCCGGTTGTCCAGTGCAGAGGGCAGACGGAAACCGTAGTCTACCAGTGTCTGTTTTCTCGAACGGTCTCCGGCATACATGCCGCGGATCTGGGGAATCGTCATATGGGACTCGTCCACGATGATCAGAAAATCATCCGGGAAGAAATCCAGCAGCGTCATGGGCGGTGCTCCTGCGGGAAGTCCGTTCAGATGTCTGGAATAGTTCTCGATACCGGAGCAGAAACCGGTCTCTCTCAACATTTCAATGTCGAAATTCGTCCGCTCCGCAATACGCTGGGCCTCAATCAGCTTGTCTTCGCCCTTGAAAAACTGTACCCGCTCCTTCATCTCATCTTCGATATTATCACAGGCAGCCTTAATCTTCTCCTGGGATACCACATAGTGGGATGCCGGGAAGATCGCCACATGATTCAGCTCTGCATGAATTTTCCCCGTAAGAGGCTCCACCTCTGCGATCCGGTCGATCTCATCCCCGAAGAACTCTATCCGGATCAGATAGTCTCCGCCCTGCGCCGGGTATACTTCCACCACGTCTCCTCTGACCCGGAAGGTGGCACGCTGAATGTCCATATCGTTACGGTTGTATTGAATGTCGATCAGCTCCCGTAGTACCTCGTCCCGGTCCTTCACCATGCCGGGCCGCAGGGATACGATCAGATCCTGATATTCGTCAGGGCTTCCCAATCCATAAATGCAGGAGACGCTGGCTACTACCACCACATCCCTGCGTTCCGCCAGAGAGGCAGTTGCTGACAGCCGCAGCTTGTCGATCTCATCATTGATGGAGGAATCCTTGGCAATATAAGTATCCGAAGACGGTACATAAGCCTCAGGCTGGTAATAATCGTAATAGGAAACAAAATATTCCACCGCATTCTCCGGGAAAAATTCCTTCATCTCCCCGTACAGCTGTCCCGCCAGTGTCTTATTATGGGCAATGATCAGCGTCGGCTTGTTCAGCGCCTGGATTACATTGGCCATGGTAAAAGTCTTACCGGAACCGGTAACACCCAGCAGCGTCTCGAACTGATTGCCCTGCCGGAAGCCTTCCACCAGCTCCGCAATGGCCTGGGGCTGATCGCCGGTGGGCTGATATTCGGAATGTAATTTGAATTGTGAGGGTTCGTTAGGATGATTCATGATGCCTCTCCGTGCAAATCTATCGTTGGAATAATTATCCATAACTATCCGGCAACGTTACATCGCACCAAATAGTTATGGATAGTATTTTCACGTTACGCACAGATTATAGCAGAATTTTTTTTAAAAGTACAGAAGAAATCGAAAATATGTTCGGATATTTCTTACGATAAAATGAATACTGATAAAATATGGGCAGATCCAAAAATAATCTGCCCATACCCGTAAATCTTTCATATATTGTTTTGCCCTTCACAGAGTTCTCTACACAATAAAATGTTCCACATTCTGCTGGAGTTTGTCCGCAGCAATCCGTGCCGCCTCTGCTTTTTCCTTAATTTCATTGGCTTTTTCTACAACTACGCCTGTCTTATCTGCAATATCCGTAGTCCCGGATGCTCCTTCGGCAGCCGCTTTGCTGACTTCGTTGATTGCCTCCATAACACCGCTGATAGATGCCAGCAGTTCTTCCGAAGATGCAGAGAAATCGGTTACCAGTCCGTCGATCTGTCCCGCATCATTGCTGTAAGAGTCCGCCATATCGGAAAATGCTGCGAAACTGTCTACCACATCCGTTCCAACGAATCCCAGAAGCTTCTGCGCTCCTTCTGCCAGATTGTTGACAGCATCCATCACATTCTTGGTTACATCCTGAATATGCACAACAGTTGCCTTTGACTGCTCCGCCAATACACGGATCTCCTCTGCCACCACAGCAAAGCCCTTACCAGCCTCTCCCGCACGTGCCGCCTCAATAGATGCATTCAGTGCCAGCAGATTCGTCTGCCCCGTGATCTGCATAATGGATTCTGCCAGAACACCGATCTGGTTAACCACCTTAATGTCCTCCAATGCTTTGGTCAGTCCCTCGTTGATTTCTGCATGAATAGCCTTGGTGTGCTGGTCATTCTGTGTAATATCCTTCTTAATTCCTACCGCACGTTCACGAATTACATCCGCTTCAGTGGCACCATCCTGCGAACGTGTTGCAATATTTTTTGCTGCGCTCTCGATTTCGTGGGACATAGCGTTGATTTCTTCGGAAGATGCAGCAGTCTCTTCCATTCCTGCTGCCAGTTCCTCCGTGGTAGCGGACACATCCTCGATCTGCTCGTCCAATGCCTGAATACTGTTATCAATGTTCTGTACCATATCGTTGATCTCGGTAGCTTGCTCCTTGACTTCACCGATCAGTCCACCCATCTCTGTTCGCATGGATTCCAGAGAAGATGCCAGCTTCCCGAAATCATCCCGGCGTTTTAAAAGCTTATCTCCCATGGGCTTTGAAAAATCTCCCTGCTCCATCACACCGATGGCTGCCATGCATTTTTTAAGCGGCTGGACAATACTGATAATGATAATGATCAGAAGAACAATCACAATTGCACCTTCTATAACGGTTGATGCAATGAACATGGCCAGTCTTCCTGTCACGTAACCGGAAAAGTCATCGCTTACCGTACCAATCTTGTCATCAATGTAGTCGGTGTAATTGCCTGTGCCGATGACCCACTGGAACGGTTCAAATGCTTTGCTGTAGGAACGCTTGGGTGAAGATTCTGTCTCTCCCTCCTTCGGGAATACATAATCCACATAACCGCCGTCCGGCTCCTGACCCACACGGATGATTTCTTTTACCATCTGATACCCATTGGCATCCTTAGTCCCCATACGGTTCGTACCTTCTGTTGCGTTTCCGAGCAATACCACATTGGTTCCGTCATACTGATCTACCCAGAAATATCCGGAATCACCGTAACGAAGCTGACGAATCTCATCTGCCGCAAGTTTCTTTGCCTCAGCTTCTGTATACACACCCGCCTGGTACTGGTCGTAGATAGTCTGGCAAAGTGAGATTACATTGTCTACCTGCTGTTTGATCTGCTCATCATAAGAATCCCGTTCATCGGTCTCCATGGTGTCCAATGCCCGGGACTGCAGTTCTTTCATGCTTTGTGCTGAAAAAATAGTACACAGCAGCAATGCAGCCATCGTTGCCAGTATTACGATGATCATTTTAGTCTGTACTTTTATGTTGTTCATGTGTTTTCTCCCCTTTTTCCGTTTCTTCCGCTTCCGCAGACTTTTTCTTGTAAAATCTTGTAAAATGATATAATTATTTTCCGGACAACAAAAAACCTCAGCAAATCTCTCTGTTGAGGTTCTCATTCGCAGGGCTACAAGGATTCGAACCTTGAAATGACGGAGTCAGAGTCCGTTGCCTTACCGTTTGGCGATAGCCCTATGTCGTTTACTTGATGAAGTATACACTATTTGTTTCCATTTTGCAATACCTAATTTGAAAAAATTTTAAAAAAGTATATAAAATTTAAACAATTCCTGTAAAATCATCTCGTAAACACCGTGATATAGGGGTAATCCTTCCTTTCGGCGGGCTGAAATTCCTGCATCAGCCAGTTCCAGATAAAGCTGTCTTCCCCCTCTAGGGCAATATCTCCGTAGCAGCTTTCAAATACCACCACGTCCGGGTATCTGTCGGGATTGGTCTCCCAGTAGTCCAACAGCCTCTCATCATAGACCATGGAACAGATCGTATCCGGTGACGCCTGGGTATGTTCCCCCAGCATGCAATAGAACTGGGATGGTCCCACATAAAGCACCGTACTGCCGTCCGGCACTGCCTCGGGCCACACTTCACTGTTGCTGCGGTAGCGGTATGCGGTCATATAGTCCGTGAGAATCCCGGCCCGCAGCCCTACCCGGTTCATGCCGCGCACATTGCGGAGCACGGATGCGTGGTATTCCTGCGACCCCAGGATCAGATAAGTATAGGAAAACGCGTTCCCCAGTGCCAGACACAGGCACAGGATCTGAAGGGCTTTCTGCCCCCACGCATTTTCCTTCTGCCACCAACAGCCCAGACATATCAGTCCGGCTTCCGCACCCAGAATCAGATAAGTATTCAGAAAAGCCGGTTCCCAGTTTGACAACAACAATACTGCCAAATAGTTCACAAACGCCAGTACTATCAGCTCAAAAAACAGATTTTCCGTTTTATCCTTTCGCAGATACACATAACCTCCCGCCAAAACCAGAGATGCCAGTGGAAGCTGCGGGTAGATCGCATTGTACGGGCTGAACAGCCAGATCCCGGCCTGAATCAGAAATACCAGTATCAAAAACAGCATTCCCGGTATCCGCAGCAGTTTCGGGAGTGTTTTCCTGCAGAGTTTCTCTGTGAGCAGACGGATTCCCTCCGCCAGAAGAAATGTCCCCAGAAGGATCAGCAGGATCTCTCCCAGACTTTTGCCCCAGCCCGCCAGCTTTTCTGCCATAGTGATCTGGTGGGAACCCTCCCCCAGAATTTCCCCTGCCATCTGCAACATTTTCTGCGGTGTCATATAACTCAGAAGATAGGTAAACATTACCGCCGCACCTGCCACACAGGGCAGTACATAAGCACAGAGTTCTTTCCATTTTTTCTCTGAACTGCGCACCAGCAGAAATGCCAGACAGCACACAAACACCAGTACCATACTTGGATAAGCCAGCACATCACAGGTCATGAAAATTCCCGCCAGTACCAGATACCGCAGCCGTCCTGCCACCGTTCTGCCACCGGAATCTTTGCTGCCGAAGTAACGCAGCAGACACAGCGCCATAAGCGTAAAGAACCAGTTATGCAGATTCGAATACTCCGGAATAAAAATGGATTTGGGAGTAGTCATATAATAAAGAAGTCCCATCAGTGCAGCCACGGTCTCATCGATCTGCGGCACGGTCTTACGGATCGTCTTATATAAGAAGATACTGACTCCTGCCTGAATCGGGAAAAATACGATCCGCAAAAACAGGTTCAGATAATTCACCCCTCCGGTAAGCAGCAGATACAGCCTGATAAAAACGGCCGTAAAAACAGCGGAAGTCTGGTGCGGCTCCCACATTTCCAACAACAGCCTGTCTCCCATGGCAAGACGATACCCCACCATAATGCCATAACCTTCGTCCGTGTCTGCACCGATAAATAAATTTTTTAACGTATATGCAATGATTGCAAGAATGCAAATAATTTCCCAAAGTTTCTTATTTTTCATCATATAGTTATCATAACACAGGATTTTCGACATCGCAACGACGAGAAAAAGATGAATATATAACAAAACGAGGCCTGCCGCTTTCGCGGTAAGCCCCGTCCTATTCAACACAATGAGAGAAATGTATTATGGTATTTGCAATGCTGTTTATACTTCAAAGATCAGATCGCCATAGGTAGGTACCGGCCATACCTTCTTATCGACCATCATCTCCAGTTCATCCACAGGAGTTCTCAGGTCATCCATTGTGGTATGTACCACATCTTTATAGAAGAAAGCAAGCTTCTTGGGATCTTCGATGGCTGCTGCCTCTGCCAGCTTATCCTCCAGAGTAGTCTCTGCAGACTGTGCCTCTGCCAGCTTCTCGGAAATGCTCTTCAGTACCATGGTCTGTACGGTTGCATCCGCGCCTGCGCTCTTAACAGCCAGTACGGTATCTGCCAGCGTCCTGGTATACTCCATAACTGCGGGAATGTACTGCTTCTTCGCCATGTCTACCATGGTCAGTGCTTCAATGTTAATGGTCTTGGAGTAGGTTTCATACAGAACCTCCTCACGGGATCTCAATTCTGCCTCGGTGAAGATACCAAACTTTTCAAACAGCTTGATGGACTTCTCGGTGGTCAGAGTCTCGGAAGCTTCTACCATGGACTTGATGTTGGGAAGTCCTCTTCTGGCTGCCTCTTCTACCCATTCCTCGGAATAGCCGTTGCCGTTGAAGATAATTCTCTGATGCTCAGTCAGGTACTTCTTGATCAGGTCATGTACCGCAATATCGAAGTCGTCTGCCTTCTCCAGAATGTCTGCTGCCTCGCAGAAAGCTTCTGCAACGATAGCGTTCAGAGTGGTGTTGGGGCTGGCGATGGAGTCTGCACTACCTACCATACGGAACTCAAACTTGTTGCCGGTGAAAGCAAACGGTGAAGTTCTGTTACGGTCGGTGGCATCCTTATCCAGATCCGGCAGAGTGGATACGCCGGTCAGCAGCTTGCCGCCCTGGATGGAATGGGTAGCATCACCGGTCTCTACCAGCTGCTTTACCACATCCTCCAGCTGTTCACCCAGGAATACGGAAATGATGGCAGGGGGTGCCTCATTGGCTCCCAGTCTGTGATCGTTGCCGACATCGGAGGCACTCTGACGAAGCAGATCTGCATGGGTATCTACGGCTTTCAGGATGCATGCCAGTACTAACAGGAACTGGATGTTCTCGTTAGGAGTGTCGCCGGGATCCAGAAGGTTCACACCGTTGTCGGTTCCCAGGGACCAGTTATTATGTTTACCGGAACCATTCACTCCGGCGAAAGGCTTCTCATGCAGCAGGCAGGTCATTCCATGACGGCCGGCTACTTTCTTCATGGTCTCCATCACCAGCTGGTTATGGTCTACAGCAATGTTGGCAGTCTCATAAATGGGAGCCAGTTCGTGCTGTGCGGGAGCCACTTCGTTATGCTGTGTCTTGGCGGTCACGCCCAGCTTCCACAGTTCAATGTTCAGATCCTTCATGAAGGAACCGATTCTCTCGCGGATGGTACCGAAGTAATGATCCTCCAGTTCCTGTCCCTTGGGTGCGGGTGCACCGAACAGGGTACGTCCGGCGAAGATCAGGTCTTCACGCTTTAAGTATTTATCCCTGTCTACCAGGAAATATTCCTGCTCCGGTCCTACACTTGCCACAACCTTGGTAGCTTCCGTGTTGCCGAACAGTCTTACGATACGCAGTGCCTGTGTGCTGACAGCTTCCATGGAACGAAGAAGCGGTGTCTTCTTATCCAGTGCCTCACCCTTGTAAGAGCAGAAAGCAGTGGGAATGCAGAGGATCACGCCGGTTGCATCCTCTTTCAGGAATGCGGGAGAAGTGATATCCCATGCGGTATAGCCTCTTGCCTCGAAGGTAGCTCTCAGTCCGCCGGAGGGGAAGGAAGATGCATCAGGCTCGCCCTTGATCAGTTCCTTACCGGAGAACTCCATGATCATCTTGCCGTTCTCATCGGGATGGGTTACGAATGCGTCGTGCTTCTCGGCCGTAATACCGGTCAGAGGCTGGAACCAGTGAGTATAATGGGTCGCGCCGTTCTCGATGGCCCAATCCTTCATTGCCTTTGCTACAACATCAGCGGTTGCCAGAGACAGCTCTCCGCCGTGATCAATGATCTTCTTCACTTCCTTGTAGACGCTCTTGGGTAATCTTTCCCTCATTTTACCCAGAGTGAATACCTTACTGCCAAAGATTTCTTCCACATTTAATACTTCACTCATCTTCGTTTCCTCCTTATTTTCCCTATTTTTCATGCTTCCTGCGACTTCACCGACACAACAAAAAAGGCGCTACACTCCCTAGTGTAAACGCCTTCGTTTCGCATTGAAAAATATTCACTTGCGAGGATCGCTCCTCTATGGTTCATTACTATACAACAGATTTTTTCGGATTGCAATACCTTTTTTGAAAAAATTGTAATCCTATTCTACATCGATATGTATTACCGTTTTATCCGGATTCGTTATCTGCGCAGCAATGGCATAAATAGAAGGGTCATTGTCGCGGTAAACCGGTCCTCCCACAATCTTCAAATGTCCTCTGAGTCGAGTGTGTACATACCATGCATATTCCGCACCTTCCTGTATACCCTCTACTTTGGATGCATCGACAACAGTATACCCCTCGTCATCCTTCACTTTCTCTACAGTTGCATGTTGATACGCATGTCGCAGATATCCGACATAATCCAATTCTGTATCTCTATAACCGTATTCATACAAAATTTCCTGATTTACTCCAATATAATATGCCACCGGATTTTTGGAGTAGGAAATCCGACGTACCCTATCGTTTTCATCATAAAAAAATCTTATTGTATAGCTTCTCGTTGCTCCCTGTATAGTTGAAATTGTCGGTAAACAATATGCCTGGAACAGATCATAATTCCCGTCATACGACGGATTCTCTGAAATATATATCAGTTCGTAATACGCCTCCCGGACCTCTTCTTTTGTGGATCCTATTGTAATTCCCCGGAATGTCATATAGGTTCCGCCCTCTCCATTGTAGCTGTTCACGATCTGTCCGTTCTGATCCTTATAAATGTCCAGTTCCCAGCCATATGTGCTGTCATGACTGTCCATATACGTTATTACAGAATCTGTTCCATTCCAGTCGCTGATGGAATTGGTGAATACATTATCCCCCAGCAGTCTCATTTCATACGGATATACCGTCCAGGTCCATACCTGCGGATATGTTGTCCCTGTCACCGGTACATGTAAGAATCCCGGCAGCGCATCGACTCCCTCCTTTTTGGGGAAGTATCCCAGCAAATGTCCATCTGTTTCATCCATATGATAATAGTAATTATCATCCGCTATCAGTCCTCTGGCTACTGTTCCGTTCCAATGGCAATATACGACCCTTCCAAAGGGATCGTAATAAAAACTATCATTAACTAAATTTCCGTAAGTGGTAGCTATTCCGTAATCGCCGGACGGGAACTGAAACCATCCCTCATGTTCTCTCACACCGCAGCTGTTGTAGTACATAGGATTCGCCTCATTAAATGCCAGTTCATCTATATACATATAACCGTATACACCAAAATAACAGTCATCATCTACCGGTTGTCCCTCGATGCTTGTTGTGATATGTTCGTTACTGTTAAATGCTTCGTGTCCTGCTTCATCAAAATAGATTACATGTTCCCCGTCCGGATGATAGGTCAGCCTTTCCGTCATGGGTGTTCCATCCATCTGGAGATAGTAGGTATACTTTCCGTCAAAAAAGAAACTGTCTGTTATCATTGTGCCGTCTGTCTGATAATAATGTTCTCCATCCCAGTTTCCACCATTCTCTTCCAGACTATAGTACGGTACGGTTCTTGCCCCTTCCACAGCTTCTGCGGAAATCCCTGAGACAAAAAAGCAGCCTGCGGCTAATAAAATACCCAGACTGCAATTCACTACTGCTTTTTTCATACTTTTTCCTCCTTTACATTTCAACCAAGCACTTCCATCTTCCCACAATTTCCAATAATGTTTCCTTTACAAACTCTTATTAATAATTATCTTACTATCCTATATATTTTTTGTCAATTTTGTAAAATATAAAATCCCCCGCCAACTCCAAAAATCGAATTAGCAGGGGATTTTCCATACTGCACTATTTTTATTTTTTCAAGAAAAATACATGATATGGAATATTATCTGAAGTCGTCACCCGGCAATATACACCATCGGGATATTTTTCAACATCAAACGTAAAGCTGCTACCATTCGCTCCTTCAATTTTCTCAACATCATCACCATTGTGAATCGCAACTTTTGTCGGTTCTACGGCATACCACTGGTATGTGCAGTCACCCGTGGCATATTTAGATACTGAGGCATCTACTTCTACTGTTTTTCCCTTTTCTGCATCTACTCTGATGATTTCTCTTCTCGCATAGTAGGAAGTTATATCCTGTACATCCTGCATGATCGGAACATTATTTACATAGCCCTCCAGCATCGGATATCTTTGATACACCATTTTATTGACTATCCCATTGTCATCATAATAAAAACGAATTCCATAATGGACAATAGCATAACTTTCCTTCCAGCTCACGGCATACTTATCGTTATGATTCCAGCATACACTGTACCAATCCCAGTTTTCGCCGGAATACTGGGGAATTCCATAAGCATTTCGTACCACTGACTTGTCAGATCCGATGGTTATTCCACGTATCGTTGCATAGCTTCCCGACGTTCCCGTAACATCATTTACGATATTCCCATTGTCATCTTTATAAATGGACAGTTTCCAATACTCATCATCGATATTGTTCATATAGTCCATGACATTCTCCGAGCCGTACCAGTCAGTCATGGAATTGGTAATATCATTATTTCCTATCAATCGCATCTCATAATAGCACGCCCCTTTATTAATGCCCATTTCATCAAGATAGAATAAAAGGGACGCAAAGGGAACCGCACCACTTTCACAGGTTTCCGTCGGATAATAATTCAATAAATGACCATCCTCTTCATCAAACGCATAAAAATAATTGTTGTCTGACAGTGTCCCTTTTGCAAAAGTTCCATTCCAGTTGCAATAAACAATTCTTCCAAATGCGTCATAGGTAAACTCATTATTGATCAGTCTGCCATATTTATCTGCTATTACCAAATCTCCATCCGGCAACGAATATTGCCCGTCTTTTACTCTTGCACCTGCATAGTCAAAATATGATGGATTATTTGAATCACCGGAAAGAAAAGTAAGCTGGTCTATGTACATAAAGCCATATACATCAAAATAATATTCCTTATTGATATCTTCGCCGGTTATGCTTTTGCAAACCGTCCTGCTTTCATTAAATGTCTCATGTCCCCTGGGGTCAAAGTATATAATATGTTCCCCATCCGGATGATAGGTCAGTCTGTCCTTCATGGGTGTTCCATCGTTTTGTAAATAATAGGTATTTACACCATCGCAAAAGAAACATTCTGTTGCAAGCACACCATCCGGCAAGTAATAGTATGTACCATCCCATGTGTCACCATTGCTTCCCGTGCCAATCTCTCCGGGTGTGCCCGAAAAGGTATAGTGTGGAACCGTCCTCGCTCCGGTTCTCTCACCAGTTGATATTTCTGTAGTATCCGTTGTGTCAGCACTTGCCGCCTGAACATTCAAACTGACTGCCAGTGCCCCGGATAAAGCACATAGCGGCAATATGGATTTGAAAAAAGTATGCATAAAATTCCCCCTTTCACGCATCTGATTCGGTTTGTATAAAACTGTTTATTTCCATACCTCCAAAATTGCATTTGTGTTTCTCAAGTTTTTCAAAAAATAACTCACCCTCGTAATGATCGTTTGACAGAATTGCATCATTTGTACCACCAAAAAATAATATATTTTCTTTAAGTGCTGAATACAAGATTGCTATACAACAGATTTTTCGGATTGCAATACCTTTTTTGAAAAAACATTATTTTATCATATCACTGAGGTTGATACTCATGTAATTGAACATCTATTACTCGAGCGGCTATAGCAGACATTCCCAGTGCATTGGGATGCCCATCACTATATTCCTCTTCATTTTCCTCTTTGTTTTTTCCCTCCATTCCCTGTGTCAAGTCAACTTCTTGTGTATTAACTAATTTGCAATCATATCCATACTGTCTATAGTGTTCTACTACCACCCCTATTCCTCCGCATATTGCATTGAGAGCTCTCTCATTTCCTCCAACCAGAGAGCTATGGCATGGTGTAATACACAAAATAGTAATAGATGATGAATATCTCTCAAATATCTGTCGAATGACATTGGAGTATGTGTTAACAAATAAATCTGTGGCCTCTTTTATTTGTGCTTCCGTTTTATCAATTCCAAATTGTTCCCTGCACATATCATTTGTTCCTCCAAACACCATGATAATGTCAGGATGATTCGGGGAGGAAACATCACTATCTCCAAGATCACAAATTATTTTCCTCCTCTGTACTTTGCCTGATACAATATAATCCTATTCTGCATAGATATGTATTACCGTCTTATCCGGATTCGTTATCTGCGCAGCAATGGTATAAATAGAAGGGTCATTGTCACGATAGACCGGTCCTCCCACGATTTTTACATATCCTTTGAGTTGAGAGTGTACATACCATGCATATTCCGCACCTTCCTGTATGCCTTCCACTTTGGATACATCGACAACGGTATACCCCTCGTCATCTTTCACTTTCTCTACGGTTGCAAGTTGATACGCATGTCTCAGATATCCGACATAATCCAATTCTGTGTCCGTATAACCGTCTGAGCGCAGAATTTCCTGATTTACCCCGATATTGTTTGTCACCGGATTTTTGGAGTAGGAAATCCGACGTACCCTATCGTTTTCATCATAAAAAAATCTTATCGTATAGCTTCTCGTTTTTTCCTTTGAAGCTGAACCTCGTGGTAACCAAAATGCCTGGAACAGATCATAATTCCCGTCATACGACGGATTCTCTGAAATATATATCAGTTCGTAATACGCCTCCCGGACCTCTTCTTTTGTGGATCCTATTGTAATTCCCCGGAATGTCATATAGGTTCCGCCCTCTCCATTGTAGCTGTTCACGATCTGTCCGTTCTGATCCTTATAAATGTCCAGTTCCCAGCCATATGTGCTGTCATGACTGTCCATATACGTTATTACAGAATCTGTTCCATTCCAGTCGCTGATGGAATTGGTGAATACATTATCCCCCAGCAGTCTCATTTCATACGGATATACCGTCCAGGTCCATACCTGCGGATATGTTGTCCCTGTCACCGGTACATGTAAGAATCCCGGCAGCGCATCGACTCCCTCCTTTTTGGGGAAGTATCCCAGCAAATGTCCATCTGTTTCATCCATATGATAATAGTAATTATCATCCGCTATCAGTCCTCTGGCTACTGTTCCGTTCCAATGGCAATATACGACCCTTCCAAAGGGATCGTAATAAAAACTATCATTAACTAAATTTCCGTAAGTGGTAGCTATTCCGTAATCGCCGGACGGGAACTGAAACCATCCCTCATGTTCTCTCACACCGCAGCTGTTGTAGTACATAGGATTCGCCTCATTAAATGCCAGTTCATCTATATACATATAACCGTATACACCAAAATAACAGTCATCATCTACCGGTTGTCCCTCGATGCTTGTTGTGATATGTTCGTTACTGTTAAATGCTTCGTGTCCTGCTTCATCAAAATAGATTACATGTTCCCCGTCCGGATGATAGGTCAGCCTTTCCGTCATGGGTGTTCCATCCATCTGGAGATAGTAGGTATACTTTCCGTCAAAAAAGAAACTGTCTGTTATCATTGTGCCGTCTGTCTGATAATAATGTTCTCCATCCCAGTTTCCACCATTCTCTTCCAGACTATAGTACGGTACGGTTCTTGCCCCTTCCACAGCTTCTGCGGAAATCCCTGAGACAAAAAAGCAGCCTGCGGCTAATAAAATACCCAGACTGCAATTCACTACTGCTTTTTTCATACTTTTTCCTCCTTTACATTTCAACCAAGCACTTCCATCTTCCCACAATTTCCAATAATGTTTCCTTTACAAATTCTTATTAATAATTATCTTACTATCCTATATATTTTTTGTCAATTTTGTAAAATATAAAATCCCCCGCCAACCGCAAAATTGAATTGACAGGGGATTTTCCTTCTATTGCAAAATTATATTTATACCTCAAACAACAGATCCGCATAAGTCGGGAACGGCCAGTACTTTTTATCTACCAGCTTCTCCAGTTCATCCGCAGGCTTTCTCAGGGCGTTCATTGCCACCATGACCTTATCGTGGTAGCAGAATGCCTGCTCCTTGCCTCTGGGCATGGCGGAAGCTTTCCTCTCTTCCTCCAGAAGAGCCTCGGAGGCCTTCTCCATCTCTGTCAGCTTCCGGGTGATCTGCTGTAACATGTGGGTCGGAACGTAAGTATCTCCGCCGGCCTCTGTGATGGCAATGACAGCATCCGCCAGAGATTTACTGTACTTCATGACAGCGGGGATGATCTGCTTGTTCGCCATATCCACCATGGTCAGTGCTTCGATGTTGATGGTCTTTGCATAGGTCTCATACAGCACCTCCGCGCGGGAATGCAATTCCGCCTCGGTGAAAATACCGAACTTCTCAAACAGATGGATCGCCTTGGGGGTGGTCAGGGTGTCTACTGCCGCCACCATGGAAGGAATATTGGGCAGTCCTCTTCGGGCTGCTTCCTCTTCCCACTCCTTGGCATAACCGTTGCCGTTGAAAATAATCCGCTGATGCTCCGTCATATATTCCTTGATCAGATCATGGACTGCCATATCAAAATCTTCCGCACCTTCCAGACGGTCTGCTGCTTCGCAGAACGCCTCTGCCACAATGGCATTCAGGGTAGTGTTGGGGCTTCCGATGGAATCCTCACTTCCCACCATGCGGAATTCGAATTTATTTCCTGTGAAGGCAAAAGGTGAAGTACGGTTCCTGTCCGTGGCATCCTTTACAAAATCCGGCAGTGTGGATACGCCGGTACGAAGTACGCCGCCCTCTTTCAGATTATCGGCTTTGCCGGTCTCTACCAGCTGTGCCACTACGTCCTCCAACTGCTCTCCCAGGAAAATGGAGATAATGGCAGGAGGTGCCTCATAACCGCCCAGTCTGTGATCGTTGCCGACATTGGATGCACTCTGGCGCAGCAGATCCGCATGGGTATCCACCGCCTTCATGATACATGCCAGCACTAACAGAAACTGGATATTTTCATTGGGAGTCTGTCCCGGCTCCAGAAGATTCATGCCGTTGTCTGTCGTGATAGACCAGTTATTATGCTTACCGGAACCGTTCACTCCAGCGAAGGGCTTTTCATGCAGCATGCAGCGCAGACCGTGCTTGCCCGCCACACGCTTCAGTGTCTCCATCACCAGCTGATTGTGATCCACTGCCACATTGGCAGATTCATAAATCGGTGCCACTTCGTGCTGTGCGGGAGCCGCCTCATTATGCTGGGTCTTGGAAGTCACGCCCAGTTTCCACAGTTCGATATTTACATCATGCATAAATCCGCCGATCCGCTCACGGATAACACCAAAATAGTGGTCATCCATCTCCTGTCCCTTGGGAGCCGGTGCTCCGAACAGGGTACGTCCGGCAAAAATAATATCTTCACGCTGTAAAGCCTTGGCAGAATCCACCAGAAAATACTCCTGCTCCGCGCCCACGGAAGGCAGTACTTTGGTAGCTTCCGTATTGCCAAACAGGCGGACGATACGGATGGCCTGTCTGCTCAAAGCTTCCATGGATCGAAGTAACGGAGTCTTTTTATCCAGCGCTTCACCTTTATAAGAACAGAATGCGGTAGGGATACAAAGGGTCGGACCGGTAGCGGTCTCCTTGATAAACGCAGGGGAAGTGATGTCCCAGGTGGTATATCCTCTCGCCTCAAAGGTAGCACGTAAGCCCCCGGAAGGGAAAGAAGATGCATCCGGCTCTCCCTTGATCAGTTCTTTACCGGAGAATTCCATGATCATCCGGCCATCCTCATCGGGATGTGTTACAAAAGCATCATGTTTCTCTGCGGTAATGCCGGTCAGCGGCTGGAACCAGTGGGTATAATGGGTGGCACCGTTCTCAATGGCCCAATCCTTCATGGCGCCTGCCACCACATCCGCAGTCGCCAGAGAAAGTTCACCTCCCTGATCCATGACCTTCTTCACTTCTTTGTAAGTGCTCTTGGGGAGTCTCTCCTTCATCTTGCCCAGGGTAAATACCTTGCTGGCAAAAAGCTCCTCTACATTCAATTCTTCGCGCATGTCCCTACTTCCCTTCGGTATACTATAGAATAATATCGAGTATAGTGTACAACATGTGCGTCATAATGGTCAATTACTATTTTCTCCCGATATCAGTCATTTTTCTGACGCAGCAGATCGAAGGTCTCCGGCATTTCGGATAACTTTATCCACAGCACCTGTTTGGGATGGGGTGCGCTGTCTACACTTTCTCCTTCTTCGGTGTACATAGCTTCCACAGTGACCGGTACATTAGTGCCGTCGGGCTTCATGATCTCGATAGTATCTCCCACGCAGAACTTGTTCCGCTGTTCGATCCGGCACAGATCCTCCTTCACGTCTTCCACGATTCCCAGATAGATATATTCATTCACATAGGTGTTGTTATCATAGATCTGGGTATTTTCATCCGGCTTGCCGAAATAAAAGCCCGTGGTGAACTGTCTGTAGGTACATTTGGAGATCTCCGCCTTGTACCAGTCCATATTTTTCTCGTAGAGTTCCGGGTCGGCAAAATAGTCGTCAATGGCCTTCCGGTAGGTTCTGGCTACCGTCGCCACATACAATGCAGTCTTCATACGGCCTTCGATCTTCAGGCTGTCAATGCCGGCTTCCACCAGTTCCGGAATATGCTCGATCATGCACAGATCCTTGGAGTTGAAAATATAGGTTCCCCTCTCGTTCTCATAGACCGGCAGATATTCTCCCGGGCGGGTCTCCTCCACCACGGCATATTTCCAGCGGCAGGGATGGGTGCAGGCGCCTCTGTTGGCATCTCTTCCGGTGAAGAAATTGCTCAACAGGCATCTGCCGGAATAGGAAATGCACATGGCTCCGTGGACAAAGCTCTCGATCTCCATCTCCGCAGGGATCTTCTCCCGGATTCCCTTGATCTCCACCAGAGACAGTTCCCTGGCCGATACCACTCTCTTCGCTCCCAGCTTCCACCAGAACAGGTAGGTCTCATAGTTGGTATTGTTGGCCTGGGTGGAAATATGCACTTCCACCTGGGGCCATACTTCCCTGGCGATCATAAACATACCCGGATCGGAAATGATCAGGGCATCCGGCTGCTCCGGTTTCATATCCCGCAGCTCGGCAAAATATTTTCTGGCTCCGTCAAGATCATAGTTATGTGCCAGGATATTGGCCGTTACATATACTTTTACGCCATGTGCATGAGCAAATGCCACACCCTCAGCCATTTCCCCACTGCTGAAATTCTTCGCCTTGGCCCGCAGTCCAAAAGCTTCTCCGCCGATATAAACAGCATCCGCGCCAAAAATAACAGCCGTTTTTAATACCTCCAGGCTGCTGGCCGGGATCAAAAGTTCCGGTTTTTTATACGTCATCTTGTTTCTCCTCTTTTTTCGTACTCAATGTTACTCCATCCCCCACCGGCAGGATTACGGTTTCCAGCCCCGGGTGATGCTTCAGTTCATACAGGTATTCCCGCATTCTCGCATGAATGGTCCGGTTTCTTCTGGTCACGGCAAAGCGGGATTCTATGATGTCGCCATCCTGCAATACATTGTCCGAGATCAGCAGTCCGCCGGGGGACAACAGACGCAAAATATCCGGCAGGAAGTTGATGTACTGCCCCTTCGCCGCATCCATGAAGATTACGTCATAGGTGTCATCCAGTTTCCGCAGGATCTCCGTGGCATCTCCTTCCAGCAGAGTAATCCGGTCTTCCCGGCCTGCCTGGCGGAAATTCTCTCTGGCAACAGGAATCCTTTTTTCGTATTTTTCGATTGTCGTGATATGGCAATCCTCCGGTGCATATTCACTCATCAGTAACGCAGAAAAGCCGATAGCAGTCCCGACTTCCAGGATGCTTTTCGGCTTTGTAAATCTTAACAAAAACTTCAGCAGGCTTTGCATGGATCTGCGTATGATGGGAACCTGTGTCTCCAGAGCGAATTTTTCAATCTCATTCAGCCACGCCGGATTCCCGCTGTCCAGGGAATCAATGAACGCGGACATTCTCTCATCTATGATCATACTGTCCCTCATTTCACACTTTACTGTGCGGCTGTCGTCGTATCCTGCGTCCCGCCGGTCACCGCACTGCCGTTATCTATGGTATCCACTGTCTCTTCTGTCGCGCTTTCCGTCTGTCCGGCCATGACTTCCATCATTTCTTCTGCGGTCATGGCGGTGCTCAGTTCGTAGGTGCCCGGCTTCCAGTCCTTTTTGTATTCGGATAACAGATACTGTAACGCGAACAGTCTGCCGTCCCGTACCAGCCCCTTTTCCTGCATGGCTGTACCGATCTCCACTGCGGACATATCCGAGGTCAGAGTTACCGTGATCTTACGTCCCTCTCCGGCAGAGACCGCCGGTTCTGTGAAAATACGATAACCATAGTCATAGCAGGTAGAAGCTCCCGTGTAGACCAGATATACTACAGCCACCACAAATACTACTTTTAAGATAGTACCCAATACGGCACCTGCCAAATTCGCTGCTTTCATGTTCTCTGTCCTTTCTTACTCGAAGTGCATCTGGTCGGTGACATAGAGGCCGATCTCCTGCATCATACGGCAAAATGCCAGTTCGGCCGCCAAGAAATCCGACACCAGTGGATTTTCCCGGAAAGCTTCATTTTCTCTGGTAAACTGATCCAGCTTGTCAAAACTCGTGTCCTTACTGGTCTGCAATTCAAAATTTCTGGTCCGGAACTCATCGATCTGTCTCTTGAGCTCCGGCTGCTCTTTTACACGCGCCAGCTGCTTCTGATATTCCAGATAAGCGTCGGTATTACGGATCGCCTGTACCATCTGTTCTACTGCCTGATTTACATTTTCGTCCGCTGTAATCTTCATCTGCTTACGACCTTTCCAGCAATCGCTGCTACACTTCCATAATGATCGGAAGGATCATGGGACGTCTCTTGGTCTTCTTCCATACATAATCGCTGAGGACATCCTTGGTGGTGGTCTTCAGCTTGCCCCAGTCCGTGATTCCCTTATCCAGGCAGGCCTGCAGCGCATCATCTACAGTGCGTCTGGCTTCCTCGATCAGTTCATCGGATTCCTTCACATATACGAAACCTCTGGACACGATATCGGGACCGGCTGCCAGTTCTCCGCTGGCTCTGTCCAGACTCATGACCACGATCATAATACCATCTTCTGCCAGATGCTGTCTATCTCTCAATACCACATTTCCGACATCACCGACGCCCAGACCGTCTACCAGAATAGCGCCTACGGGCACTCTGCCGTTGACCTTCGCCTGTTCCTCGCTGACTTCCAGCACATCTCCGGAAGACAGGATGAAGATATTATCCTTGCTGATGCCCAGGCTCTCGGCGATCTTTGCCTGTGCCTTCAGATGCTTGTATTCTCCATGCACGGGTACGGCGTACTTTG
The DNA here is from genome assembly GCA_934394815.1 of uncultured Acetatifactor sp. GTDB lineage: Bacteria > Bacillota > Clostridia > Lachnospirales > Lachnospiraceae > Acetatifactor. Next base: position 66,161 of record CAKRRD010000001.1, on the reverse strand, counting down.
GATGGATCAGGGTGTAGATCAGCTTAATCTCCTCCTGACAGGCATGTCCGGATACATGGGCATCCTGGAAAATAACGTCTGCACCCTTGCGGAGCAGTTCGTTGATGATCTTCGTTACGGACTTCTCATTGCCCGGGATTGGGTTGGAGGAGAAGATTACCGTATCTCCCGCACCGATGGTGATCTTGCGGTGCATATTATTCGCCATACGGGACAGGGCTGCCATGCTTTCGCCCTGGCTTCCGGTGGTGATGATGACCTGCTGCTCGTCCGGATAGTTCTTCATCTGGTCCAGATCCACCAGCGTATTTTCAGGAATATTGATACACTCCAGCTTAATGGCAGTATCCAGAATATTTACCATGCTGCGGCCTTCCACAGCCACCTTACGGCCGAACTTATACGCAGTGTTGATGATCTGCTGTACACGGTCCACGTTGGATGCGAAAGTTGCCACGAAAATTCTGGTATTCTTATGCTCTTCAAATAAAGTATCAAAGGTCTTACCCACCGTTTTCTCAGACGGGGTAAAGCCGGGACGCTCTGCGTTGGTGGAATCGCACATCAGTGCCAGTACACCCTTTTTACCGATCTCGGCAAAACGCTGTAAATCAATGGCGTCTCCGTAGACCGGAGTATAATCTACCTTGAAGTCTCCGGTGTGTACCACGATGCCGGCCGGGGAATAAATGGCCAGTGCTGCGGCATCTACGATACTATGGTTGGTCTTGATGAATTCCACACGGAAGTCTCCAAGATTGATGGACTGTCCGAATTTCACCACTTTACGCTTGGTCTTCTTCATGAGATTGTGCTCGGTCAGCTTGTTCTCGATGATGCCCATGGTCAGGCGGGTAGCGTAGATGGGAACATTGATATCCCGCAGCACGTAAGGCAGTGCTCCGATATGGTCTTCATGTCCATGGGTGATGACAAAGCCCTTGACCTTGTCGATATTATCCTTCAGGTAAGTAACATCCGGGATGACCAGGTCGATTCCCAGCATGTCATCTGCGGGGAAAGACAGACCGCAGTCCACCACAATAATACTGTCCTCATACTGGAAGGCAGTAATGTTCATACCAATCTGCTCCAGGCCTCCCAAAGGAATGATCTTCAGGCCTGAAACGTTACTATTCTCTTTTTTCTTTTTCAACGAAATTACCTCCAAATTCTATACGTCTATACATCTTGCTTCGTGTATGTATTCCGGCGTTAGAATGGACTGGTATGCTCTGCAAACAAAGACCTGTGATTCCCTGCCTGCTCCTTCGGCTCTCTTCTCGAAAACTCCCGCGGAAATCAGGCATCCCAGATCTTACGATTCCATCCAGATAATGGCACACTCTCATGCCCTTCGTGTATTCCCTGTCACTTTTAGCACAAAACCATTATATGCTGAAACCGGCAAAGCATCCCGTATCCTTCTCTGCCAATCATACAAATCATTTATAAATATAAGACCCCCTCTCCCATGAGGGCGTCTGTATTTATCGAAATTAAATCAGATCAATATCTTCCAGCATATCCGCAAATACTCCGGATACTGCTTCCAGTTCTTCATCATCGGAGACAACATCATAAATGCTCTCTTCTTCGCCGTCCTGAGACATATCCTTCAGGATCAGGGCGTCTCCGTCGCCTTCTTCCACATCCGTCACCAGAATATAATTGTATCCACCGATTCTGGTCTGTTCCAGTACATAAAATTCTACAGCTTCTTCGCCCTCGGGGCGAAATGTGATCTTTTCCAGTTTACTCATTCCAATTCCTTTTTCTTCTCATTGTTCCTGCGGTCCAGATATCCCTGCAGGATCAGGGTGGCAGCGATCATATCCACATAATCCTTACGGTTCTCCCGGCGGATCCCCGCTTCCATCATTGCCTTGTCCGCCGCTACGGTGGTCAGTCTCTCATCCCAGAAAGATACCGGCAGCCCGGTTCTGCGTTCCAGTTTGTCCTTAAACTCTTTGGTCAGTTCCACGCGGGCACCTTCGGTGTCGTTCATGTTCTTGGGCAGTCCCAGTACGATCTCTTCCACTTCATTCGCCACGATCAGTTCTTCGATCCGGGCCAGTGTCTGCCGTAATTTGTTCTCTTCCTTGCGACGAATGATCTCTACACCCTGCGCTGTTAAGAGCAGACTGTCACTGATCGCCACGCCCACGGTACGTGAGCCGAAATCCAAACCCATAATACGCATGTGGGTCCTCCTGATTGTTGTAATTATTTCCAGTGTTTGGTCCTGATATACTCTGTGAGCAATTCTTCCACCAGTTCATCCCGTTCTACCTTCATGATCAGGCTGCGGGCATTCTTATGGCTGGTAATATAAGTGGGATCTCCGCTCATAATATAGCCTACGATCTGGTTCACAGGGTTGTATCCCTTCTCCGTCAGTGCCTCATATACGGTAGAAAGCACCAGCTTCACGCCGGTCTCAGGTTCTGTCTCTACCTTGAAGTATTGTGTATTTCCTAAGTCCTGCATACGATCCTCTTTTTTCTGCCATGGGGCAGATGCTGCCCCGGCAAAAAGCAAATTTTTCCGTTATGCCTTATCTTACCGCATTTACCTTGAAAATTCAAGAGGTGATAACAACAGAATCTCATCCGTCAGAAATCCCTGTACGCTGCCCCGCAGCACGGTATTTGTCAGAATATTGGGATTCTCCTGTACGGGAACCGCCATCTTCACATAGTCTCTGGTATGTCCCAGCAGATATTCCGTTCCCCCAATCTCCTTGGTCTCCTCCAGAAGCACTTCTGCTTCCCGTCCCACATACCGTGCCCGGAACTGCTTCGACTGTTTCTTCTCCATGGCCAGCAGTTCCGCACTTCTTTCGGTCTTTACAGGATCCGGTATCTGTTCCGGCATCACCGCCGCTCTGGTTCCGGCTCTCTTGGAATATTTGAAAATATGCATCTCGAAAAAGCGGATCCTGTCTAAAAAGCCTACCGTCTCGGCGAATTCCTCTTCCGTCTCTCCCGGGAATCCCACAATAACGTCCGTAGTGATGGCCGGGTGGTCGAATACCTTGCGTAGCAGCGCCACGCTCTCCGCGTATTCTTCGGAGGTATATTTACGGTTCATACGGCGCAGCGTTGCATCACAGCCACTCTGTAAGGACAGATGGAAATGGGGGCACAGCTTCGGCAGTGCCGCCATTCTGGCGGCGGTCTCCTCCGTGACAATACGGGGTTCCAGAGAACCGATCCGGATGCGCTCAATGCCCTCAATGTCATGGATCCGCTCCAGCAGGCCGATCAGCTTGCTGCTGCCGGAATAGTCTCTTCTTTCCTCGTCTTCTTTTAATACAGAGACACTTTCTCCCCGCTTCCAGGCTTCCTCGTCAAAATCAATGCCGTAGGAACTGATATGGATACCCGTCAGTACGATCTCCCGGTAGCCCGCCTGCGCCATTCCGGTGATCTCCCGGATGATGTCTTCCGCTCTGCGGCTGCGGACTCTGCCTCTGGCATAGGGAATGACACAGTAGGAGCAGAACTGGTTGCAGCCGTCCTGGATCTTGATATAGGCACGGGTGTGTTCCGCGGTATGCTTCAGGGTCATTTCTTCGTATTCCGCCGTATGGTTGATATCTATGACAGTAGTGTCATGCAGGGTTTTGTCCACAGCATGTCCGGCAGTTTCCCCATTCTCCGCCACCGCATCTTCCTGCTCCAGATCCTGCAGATATTCCTCCAGGATCGAGGCCAGATCCCTCTTGCGGTTGTTGCCGATGGCCAGATCGATGCAGGGATCCTGCTCCACATCTTCTCTGCCGGTCTGCACATAACAGCCCACCGCCACCACCAGCGCCGCCGGATTTTTCTGTTTTGCCCGGTGAAGCATCTGTCTGCTTTTCCGGTCTGCAATATTGGTAACTGTGCAGGTATTTACGATATAAATGTCTGCGATTTCATCAAATGGTACAATAGTATAACCTTTTTCTTGTAACATTTGTTGCATTACTTCTATTTCATAGGAATTAACCTTACATCCAAGGTTGTGTAATGCTACACTTTTCATAGGATTCCTCACTTTTTTTGTATTGTTTTCGTCTTGACTTTTGCTCGTTCAGCCATTAATATGAAGTCAGAAGGTATGACACACATTAAGGAGGTAGTCAACATGAAGACAGTTCAGATTTCTTTAAATTCTATTGATAAGGTAAAATCTTTCGTAAACGATATTACTAAGTTCGATTATGATTTCGATCTTGTATCCGGCAGATACGTAATTGATGCAAAGTCCATCATGGGTATCTTCAGCCTGGATCTTTCCAAGCCTATCGACCTGAACATCCATGCAGAGGATGGCGCTGATGAGGTTCTGGAAGTATTAAAGCCTTATCTGGTATAAGTTACCGATTCGGAATTCCGAATACATAACGAGATTTTAAAAATGCCTTGAGAGTCGCAATCCTCTCAAGGCATTTTTCTTGCTTCTCTTTTACGCTTCCGCAATGATCAGTTCTTTGGTCTCCAGTGCGATCTTCACCAGTTCATCGATCTTCTCATCCAGATTGTGTTCATGTCTGCGGATCACCTTCACGTTGGGTTTCGTCACAGGATGTTTTGCCACGAAGATGGTACAGCAGTCTTCATAGGGCAGAATGGAAGTCTCGTAGGTGCCGATCTTCTCGGATACTTCCACGATCTCCTGCTTGTCGAAGCCGATCAGCGGGCGGTATACCGGCAGTTCGCAGACTTCGTTGGTGGCGATCAGGGAGTTCATGGTCTGGGATGCTACCTGGCCGATGCTCTCACCGGTGATCAGACCCAGGCACTCTGTCTCCTTCGCGATCTGCTCTGCGATGCGCATCATATAACGGCGCATGATAATGGTCAGTTCCTCATGGGGACATTTCTCATAAATATATAACTGAATATCGGTAAAGTTGATCACATGCAGATAGATTGGTCCGGTATAGCGGGCTACGATCTTCGCCAGATCCACTACCTTCTGCTTGGCACGCTCGCTGGTGTAAGGCGGTGCATGGAAATATACCGCATCGATCTTGACGCCTCTCTTGGCGATCATATAGCCTGCCACAGGAGAATCGATCCCGCCGGACAAAAGCAGCATTCCCTTACCGCCGGTGCCTACCGGCATTCCTCCGGGGCCGGGCAGGATCACGGAGTAAATATAGATTTCTTCACGGATCTCAATGTTCAGCATGATATCGGGATGATGTACATCCACCTTCATGTTGGGATAGGCATTCAGGATGGCTTCTCCCATATCCATATTGATGGTCATGGAATCCTTGGGGTAATTTTTCCGGGCACGTCTCGCTGCCACCTTGAAGGTCTGGCTGCAATCCGGATATACCTTTGCAATATAGTCGATCACGGTCTCACACAGCTTCTCGAAGCCCTCATCCTGTACATGCACTACCGGGCAGATACCGGAGATACCGAAGACTCTCTGCAAATGAGCCACCACTTCATCATAGTCAAATTCTGACTCTGCATCTACGAAGATACGGCCCTGTGTCTTGTGTACCAGAAATTCTCCCTCACACTTTTTCAGAGCATATTTGATCTGGCGTACCAGAGCATCTTCGAACAGGTAACGGTTTTTTCCCTTAATGCCGATCTCGGCATATTTTATCAAAAATGATGTAAACACGTTCTTTTCCTTTCTTCTCCCGACTGTCTTATCTGCGACTGTATCTGCGCAGCATAGGCACTATATTGTACAATGCCTGAAGACATACGTCAATCTCTTCTTCCGTGGTAAATACAGAAAAACTGAATCTTATGGTGGAATCCAACAGAGATTTATCCACGCCGATGGCTTTCAATGTGGCGGAAGGCTGCGGCTTGTGGGCGGAGCAGGCGCTTCCGGCAGAGACATAGATGCCCTTGTCTTCCAGTGCATGCAGCAGCACTTCACTCCGGACTCCCGCAAAGGATACACTGACGATATGCGCCGCCGTACCTTCCCCGTAAGGAGCCTCCGGCAAAAGTCCGTTGACCTTCACCTGATCCAGTCTCTCCACGCCTTCGATGAATCTCCGCTTGCAGGCACAGAGTCTTGCATGATCCTCATCAAAATGACTATAGAGCATTTCCGCTGCTTTGGCAAGTCCTGCAATACCGGGAACATTTTCCGTACCGGAGCGCAGATTCTGCTGCTGCCCGCCACCGAATACGATGGGCTGGATCTTTACCCGGTCTCCCACATACAGCAGACCGACCCCTTTCGGGCCGTGGATCTTGTGTCCGCTGACGGACAACAGATCAATGTGCATTTTCTTGGGATAGATCCGGGATTTGCCGAAGCCCTGTACCGCATCCACATGGAACAGGGTATCGGGGTTCCTCTGTTTGATCAGTGCGCCCGCCTCCTCAATGGGCTGTAGGGCACCGATCTCGTTATTCGTATGCATAATGGATACCAGAATGGTCTCCGGGGTCATGGCTCTGCGAAGATCTTCCAGACGGATCCGTCCGCAGGAATCCACGGGCAGATAAGTGACACGGTAGCCCTGGCTCTCCAGATAACGCATGGTCTGTAAAATGGCCGGATGCTCTACCTGTGTGGTGATCAGATGATTGCCTCTGCGGCAGTTCGCCAGCGCACATCCGATCAAAGCCATATTGTCCGATTCCGTTCCGCCGGAGGTAAATAAAAGTTCTCTCTCCTCCACCTTCAGGATCCTTGCCAGGGTCTCCTTGGCATAGCGGAGGTATTTCTCTGCCTCCATACCCTTCCTATGCAGGCTGGAGGGATTGCCGTAATCTTCACACATGATCTTCGTCATCAACTCAGCCACTTCCGGAAATGTCCTTGTGGTGGCGGAATTGTCCAAATAGACTTCCATTCTCTTCTTCTCCTTGCTATCGAAACAGCTTTTCTCTGAAATTCACAGTACTTCTATTTCCGAGATCCGCTGCATATATTCTTATGATTAAAATATGCCGCAGACAGATACTCTGTGCCGTCTGCCGCCTAATTTTCCAGCTGATACATCAGCCATGCGATAGTCGTAAATCCGGCGGTTTCCGTCCGCAGGATCCGTTTCCCCAACGTGATGGGCAAGATGCCCGCCTCCGTGGCCAGCCGGATCTCCTCCGGATCAAATCCACCTTCCGGTCCGATGAAAACGGCGATCTTCTGACCGGGTCCTGCACTTTCGATCAGCTGTTTCGTCTGTTCCATTCCTTCCGCCAGTTCGTAAGGTACCAGTTTCAGATCCATTTCCGATGCCATTTTCACCGCCTGCGCATAACTCATGACCGGAGCCACCGTAGGGATCACACCCCGCTTGCTCTGTTTGGCGGCTGCCTCCGCAATGCCCTGCCATCGTTTGATCTTCGCATCCGCCTTTTTCTCATCCAGCTTCACCACACAGCGTTTCATGGCCACCGGGATCACCTGAAAAGCGCCCAGTTCCACGGCCTTCTGGATGATGAGTTCCATCTTGTCGGCCTTGGGCAGTCCCTGAAACAGGTAGATCTTCGCCGGAAGTTCCACGCCGTCTTCCTTGATAAAGCGCAGTTCCAGGCGGACACAATCCTCTTCCAGTGTAAGGATCCCGCAACGGTATTCCTTCCCGTCGATGCCGTTGCTGACAGCCACTTCCTCACCGGGACGCATCCGCAGTACATTTTTGATATGGTTGACATCGGTTCCCCGGATAATGACGCTTTTTGCCGCCACGTCGATCTGCTCCGGTTCTACAAAAAACTGATACATAAAAGCTCCTACTTTCAGCGTTTAATTCTTTCTTGCGGTTACGCTGACCCATTCTCCCTGATAAGTTACTTCCAGAACTTCCAGTCCTGCGGCTTTTACAGCCTCTACCACCGTCTGTTCCTTGTCATCAATGATGCCGGAGGTGATGTAGATACCTCCCTTTTTCAACTGATGTACGATAACGGGAGTCAGAGGCACCAGCACATCTGCCAGAATGTTGGCCACTACAATATCGTAGCACTCGTAGCCCACCTTGTCCTGTACTTCTTTGTCTGTAATGATATTGCCGATCATCATGTCGAACTGTGCCGGATCGATACCGTTGACCTCGCAGTTCTGTGCCACGGCTTCTACCGCGCAGATGTCCAGGTCGGTTCCCACCGCGTGCTTCGCACCGAACATCAGGGACAGGATCGCCAGAATACCGCTGCCGGTTCCCACATCCAGAAGCTCTGTCTCGGGGGTAATGAACTTGCGCAGCTGACGGATACACAGCTGTGTAGTCTCGTGCATGCCGGTACCGAATGCAGTGCCGGGGTCGATATGCAGTACCATTTTATCGGTATCTTCCGGTTTGATATTTTCCCAGGAAGGGATCACCAGAATGTCATCAATATAGAACTGATGGAAATACTGTTTCCAGTTATTGATCCAGTCGATATCCTCAGTCTCGTCCACTACGACAGAGCCTTTGCCGATGTCCATGAACTGGCGTAAATCCTCCAGTTCCCGCTTTACGTCCGCAAGCACGGCCTCAGTGGTGGTCTTTACGCCGGCCACTTCCAGGCTGCCATCCTCTTTTTCCTCTACAAAGAAGCTTAAGTATGCAATGCCGTCATCCTCCGGTCCATCCGGCAGGATATCTACGAACATCTGCTCCTTCTCCATGGCGGTCAGAGGCACCTTATCCTCGATCTGCGCGCCTTCCAGCCCCAGATCATACAGGGTGCTGATAATAATATCTTCCGCTTCCGTCACGGTCTTTATTCTGAATTTTACCCACTTCATGTTGTGATTCCTTTCTTCTCTGATTATCTTAGATCATCAATCCTGTCTTTTCCTTGCTCTTCTCGATCATGTGGTTCAGCTTACGGAACGGCGGCTCCAGGGCCAGGCCGATCAGTAACGCGATCACCAAAAACAACGCCATCTTTCCCACATTGATCCAGTAATCCACACCGTACATTCCCGCGATGCATTCCTTGAAGGCTTTCATGCCGAACTGGAACGGCAGGAACGGATAGATCCACTGGAACACCTTCGGCAGCGCCTCGATAGGGAAGGTTCCGCCGCTTCCGGCTACCTGAATGACCATGACCACGATGGCCAGAGCCTCTCCCACATTGCCGAAAGCAAAAGTCACGGAGTACATAAAACAGCTGAAGGCCGCGCTGGCCACGGCTGCCGCCAGCCAGTACAGGAATCTGTGCTGACACTGTATCTCAATATAATAGAGGTTCCCCAGGATCGTCAGCAGTGTTTGTGCCTGTCCGATCAGGAAAAACAGCAGATATCTGCCAAAGTATCTCTCATAAGTCTTGTAATGATCCCCCGGATCAATGGGCTTCACACCCACATGGATGATCGCTACTAAAAACAGTGCGCCCACCCAGATCGCCAGAATCGTGTAAAAAGGAGATGCCGCGGATCCGTAATGATCCACCGGATAGACCGGTACCGTCTCCAGCTTCACCGGAGAAGATACGAACTCTGCCACAGACGTCGGATCGGCGGCCATGGCGCTCAGAATATCCTCATAGGAATCCGCTCCGGTGATCCGTTTTATATTATCTGCTATTTTGCTGACCTTGTCCAGCAATTCCTGCGCAATTATCAGGGAATCCTGCAGGCTTACATTGCCTTCCTCCAGTGTCTGCTGATATTCTTTCAGAATATCGGAGATCTCATCCATATTCACATCCGTGCCGTTCATCATTGCTGCAGCATTTAAGAAGGCCTGCTGCATGGATTTTCCGGTGGCCCGGAAGGAAGGTCTGACGTTATTATTGTAATCGTTTAACAGGTTATTCAGCTGTTTGTTACAGATCTGGATCTGTTCCCGGATCTGGACCCGCAGGGTATTGATGTCATTGTCTACATCCCCCTTGCTGTTCTGCAGCTGTTTCAGATCCGCTTCAATCTTCTGCAGAGACTGGTTGATCTCCTGAATCTGCTCCTCCTGCCCGGTGATCAGGCTTCCCAGCACATCCATATTGGCCTGCATGCCCTGCACCAGTCCGATGGCCATGCCCAGTCCCGTATCCGTGGTGCTTCCCACATTATTGCTGCCCATCTGCTCCAGTAATCCGTCGGAAAAGACTGACAGATACTGCAGGGCCTCTGTCACCATGTCCATACTGCTGCTTACCATATCCCCCATGACATCCACCGCATCCACGCTGGAATTGATCATGGTCTGCATTCCCACCATGGTATTTCGCCCATTTTCCAGAATATTATCCATATCCGGCAGCATATTCTGGCTGGTCTCCATGATCATCTCCGCAGAACTCATAATGCTCTGGAACGACTGCAGCATGACCACATAGTCCTGCAGCTGTGCCTGCACGTTATTCAGGGAATCTTCCACACTGCCCTGCCCGGCAGCATTCGCCATGGAGAGCGCATTGCCCGCTTTCATGGCCGCTTCCGCCACGGTACTGATGAAGGTTGCATTTACCTGTTCCTGCACCGCATTTTTCGCCTTGCCCGTGATCTTGGGAGCGATACCGTTCTTTTTCTCATTTTCATAATAGTAGATCGTGGGATGATCCACCTCGCCGTCCAGAAATCCCAGCATCTCCTCTGTAAAGGTCTCCGGGATGATCAGCGCCGCATAATAATCGCTGTTCTTCACACCCTCCAGCGCTTCCTCCGTGGTCTCCGGGAATACCCAGCCGATGGTGGTATTGGCTCCCAGTGCCTCCAGCACACTGTCTCCCACGTTCAGGGAAAGTCCCATGATCTGGGCTCCGGCATCATCGGAGGCCACAGCCACTTTCAGCTGACTGGTGGCTGCCGGTTCATAAGGATCCCAGTTGGAAAAAATATTGAACCAGGCATACAGTGCCGGGAGAATGCTCAGTCCCATGATAATGACTACCGCCACTACGTTATTGCTGATCCGACGGATATCGGTGGTAAATATTTTCCAGATATTACGCATTATTCGCCATCCTCCCCGTCTTCGTTTTCTTCTTTTTCACCGGTTATTCCGATCTCCGCAGGGGCATTCAATCCGGTGCCGATCATTTTCCGGGTCTCCCGGATGATCTGTGCCGCCCGGTCGAAGTCCTTCGGGGTCACCGCCTCGATGTCTCCTTCTTCCCCTTTTAATTCCATGATCTTTTCCTGCAGATTGTAATCCATATATTCCACAACGATCAGATAGATGGACAGAGCAAACAGGGATACGATCCACAGGATCAGGAAGATCACCTTATTGCTGCCGGTCAGAAACAACAGTGCCAGGAAAAACAGGGGCACGATCCAGATACATTTCAGGCCGGTCTTTATTCTTTTTCTGTTTTTCTCATGAAGGGCCTGTTCGTAGTCCAGCACCTTCTGAAAAATCTCTTCGTAATTTCTTTCCATGATCTTTCACCTTTACATTAACTCAGTGTCTTCCATTCTCTCTTCCACAAAATGATTCAGCTTCACGAACGGGATCCGGATCACCAGACCGATCAGCAGACCCTCTATCATAAACAGGATCAGCTTGGCCAGTGCTTCCATATAGGCCGTTCCGTACATACCAGCCAATGCCTCTCTCATGGCCCTGATGGCATACGGGAAGGGGAAGAAGATATAGATCTTCTGGTAGGTATCCGGAAGCAGTTCAATGGGAAACGTACCGCTGGATCCCGCGATCTGCAATACCATGACGATGACGCAGACCGCCTTGCCCACATCTCCGAACGCCAGTGTCAGCGAATAGATCAACAGGGAAAATGCGGTGGCTGTGAAGCTTGCCGCCAGGAAAAACAGCCCCGGTTCCACAATGTTCACCTTTAACAGCCACAGGTCTCCGGCCACGATAATGGCAGCCTGGATCTGGGCCAGCAATAAGAACAGCAGATATCTGCCGAAATACAGCTGATAGCTCTGCACGTTTTTCAGGCCCTTCGGAGAAGCCTTTACCTTCACCAGTGCTACCAGGATCGTAGAGCCCACCCAGATCGCCAGTGTGGAATAGAACGGCGTCATGGCAGAACCATAGGTAGCCACCGGATACATGGCAACGGTCTCCATGGTCACGGGAGATGCAAAATAGGCTCCCAGACTGTCCGGATCTCCGCCCAGAAAACGCACCAGAATATCCATCATTTCCTCTTCGGAAGCGCCGTCCAGCTTCTCCGTCAGATCCGTGATCTTGCCGCTGATATTATCTACCACGCCCTTGATCTGACTCAGGCTCTCGCCGGTTCCCGCCACGGTATCACTGACCCCTTCCATGACAATTCCCACGTTTTTCACCGTGTTGCTCAGCGTATTTACCAGATTGGTCACCTGATTCAGAGAATCTGACATATTTGTCAGAACCTTCTGCATCTGGGGTACCAGATTGTTTTTATAGATGCTCTGCATATTACTTACAGAAGTTTCGCAGCTGTCAATGGCACTCTTCATATTGTTCATGGCATTATTCACATTGGCCTTTGCCTTCTCTGCCGCCTGTTCCTCTGTGGATTCCAGCACACTGCCCACCACGGTATTCATCAGATCCAGTTCCTTCTGCATGGCTTTCAGGGCTTCGATGGCCGCATCTGCCGCAATACCGCCGATGTTTCCACCAATATTGCTGCCGGTATTGTCACCGCCGTTATCGCCGTTCACCGCATTGCCGTCAGAGACGCTTTCCAGCTTCTGCTGGATCAGTGCCGCCAGCAGTGTGTTCACCTCGCCGTTCAGGGTGTTGGTATCTCTCGCCACCAGATTCAGGTCCCTTGTCATCTGTGCGGTATCGTCCGCCAGCTTGCTCTCATCCAGTGCTTTTTTGATATTTTCCAGTGAATTATTGATATTACTCATGGAAGTGTCAATATTATTGCTGAAATTCCCCAGCGTATCTCTGGTGGAAGACAGATTCTGACTGCTCTGGTTCAGGCTGGATGTCGTATTGTCAAGCTTCTTCTGCATGACGGGGATCTCGTAATTTACATGGGTGATCGCCGCCTCCAGTCTGGCATTTCCGTCCTGGAAGGAATCAATCATGGCGCTGTATTCCTTCAGATTATCATTCAGCTCCTCCAGTTTGGAAGTCAGTTCTTCCACATAACTGTCGCCCTGCATCTGATCCGATACGCTGTTGCCCTCTTCGAACACTGTGGTTGCTGCCACCTTGATAAAGGTCTCATTGATGGTATTCTGCAAGGTTCCGGCCACCGTATCCGTAATCTTGGTGGCAATGGCGTTGCTCTTCTGGTTCTGGTAATAGATCAGGGCCGGATTTTCAAAATCATCGGAAAATACATTGTACATACTATAGGTAAATTTATCCGTGATGACGATGGCCGCATAATAGGTTCCGGCCTCCACGCCTTCCTTTGCTTCTTCCTCCGTATCTAAGAAGATCCATTTTACGCTGGTATTGGAATGCAGGCTTTCCAACACGGATTCTCCCATGTTTACCACGGATCCGTCCTTCAACGTATAATCCTGATCCAGAGATACCACTGCTACCGGTATGCCGCCGGTATTGGCATAGGGATCCCAGTTGGCAAAAATATTGAACCACGCATACAGCGATGGTATCACGCACAGCCCGATAATAATGATCAGGGCAAAGGGCTGTTTCACCAGTTTTTTCAAATCTCCGGTAAATATCTTCCAAATATTCTTCATCTGACTTCTGTTATCTCCTCATTTCTATCCGCTCTGACGTTTTTCCTCCGGTGATCCGCTTCACATACTCCAAGCACCAGGGAAAAAAACGGAGCATTCAGCACCTGCTGAAAGCTGATCAGGGAATGTATCCCGTAAGTAAGCAGCAATAATACTGCCAGAAAATTCCTCCTGTAAGTCCGTAATGCCGTCAGGAAAACAGCCCCGTAGGCCGCCATGTAGATCTGACATACGATTTTCAGAAATTCCTCTTTCCGGTTCTCCATCCCCTGTAGGCTCCTTTGTGTCACAAGACTGCATAGCTACTTGAATTGTAAGCGTTTCTGCCCATTCTGTCAAACAGTGTTCTGCTATTAAAAAACAACAAAACAGCAGGAATGTATTTATCGATACGCTCCTGCTGTCTGAACATCTTATTTGATTCTGTTATTACTTCCAAAACTTTTTCTTTTTGCCGTCTTTGGAGTCTTTCTCCTTCGTCTCGCCATTCCCTGCCTCCGTGGCATTCTTTACCGCATTCAGGGAATCCCCGGTCAGTGCATCAAACTGTTTCAGCAGTTCCTTTGCTTCCGGCTTCAGCTTATCGGGAGTCTGCACTACCAGTGTTACATAATGATCCCCGCGGACATCCTTATTTCTCCAGGAAGGAACACCCTTGCCGCGCAGGCGGATCTTGGTGTCGGTCTGGGTTCCGGCCTTTACATCATATACTACCTTGCCATCCACAGTGTCAATCAGTACTTCGCCACCCAGCGCCGCTACTGCGAAGGAAATGGGCACCGTTGAAAAGATATCGAAATCCTGTCTCTGGAAAATCGGATGACGTCCTACGATCACTTCTACCAGCACATCGCCTCTGGGACCGCCGTTGACACCGGGCTCCCCCAGTCCGGGCATACGGGTGGACTGGCCGTTATCAATACCTGCGGGAATATCCACCGCATAACGCTTCTTCATGGGGATATATCCGGTACCACGGCAATCCGAACATTTCTCCCTGATTACCTTACCGGTACCCTGACAGTCCGGACAGGTCTGCACATTACGCACCGTACCAAAGAAAGACTGCTGGGTAAATACCACCTGGCCCTTACCTCCACACTTGGTACAGGTCTCAGGGCTGGTTCCCGGCTTCGCGCCGGAACCGTTACAGGTCTTACAGGTCTCTTTTACCGTAAGGTCGATCTCTTTCTTACAGCCGAAGACCGCTTCCTCAAACGTGATATGAACGCTGGTACGGATGTTGGCTCCCTTCATGGGACCGTTATTTCTGGCACCTCTGCTTCTTCCACCGCCGAAAATATCTCCGAAGATGTCTCCGAAAATATCTCCGAAGTCAGCACCGTTGAAGTCAAATCCACCGGCACCACCGGCGCCGCCGTCAAATGCAGCATGACCATACTGATCATACTGGCGTCTCTTCTCGGGATCACTCAGCACGGCATAAGCCTCGGAAGCCTCTTTGAATTTCTGTTCTGCATCCTTGTCTCCGGGGTTCATGTCGGGATGGTATTTTTTCGCCAGTACCCGGTATGCTTTTTTGATTGCAGCGTCATCTGCGTTCTTATCTACACCGAGGACCTCGTAATAGTCTCTCTTCTGCTCTGCCATTTTTACACCTCTGTCACATAAATCTGAAAACGGTTATGCACAGGGCACGCTTTCGCATACCCTGTGCCCCTGTTATTTGCAATCACTGTTACACAGCATTTACTGTTATACCACGATTTGCCTTATTTGTGAAGCTTATTTATACTTCTCTGAAATCTCCGTCGATGACATCATCGTCTGCATTAGATCCTGCATTGCCGCCGGCCTGTGCATTCATGTCGGGGCCTGCTGCACCCTGAGCGCCCTGCTGTGCCTGTGCAGCCTGCTCATACATCTTGGTGAATACAGACTGTGCACTCTGGGTCAGTTTCTCTTTTGCAGCCTTCAGTTCATCTACATCGCTGTCGCTCATCTCCTGGTCCTTGGTTCTCTCCAGAATTGCCTTAACAGCTTCCAGATCAGCCTGTACCTGAGTCTTGTCGCTCTCGGGAACCTTGTCGCCTACTTCGTTCAGAGCCTTCTCGGTCTGGAATACGAAGGAGTCAGCCTCGTTTCTTGCCTCGATAGCTTCCTTACGCTTCTTGTCCTGTGCCTCGAACTCAGCTGCTTCCTTGACAGCCTTCTCGATATCGGAATCGGACATGTTAGAACCGGCGGTAATGGTAATGTGCTGTTCCTTGCCGGTTCCCAGATCCTTAGCGGATACATTTACAATACCGTTGGCATCGATATCAAAGGTAACCTCGATCTGAGGAATTCCTCTGGGTGCGGGTGCGATACCGTCCAGACGGAACTGTCCGAGGGACTTGTTATCCTTGGCGAACTGACGCTCACCCTGTACTACGTTGATATCTACAGCGGTCTGGTTGTCGGCTGCGGTAGAGAAGATCTGGCTCTTCTTGGTAGGGATGGTAGTATTTCTCTCGATCAGTCTGGTAGCTACACCGCCCATGGTCTCGATAGACAGGGACAGAGGAGTTACATCCAGTAACAGGATATCGCCGGCACCTGCATCACCGGCCAGCTTACCGCCCTGGATGGAAGCACCGATTGCTACACATTCATCAGGGTTCAGGGACTTGCTGGGCTCTTTGCCGGTCAGCGCTCTTACCTTATCCTGTACAGCAGGAATACGTGTGGAACCACCTACTAACAGTACCTGACCCAGATCAGAATAATTCAGGCCTGCATCCTTCATAGCGTTCTGTACAGGGATAGCGGTCTTGTCAACCAGATCTCTGGTCAGTTCATCGAACTTTGCACGGGTCAGGTTCATATCAAAGTGCTTGGGTCCTTCTGCGGTTGCGGTAATGAAAGGAAGGTTGATGTTGGTGGTCATTGCGCTGGACAGCTCTTTCTTAGCCTTCTCAGCTGCTTCCTTCAGTCTCTGCATAGCCATCTTATCACCGGACAGATCTACACCTTCTGCCTTCTTGAATTCATCCAGCATCCACTGAATGATCTTGTTATCGAAATCATCACCGCCAAGGTGTGTGTCACCGTTGGTAGCCAGTACTTCGATGACGCCGTCACCGATCTCAATGATAGATACATCAAAGGTACCACCACCAAGGTCATATACCATGATCTTCTGCTCTTTCTCATTGTCCAGACCATAAGCAAGTGCTGCTGCGGTAGGCTCGTTGATGATACGCTTTACATCCAGTCCCGCGATCTTACCGGCATCCTTGGTAGCCTGACGCTGAGCATCGTTGAAGTATGCGGGAACCGTGATAACTGCCTCAGTAACCTTCTCACCCAGATAGCTCTCCGCATCTGCTTTCAGCTTCTGCAGGATCATTGCAGAAATCTGCTGAGGAGAGTATTTTTTGCCGTCGATGGTACGACCGCGGTCGGTACCCATATCTCTCTTGATAGAAGAAATGGTCTTCTCTGCGTTGGTAACTGCCTGACGCTTTGCAGGCTCACCGACCAGTCTCTCACCAGTCTTTGTAAATGCTACAACAGAGGGTGTGGTTCTTGCGCCTTCTGTATTTGCGATAACGGTAGGTTTACCACCTTCCATAACGGCTACACAGCTGTTGGTTGTACCTAAGTCAATACCAATAATCTTACTCATAATATTTTCCTCCTGTCTTTACTCTCTTTGTTATGTTCTATTCTAAAAATATTTGTTAACGTTGTTACTGTACCACGCCTACCATGCTGTGTCTTACGACCATGTCATGGTATGTGTAGCCCTTCTGCAGTTCCTGGGCTACGACACCGGATTCATACTCATCGCTCTCCACCTGCATTACCGCATTGTGAAGGTTCGGATCAAATTCCTGTCCGACAGCCTCGATGGGTTTTACTCCGATGTTCTCAAGTTCTGTCATCAGTTGTTTGTAGATGCGGTTCATACCGTCTACGAAAGGATCTTCCTTCGATTCCTCGGGAACCGTTGCCAGACCTCTTTCAAAATTATCTACTACCGGAAGGATCTTCTCGATCACACTCTTGGCACCGGTATCGAACATGGCCTGTTTCTCTTTATCGGTTCTCTTGCGGAAGTTCTCGAACTCTGCCATCTGACGTTTTACTCTGTCTTCCAGCTGATCAATCTTCTCCTTGTAGGAATCTTCCTTCTTATTCAGCTTTGCCTGTTTCTTTGCTGCCTTTTTGTCTTCCCTGCTTTCAGGCTCCTCGCTTCCGGCCTCCTCTTCTTTCAGTTCTTCGGCTTCTGAAAGATCCTGTTCCATTTCTTCCTCTAATATTTCTTTTTCCTGTTCTGCCATTCTTGCTTTCCTTTCTGGAATCTGTCTATTCTTTGCGGTAAAGGTCATCCAGCTGGTTCTGCACCGTTCGCAGGGTTCCGATGACCTTGTCATAATCCATTCTCTTGGGACCTATGATTCCTATGGTTCCCTTCATGCCTTCTCCCAATTCATAAGTAGCTGTGACAACACTGCAGTCTTTCATGCCCTGTACCGGTGTCTCGTCTCCGATGTACACCTGGATACCGGTGCTGCCCTCATCTGCCAGGGATTCCTGGATCAGACCGCCCAGCTGCTGTTTCTCTTCGAAGGCATTGATCAGTTCACTTGCTTTGGACTGATCCGCCAGTTCCGGATACCGGAAAATATTGTTGGCGCCGCTGGTGTAGATCTCCAGGTCTTCATCTGCCTTGATGGCATCTGCCACGGCATCGATCACCTCACTGACGATCTCACTGTGGATTCCGGCCTGCTGTTTCATCGCTGCGATCATTCCCAGATTGATCTCCTCCATGGATAATCCATTGAGATGGGTATTCAACAGAATGTTCAGCTTCAGCAGTGTCGCATCATCCAGTTCCTGATCCACCGCCAGGATATTGTTCTTGATCACGTTGCCCTCGGCAACGATGACTGCCAGAATCTGTCCGGCATCTACCCGGGACAGCTGGATGAATTTCACCTTGTTGCGATGTACCTGCGGAGCACTGATCATGGTGGCGTACTGTGTGTTCTGCGCCAGAGTCTTCACCACCTGTTTTAACAGGTTTTCCAGCTTATCCTGTCTCTCCAAGAGCATATCCTTCATCTCATTGACTTCCTGCTCTCTGGTGGCCATCATGGTATCCACATAGAAGCGATATCCCTTATCGGAAGGAATCCTTCCTGCGGAAGTGTGCGGCTGTATGATATAACCCATCTCTTCCAGATCCGCCATCTCGTTCCGAATGGTTGCCGAGCTTAAATTCAGATCCGTGTATTTCGAAATGGTTCTGCTGCCTACCGGCTCTCCCGTTTCCAAGTAGTTCCGGATAATGGCCTGCAATATAATTGTTTTTCTGTCATCCAATTGCATTCCGTCACTCCCTTTGGGATTATTAGCACTCGTCTAAAAGGAGTGCTAACATCTTCTTACCCTAAAATAGCACTACAGGGTATTATTGTCAACCGATTTTCCGGAAAATAATTCTAAAGATTATTAATAAAATATAAAGACAGGACCGACACTATTCCAGTACCAGTCCTGTCTCTAAATATACGGGAAGTGCCCGTACATATACCATATCTATTGTGCCTCCGATAATGATCAGAAAACATACCGCAATGCCTGCGTTTACCAGCCATCTCGGAAAAGTCCTGCCTCTGAAGCTGATTTCCGAAAGCTTCTGGATCCCTTTTATCATGTAATACATTAACGGAATCAGTGCCGGGAGCAGATAACGTCCCTGGTTCTGATAATCTGTGGTATATGCATAATAAATCGTCAGAAAAGCCGGCATGAAAATGCAATAAAACATATTTATATGAAAGAACCATTCTCTTCCAGATATCTTCCGCCGCATTTTATAGCGGATCAGGTACAGAAGCGCTCCCACAATGCCTGCGGCAAAAAATACTTTATATGCCCGGTACAGCCAGATGGAGCCATATATGGACATGGAACCGAATGCCCCCACAAAACTGTGAAACAGTCCAGACAGGGTATAACGTTCCCGGAACATTTCGAATACGGTATATCCCATGGACTGATAGGTCTGCATCGTCAGTGGATTCACGCTCTCTATCGCATACTGTATTGCCATTTTTTCCCGGGTGGCAAGTCCTAACAAATCTCCGTCCAGTACAATATAACTTCGAATGAACCACCAGCCGATTCCCAGCAGGACCACCGCCGCAATCAGGCAGCCGTATTTTAACATCTTTTTCCAGTCATAAGAATAGCCGCCGCTCTCCTTTTTCTGTAAAAAGAACATTACAAACAGCAAAATGCAGCTCACAATATATCCATAGGCATTATAATAAGAAAGTGCGCATAAAATAATGCCTCCGCTCATCCACAGACTGTTCCGGACATTGATGCCGTCCCGGTAAACACAGACCAGCGCATACACCATCATCGCCGTAGACAGCATACAGCAGGAATCCGTATTCACATAGGTATGCATAAACAGTCCTTCCGGCAGATAGGTCACTGCAAAGCAGAACAGCCAGCGGAATCTGTCATCCCCAAATACTCTCTTTCCGATAAAATATACAATGACTGCCATCAGCAGTCCGAACGTCACATTCACCAGGCGTGCTGTGTACAGCAACGCAATCCCGGATTCCGTGAACAGGCTGACAAAGCGCATGATATACCCCTGTACAATATAAGGAAATACGTTATACAGTGCATAAGAAAATCCATACGCCGGAATCCGCACTTCTTCCTCCAGTCCCGTGGGGATTCTGCCGTATTTGCAGATAAACTGCGGGATGAGATATCTCGCATGCTCATCGGGCGGGTTGCCGAACAGGGGCGGCGTATTGGCGAGAGGCTGCAGCAGGGCGATGGTAAGCGCCAGTGCCAGAAACCCCAACAGATATAATGTAAAAATAATCTTTTCTGATTTTTTCTGCATTCTGTCATCCTTTAACATTCTTGATCCATAATGATACAAAGACCCCAAAGTGGTAAATGCCACATTGGGGTCTTATACAAGCATTTCAAACCCTATTCACAAAACTGCGTCCGGGACGCTTTTTGCTTATATGTAGAAGCTTCCGGTGATCTCTTTGTTCATTACATAGTAAACCATGTTCTCTTCGGGCTTTACATACAGTTCTACACTGGCCAGGTCAGCTGCCTTCTGCTTCAGGTCATATTTCCATACATCTCTGGCGATCTTCAGCAGATCTTCCTGAGAGTAGGACTTGCCACCGAACTGAACACTAATCTCGCTCTTTAACTCGGTCTTCCTGGCTGCGGGCTTCTTAGCCTCTGCCTTTGCGGGTGCTGCCTTCTTAGTCTCTTTCTTAACTGTTTCTTTCCTGGCTGCAGGCTTCTTGGCCTCTGCCTTTACAGGTGCTTTCTCTTCTGCCTTTGCTACAGGTGCCTTCTCAGCTTCCTTCACAGCGGTCACGTTTTCTGTCTTAACTGGAGTTGTCGGTGCTGTTTTCTTTACTTCTGCCTTAGGCGCTTCTGCCTTTGCTGCTACAGGTGCTACAGTTTTCTTAACTATTGCCATGTTACCGTCTCCCTTCTGTACGAATCGTGTACAAAAAATAAATTTTTCAATCTCCTCCCAAGTACCGGAATCCGGCGCTCGATAAGGGTAGTTTATTCCATTTCCCTATAATTGTCAACTATTATGCGAATATGAGGAAATACAATAATACTATAATGCCCAGTACGATACGATACCATCCGAAGACTTTAAAGTCATGTTTTTTGATATATCCCATCAGGAAACGAAGCACGAACAGGGACACGATAAAGGATACCACCGTACCGATCAGCAGGCAGGCCAGTTCCGTTCCCGTAAATGCAAATCCGAATTTTACCAATTTCAGAAGACTTGCTCCGAACATGACGGGGATCGCCAGAAAAAAGGTAAATTCTGCCGCTACTGTTCTGGAGATGCCAATGACGATGGCTCCCAGGATCGTAGCACCGGAGCGGGAGGTTCCGGGCAGTGCCGCTGCCACCAGCTGGCAGAGGCCGATGATCAGAGCATCTCTGTAGGTCAACTGTGACAATTTTGTCGTGACAGGTACACGGTTCTTGTTCCAATTCTCGATCACGATAAACAGTACGCCGACCAACACCAGCATTACAGCTACCACGATGACCTGAACCGTCACGCCACTGCTTCCGATCTCTTTTTTGAAGACTTCGCTCACCGCATCATCAAATAACAGACCGTATACGACTGCCGGGATGCATGCCACAACGATCTTCACCCACATCCAGAAAGCATCCATACTCAGTGCCACATTTCCCACCGTAAGATCTTTTTTGGATCTTATGACACCACCCTTTTTCGTCTGCCGGTTCTTCTTCAGATAAAAGGGCCAGATCTTGTTCCAGAACAGAACCACAACTGCCAGGATGGCTCCCAGCTGGATGACCACATCAAACATGTCAAAAAAGTCTTCACTGGTCTGCTGAAAGGGGATCAGCCGCTCTACCAGAATCAGATGCCCGGTGCTGCTGATGGGCAGCCATTCGGTAATGCCCTCTACGATGCCGTAAATAATTGCTTTGATAATTTCCAACATTTCTTTTCTCTCTATACTTTCTTATATATTTTTACTACTTTTCCAGATAGGCCAGCAGATCCTCATAGCAGGCTTCCGCTTCCCGGTAACCCTCTTCGTATAAAGCGATCAGTTTGTCCCTGTCCTTCTCAATCCGGCCCACTTCACTCTTTTTATGCGGCCGGATCACAAAGGCCTGCCCATTCTTCTCCTGTCTGTCGATATAGTCCAGACATGCATTGTAACGGATGTGTCTGTCCGCCATTAGTTCATATACTTTAGGATATTTCAGGTATCTGAGTTTTATGAGTCCCAGCTGTGACGCAGATGCGGGTTTTCTTACGAATCCCACCTCTTTCGTCATAACTACGATGTTCTTACGGTTGCCCTCCAGAATGGATTTCTCCAGGGGAATGGCATCGCTGATACCGCCGTCCAGATACAGTTTCCCGTCGATCTTCACATTCCGTGCCACTAACGGCAGGGATGCGGATGCCCGGATCTTGTCAATATCCTTACGGATATCCCGGACTCTCAGGTACTCCGGCTGTCCCGTCTCAATGTTGGTCACCACACTGTAGGCTTTGCCGGGATATTTTTCAAAAGTCTCGTAATCATAGGGATACAGGTACTCCGGGATCAGATGATAACAGAAATCCACATTGAACAGATCTCCGCTGGTCACCAGACTTTCCAGACTGCAATACCGTCTGGTGTCCAGATAATCGATGCTGACGCTCAATGCCCGTCCTTTCTGTCCGGACAGGTAACTGCACATATGACATGCCCCGGCGGATACTCCGTAGATATGGGAGAAATCCATTCCCTTTTCCGTAAAAAAGTCCAGTACGCCGGCGGTATATACACCTTTCATTCCGCCGCCTTCCAACACCAGTCCTGCCTGATACATACACTCCTCTCCTTTCTGCTCCTGCAACTGCCCGGGACCTCATTCATGCAGACACGATTCGCTTTGCGATACGCTGCGTGACTCTAGACAGCTCCATACTCGGTCTTTACAAACTTGCGCAAAGCCTCCAGAGATCTCTCTACCTTCCCGGTATCCACACAGTAAGCCATGCGGAAATATCCCGGTGCGCCGAAGGTGTCTCCCGGTACCAGAATCAGATCATACTTTAATGCCTTCTGGCTGAATACCTTGGCATCCTCTTCCAGCGCCTTCGGGAAAATATAGAAGGTTCCGCCGGGTTTCACGCAGGTGAATCCCAGGTCGGTCAGTTCCTTATACAGGATATTCATATTCGTCTCGTAGACGGACAGATCCGCTGTTTTATCCAGTACCTGTGCCACTGCCAGCTGAATAATGGACGGAGGACAGTTGTGTCCGATACCACGGGAAATCTGTCCGCACATATTGATCATGGTCTCCGCTTCCCCGCAGGCGGGGTTCACTGCCACGTAACCGATACGCTCTCCCGGCAGGGACAGGGATTTCGAGAAGGAGTAGCACATGATGGTGTTGTCATAAAAATAAGACACACAGGGATTGTCTACACCTTCAAACACGATCTCACGGTAGGGTTCGTCGGAGATCAGGTAAATGATATGTCCGTACTGCTTTGATTTCTCTCTCAGGACATCTGCCAGTCTCTGTAAGGTAGGTGTGGAATATACCACGCCGGAGGGGTTGTTGGGAGTATTGATCAATACGGCCTTGACCTTCTCCGTCAGCATTTTCTCGAAGGCTTCGAAATTGATCTGGAAGTTCTCCAGATTGGGGGGAACCACTTTAAGCACCGCACCCGTGAGATCCACGTAAGGATGATACTCCGGAAAAAACGGAGCAAAAGTCAGGATCTCGTCCCCCGGCTCCGTCACCAGACGGAAGGCATGTGCCAGTGCACCGGCCGCTCCGGATGCCATGAAAATATGCTCTTTGCGGTAAGGCAGACCGAATCTTTGTTCCAGATTCTCCGCAATGGCCTCTCGCACACCGGTAATACCGAGACTGGGGCTGTAACCGTGCAGCTCCAGAGGCTCTCTGGTGGCCAGCATATGGATCATACGGTCTGTAAATTCTCTGGGAACCGGAACCGAAGGATTCCCCAGGCTGTAATCGAATACATTCTCATACCCGATCTCCTGTCCTCTTGCCGTAGCGAATTCGGAAAGCTGCCGGATCACAGATTTCCCGGATAACATGTCTTTATACTTCTGTACTAACATACTCGCACTCCTGTCTGCGCTGCCCGCGCTGTTATTTGATCTCTATAAATTTATCTTTTGCTTTTTGCGTGGACAGACAAATACCGTCTCTTCCACCCTTTTTTGCCTTATAGAGAAGATCATCCGCTCTGGAGGTAAAATCCCACTCTTTGTTATTTTCTACCGGTATTCTTGCAAAGACTCCCTGGCTTATGGATACATATTCACTGCATCTGCTGCACTCATGAGGCATTTTTAACGCACGAACCTCTCTGAGGATATCCTCTGCAGTCCTTCGGATCTGCTCCGCCGTCATTCCGGTATACACAATCATAAATTCATCGCCACCATATCTGGCGCAGAATACCTGCCCCCGAATCTGGTGTTCCTCAAGAACGGCCGCTATGGCTTTCAGGCAATGATCCCCTTCCAGATGTCCATAGTGATCATTATATTCCTTAAAGAAATCAATGTCCATAAGCTCCACGCCCATGAGTTCCCCCTGCGCATAAGCGTGTTCAAAACAGCTGGTCAGATATTCGTGTAAATAAGCCCGGTTTGCCAGTCCCGTCAGTTCATCATGCATAGCCAGGCTTTCCAGTTCCCGGTTGGAAGCTTTCATGTTTGCCCAGTCCAACGTAACGTTTTTCAGCCGGTCCTGCAATTCAATAACACTGATCATTGCTTCTCTGTTTTCCTGTTGGTATTTCTCATAAATATCGAAATACTGACGGGTATAATCTATGTATTCCTGTGTGATTCCTTTCTTCTTCAAAAGCCCGCTTTTAAACGGATACAAATCCAGAAAGGTATTATAATGATCTTCTATATGGTTTTTATCAATGATCCGGAGCAGTTCCTCCAGATATTTTCCATCGGGCAGGATTGCCAGGATTCCTGCCAGCATCACCAGTTCATCCAGGAGTTCTTCAAAAATATCCCGGTCTGACAATTGCTCCAGGAGATCTGCTGCAAGCTTTAAAGCCTCTTCCTCATGACCTTGTAACATTTTGCAGGGAATACGATACATTTCCAATGTTATTTTCGAATAATAGCTTTCCGGTGCTTCTCTGAGGATCTGCTCTATTTCATTCCAAAGCTGCAAAGCTTCTTCCATTTCCCCCAGGTACATGTGACAGCAGCCGCACTCGATCATACAGTTGATCCTGTTATAATTCAGCTGATATGTTTTTTCTGACTTGGCATAGCAGGCAATCGCTATACGGTAATGCTGTATTGCCTCCTGCCGCAGGCGCATCCTGACCAGAGTATAGGCAATATTGCTCTCTGCCATGCCCTGTACATAATAAAAATGATACTTTTCCGCATATTTCAGGCTGTTATAGTAGGAACTGAGTGCCAGCATCCGGTTGTTCTTCCGATCTGACACTGCACCCATCATATTATGGGCTTTGGCCAGCAACTCATACATCCGCTCATTTTTCAGATAACCGATACTCTCTGACAGACATTGCATGGTGTTCTCATACTCGCCATTCTGCCAATAACACTCCGCCAGATAATAGAGTCCCAATCCTGTCAGCTTCTGTGATCCAGTATCTGCTGCATATTCCAATATTTTCTGGCAGATGTCATAGTCCAGACATTTTCCGCGTTCTCTGTCATGGATCGTTTCATTTATGAAATTTTGTGCAGTCTGTGGTAAGCCCTTTAAATCCATGCCGTTTCCTTTCCGGAATTTCGAAGCTGTCTGTTGTAGGTCTCCTGTCGGAGATCCCTGACAGTTATCATACTCTAATTAGTTATCATACCACAGCACTTTGGCACTTTACAAGGCTGCTCCGTCAAAAATACATGCTGTCTGCAAAAAATAAGGTTTTGTTCAGATTTCATCCTCCGCCCAGGCCAACGCACATTTCACGGCACGGTGCCAGCCTTTTAAAAGCTTCTTCCGGGATTCCTCATCCATTTCCGGTGCAAAGGCTGCTCCGATCTGCCAGTTGTCCCGGATCTCATCACGATTCTTCCAATAGCCTACGGCAAGGCCTGCCAGATAAGCCGCTCCCAACGCAGTAGTCTCAATGCAGGCCGGACGGCGTACCTGGGTGTTGACGATATCCGCCTGAAACTGCATGAGGAAGTCATTGGCACTGGCTCCGCCATCCACTTTCAGGCTCTTTAAATCAATACCGCTGTCCTTCTCCATAGCTTCCAGCACATCTGCCGTCTGGTATGCAATAGATTCCAGCGTGGCACGGATGAAATGCTCCTTGGTACAGCCTCTGGTAATGCCGACAATGGTCCCTCTGGCATACTGATTCCAATAGGGAGCTCCCATGCCCGCAAATGCCGGAACGATATAGACCCCTGCGGTATCCGGTACATGCTCCGCATACTCCTGGGACTGTGCAGAGGTTTTCAGCATACGCATGCTGTCACGAAGCCACTGGATTCCGGCCCCGGCTACGAACACGCTGCCCTCCAGGGCATACTCTACGTTTTTGCTCGTGCTGGCGGCAATGGTGGTCAACAGACCGGAACGGGAAGTAATGGCTTCGTGTCCCGTATTCATTAATAAGAAGCATCCGGTTCCGTAAGTGTTTTTCACTTCTCCCTGCTCAAAACAGCACTGTCCGAACAGCGCCGCCTGCTGGTCTCCCGCTGCACCGGCAATGGGAATCTCGCCGCCCAGAACGGAGGCATCGGTCTTGCCGTAGATCTCACTGGAACAGCAGACTCTGGGAAGCAGACTTTCCGGAATGTTAAAACGCTTCAGGATCTCCGGATCCCAGCAGAGGTTATGAATGTCGAAAAGCATAGTACGGGACGCATTGGTATAGTCCGTCACATGTACGGCACCCTTCGTCAGATTCCAGATCAGCCAGGTATCCACCGTACCGAAGAGTAGCTCGCCTCTCTCTGCCCGCTCTCTGGCTCCGGGAACATTATTCAGGATCCAGGCGATCTTCGATGCACTAAAGTAGGCATCCGGGATCAGTCCGGTCTTCTCCCGGATAATCTGGTCAAAACCGTCCTTTTTCAGTTCCTCGATCATATCGGAGGTCCGGCGGCACTGCCATACAATAGCATTGTATACCGGTTCTCCGGTATTTTTATCCCAGAGGATCGTAGTCTCACGCTGATTCGTGATGCCGATGGCCTCAATCTGATCATCCGTGATACCCAGGACTGCCATGCTCTCGATCGCCACTCCCAGCTGGGAGGACCAGATTTCCATGGGGTTATGCTCTACCCAGCCGGGCTTGGGATAGATCTGCGTGAATTCCTTCTGTGCCATGGAGCAGATGTTACCCTGCCTGTCAAACAGAATGCAGCGGGAACTGGTGGTTCCCTGATCCAATGCCATGATGTATGTCTTTTTCCGTATGTTATGTGTATCTCCCATTGTGTTATGTAACCTCCCGTTGTTCGTTCCGGCCCTGCCCACAATATATCCCAATCATGTCATCGGGATATATTGTGTCCATTGCCCCAAATGTGCTCCATCCTCAATATTTCATTCCTCTGTCACCCGCGAAATGACCGGGTTGCCACTATATTGACACCCGTGTCAGCTATATTCTCCACAATGACATCACCTACATGGATAGGTGCAGCGACAGCGACTCCTGCCAGAGCTTTCATGCAATCATCCATCTTGCCTTTAGGAATGTCGGAAGCGGTCTTCACGGATACCACAGCATCCGGATATCCTGCCACGCGCACGGTGGATGTTACGATCCGGGTAGGATGCGTAACTTCCTTTTCTCCGTAGGCAGCGCCTCTGGGACAGCGGTTACCGTTCACCGTGACACTATTGTCACCTTCTATGGTCACAGTCAGGGCACACCCCACCGGGCAGCAGATACAGGTCAGTTCTTTTTGTGTTGATTTCTTCTCTGTCATCGTCTCACCCTCTTTTCTGTCGGATATATTCCACGGCATAGTTTCCTGCTTTTTCCGCTTCTGCGGATACATGATCTACCAGTTCGTGGACGTGGAGCACATTGCCACAGGCGAAGACGCCGGGGATACTGCACTCCAGATTCTCTCCCACTACCGGTCCTCCGGTCTTGCCGTCCATATCCGCTCCTAAGCCCCTGGTCAGTTCGTTCTCCGGAATCAGCCCGCAGGACAACAGCAGCGTATCGCAGGGAATCTCCCACTCGGATCCGGGAATGGGTTTCCCGTTATCGTCCACTTTCGTCAGGGTCACACCCTCCACACGGTCTCTGCCGTGAATCTGTGCCACGGTAGTATTCAGATACAGAGGGATGTTGAAATCGTCCAGACACTGGACAATGTTACGCTTCAGTCCGCCGCTCTGGGGACGAAGCTCCGCCACACACTGCACCTTGGCGCCTTCTAACACCATACGTCTCGCCATGATGAGTCCGATGTCACCGGAACCCAGGATGACCACATTCTTACCCGGCATACGCCCGCGGATGTTTACATAATACTGCGCAGTTCCGGCGCTGTAGATGCCTGCCGGTCTGCTGCCGGGGATATTTAACGCACCACGGGAACGCTCTCTGCAGCCCATCGCCAGGATCACGGTCTCCGTCTCGATTTCCAGCAATCCGTCCTCTTTGTTCATGGCAGTGACTTTCTTGCGTCCATCGGGAAGCAGGGAAATATTTGTTACCATGGTATTCAGCAGATAAGGGATTTTTGCCTCTTCTGCCATGTCAATATAGCGTTCTGCGTATTCCGGTCCGGTCAATTCCTCTTTAAAAGTATGCAGTCCGAAACCGTTGTGGATACACTGGTTCAGAATGCCTCCCAGTTCTCTGTCACGCTCTAAGATCAGCACTTTTTCACAGCCGGCCTTTCTCGCAGACAGCGCTGCTGCCAGTCCTGCGGGGCCTCCTCCGATGATGACGATGTCTTCTGTGCGTTTACTCATGGAGTGCCTCCTTTCCGACAGGCTCCTGTGTCCTCTTCCATATTCCGCCCTCTCCGGGTGCGGTGTCTTTATTTTTACCGGTCAGAATCTCTGAGCCGGTTCCTTCCTTAGTGATCTGTGCCGGATCGAGATGCAGTTCTCTCGACAGGATTTCCAACGTCTTCGGGGAACAGAAACCCGCCTGGCATCTACCCATTCCGGCTCTGGTGCGGCGTTTGACACCATCCAGGGTCGTCGCTCCCACCGGACGGTGAATGGCTTCCAGGATCTCTCCCTCCGTCACCAATTCACAACGACAGATCACATTGGCAAACGCGGGATTTTCCCGGATCAGGGCTTCTCTCTCCTCTTCCGTGGCAAGTGCCATGCTGGGGATTCCTTTTCTGGTGTCAATAAAATCCGTCTTACGTTCTGCGGGATAAATATTTTCAACAATCTGTGCCACATACTCACCGATGGCCGGTGCACTGGTCAGTCCCGGTGATTCAATACCCGCCACATCGATGAACCCGGGATGCCCTGCCGCCTCTCCGATGAGGAAATCCGATTTCTCTGCAGGATCCTCGTGTACCAGATGAGCACGCAGTCCGGCAAAAGAGGTGATCGTCTGTCTGCCGTCCAGTGCGTCCACACTGTTGCTTCCCATGTTCAGTACCTTCGCCAGACCTTCTGCCGTGGTGTCCACATCTTCTTTGTCGGGAATATCATCTGCGGTAGGACCTACCAGCAGATTCCCATGCGTCGTAGGGGTCACGAGGATACCTTTTCCCATTTTGGAGGGAAGCTGGAAAATGG
Source organism: uncultured Acetatifactor sp. (assembly GCA_934394815.1). Lineage (GTDB taxonomy): Bacteria > Bacillota > Clostridia > Lachnospirales > Lachnospiraceae > Acetatifactor. The sequence goes on along the minus strand of CAKRRD010000001.1, from coordinate 36,269 downwards.
TGGTGTCCACCAGATCGCCGCAGTTTTTGTCCATAAGACGGTATTCGCCTCTTCTGGGGACAATGCGGATCCTGTCCTCACAGACCATGTTGTGGATGTCATCCGCATAGACGCCTGCCGCATTGATAACGATAGGAGCAAGGAACCTCTCTCCGTCCGCCAGCACCTCATACATCCGGCCTTCCCGTCCGGTCGGGTTCTCACCCCACACCGCTCTCTGTTCTGCAATGGAAGCCACCCTGTGGCTGCGATAGAATTCCACCCCATTTTCCGCTGCATTTTCCGCCAGCGCTATATTCAGTCCGAAGGGACAGACAATACCACCGGTAGGTGCATAGAGGGCTCCTACTATGTCACGGGATACCTTCGGTTCCATGGCCCAGACTTCTTCCGGAGACAATATTTTTAATTCTTTTACTCCGTTTTCGATGCCCCGTTGGTACAATTCTTCCAGACCGGACATCCCGTCCTCTTCGAAACATAACACCAGCGAGCCGTTCCTGCGAAATGGGAAATCCAGCTTCTTCGACAGTTCCTCCATCATTTCATTGCCCCGGACATTCAACTCCGCCTTGAGTGTCCCCGGCACTGCATCATACCCCGCATGTACGATACCGCTGTTAGCCTTGGAAGTACCTTCACAGACATCACTTTTCGCCTCCAGTACAGCGATTTTCCGCTTTCCCTTCGCCAGTTCCCTGGCGACAGCACAGCCGCTGACTCCGGCTCCGATCACGATCACATCATAATCTTTCATAACCACACCTGCCTTTTCGTTTTTTGCCGCAGATCTTTTCTATTATTTTACCATATCCGCCGGAAAAACTCGACTGAAACATAGCAACACTCACTGCAAAATGTAGTCAAAAAGACCGGACAGCGATTTCTCACCATCCGGTCTCTTATCCTTCTTACAACAATGTATTCAGATCCACAAAGACTCCGCCTTTAATCTCCACGCACTTGTCGCTGTTTAACTGCAGCCACACGCTGCAGGCGTTGGGATTGTACACCTTTTCGTAATCTGCGGAGAACTGCAGTCGTTTCGCTGCATCCATGTAGTCAATGATCTCGATGTTGGTGGCGTACCAGATATCGTCCCGGCCGCCCATGTATTTACAGAAGTTCTCGATTACCTCCCAGTTGTCGTTATTATCAAACTCGTAGCTGTGACCCCAGACATACATGAGTTTCAGGTACTGCTTCTTCTGGAAATTGGCAAAAAATTCCGCATACTCCATCAGCTTCGGATCGTCGTGATGGCAGGTAGCATGCCACTCCAGGGGATCCTTCGGCAGTGCAAAATCCGGAACCGTCTCTACGACTCTGGCATACGCCACCCCCAGCTGACGATACAGCTGTTTGATTTCCTCGCTGTAGGAACCGTTGGGATATGCATGTCCTCTGATGATCCGGCCGGTCCATTTCTCCAGCCCCTTCCGGTCCTCCAGCAGTTCCTCTGCCACTTCCACCAACGGACATCTCTCAATGGTAGGATGGGTCATGGTGTGGGTTGCAATCTCATGCCCTTCATACAGTCCTTCCATTTCCTCGAAGGTCATACGGGGACGTGCTCCCACCTGTCCGTAGTTCAGGTTAAAAGTTCCCTTAATACCATATTTATTAAAAATATCGATCAAACGTCTGTCCTGTACTTTACCGTCATCATAACTCATGGTCAGCGCTTTGGCTTTTCCTCCCGGAAAACAGGTATATACTTTCATTCTTATTCATCCTCTCGTATCGTTCACTTTTCTGCGCCGTCTGCAGGCGCCTGCAGAATTATGATATTACGTCCGTCCTCTTTTTGCAAGAATTATGTTTCCTTCGTTAAAAATTGGTAAATATTATCATTTTTTCTTTTAAAAAAGTCAATATATATGGTAAAATATAACAATAATAATTTATAAAGGGGGAATTTCTTATGAAATCATTAGCACAAAAGCTAAGTCTTTTTTTTGCGGGTGTCGTATTGTTGACCTGCATCATTCTGATCGGAGCGACCATGGCCCTGTTTCAACAGATAGAGACCAAGATGGAAAACGTTCTGTATAATAACACTCTGGAATCCTACAAGACAGAGGTGCAATCCGAAGTACAATCTGCTGTCAGTGTTGTTTCCTATTATTATGACTTAAGCCAGTCCGGTAAAATGTCCGAAGCGGATGCCAGGGAAGATGCTTTGGAGACTCTCCGCAATCTGCGTTATGGGGATGACCAGAGCGGTTATTTCTGGGTGGACGGTACGGACTACACACTGGTCATGCATCCGATTCTACCAGAGCAGGAAGGCAATAACCGCTATGATCTGACCGATAAAAACGGTGTAAAGATCATTCAGGAGATCATGAAATCCGCACAGAACGGCGGTGGTTTCAATGAATTTTATTTTACCAAATCCGACGGTGTGACCGTGGCTCCCAAGGTAGCCTACAGCGAGCCCTTCAACGAGTGGAACTGGGTGATCACCACCGGTATCTATTCCGATGACATTGAGGGCATCGTAGCCTCTTCCGACGGCATTCAGGAGATCCTCTCCACCTTCAACAGCGCCGCTGCCGCCCTGATCGTACTGGGCGTTATCCTTGCACTGATCATGCTGATCGTCTCTTATGTGATCATCCTGCGCCTGGTACAGATGATTAATAAGGTCAAAGAAAACTTAAAATCCGCATCCGAAGGTGATCTGACCACCAGTCTGAATGCAAAATACGAGAGCCGCAGGGATGAACTGGGACAGATGGTGGCACATACCAATCTGGCAATCCGCACTTTCCGCAGCAGTGTATCCGCGGCAAAGGAAACCGCAAATGTGGTAAGCAGCAACAGTAACCAGATCCGCTCCATGACCGAATCCGCACTGGATGCCACCAATCAGGTAGCCCGTACCATTGAAAATGTGGCCGCCGATGCCACAAAACAGGCCGGTGCCATCAGTGATGTGGTACAGCATATCACCAACATGTCCGAGGACACCCAGAGCATGAGCGTCTCCCTCGGCAACATCGGAGAATACACCGCCCGCCTGAGCAATGACAGTAACCAGATGAAGGAAAAGATGGAACTGATGAGCCGGGGCAGTACCGTCATGACCACACAGGTTTCCAACATTGCGGACAAGATCGATGAGACCAACGCTTCCATCCAGCAGATGGCAGCTATCCTGGATGCTATTCAGGAGATTGCCGAGCAGACTAATCTGCTGGCTTTGAACGCTTCCATCGAGGCCGCCAGAGCCGGAGAAGCCGGACGTGGATTTGCCGTAGTAGCTGACAGTATCAAGTCTCTGGCAGAAAATACTACCGTGGAACTGGGCAATATCAAAAATATTATCGACAACCTGACAACGAATTTCGGAGAATGCTCCAATTACATCACCGAAGTCGTAAGCAGCAACCAGAACAATGTGGCTTATACCGATGAAGTCATTTCCTCCTTCGAGGATGTATTTGACGGTATCTCTTCCACCAGCGAAAAGGTCAAGAGCATCAGTGAGCTCACTATTGACATGAGCCAGCTGATGAAGTCCATCGCAGAACAGATCGACAATATTCAGAAGAGTGCGGAAAGCACTGCTGCCGCTACCGAAGAGGTTACCGCTTCCTCCGAAGAACTGTCCGCTCTCATGAGTACCGTTTCCGACAACTGCAATACCATGACTGCCCGGTCCGAGAATCTGGTACAGGATCTGAGCAGATTCAAAGTAGAATAGAACGCTGCTTTTCCTGCTTCAAAATGCTATATTACCGGAAGAAGAAAAGCCATCACAGGCAGCGTTACAATACTTATCACCGTAGAGCAGACTACCATACCTGCGGCCAGATCCTCATCGTGTCCGAACTGCACGGCAAATACGGAAGTAATTGCCGCGCAGGGGCAGGCCTCCAGCAAAAGAGCCACCGCCACTACGATTCCCTGCAGTGAAAACAGGTAGCTTAGACCCAGACAGCAGGCCGGGGTCACCACCATTCGCAGGAGAAGTGCCAGCCCATTCTGCCGGTTGAACAGCTTTCTCCAGTCCGTTACCCCTGCGATGAGCATACCGGTGAGCAGCATGGACATGGGGGTATTCATGTTGCCGATATACGATAATGGTGACTGAACGACAGCCGGCACCGGGACCCGGCACAGATAGATCACCAGCCCCAATACCACCGCATACAGCACCGGATTCGTCAGTACTGATTTTGCCACCTTTTTGATATCTGGCTGACCGCTTACCACTGCGTAGCCTATGGTCCATAACAAAATATTAAACATGGTGACATACACACTGGCATACATCAGTCCCTCTTCTCCGAAAATGGCCTGAATCAGAGGAAATCCCATATAGGCCGCATTGGAAAACATGGTTCCGAACCGCAGGATCGGCAGATTTCTGCCGGTTCCCGGGAGCAATGCCGTAATCAGAAACGTAATAACAATGCCAACCAGTAAAAACAGGGTACTGCAGCCTAACGCTTTCCCCAGATTCCCCACGATCTCCGGATCAAATTCCATCATGTAGGAATTCAGAATCATTGCGGGTACTACCAGCTGAACCAGCAGATTGGACAATATCTTTTTATTCTCCGGCTGCAGAATCCCTGTCTTCACTGCGACAATGCCTGTCAATATCAGAAAAAACAATACAATTACCTGTTTTGCGGTGATCAATGCCAATTCCATCGTTGTCTCTCCAAGCTGTTTTTATCAGGCTAAGATCTCCTCGATCTTTCGTCTCTCTTCCTCGCTGAAAGCGGGTGCATGCACAATGCCGATATTGTCCAGAATCTGAGAGGGTCTGGATGCCCCGATCAGAACACTGGTAATGTCTCCATCTCTTAAAATCCAGGACAATGCCATCTGTGCCAATGTCTGTCCTCTCTGGGCTGCCAGTTCATTCAGAGCGCGGATCTTCTTCAATGTCTCCTCTACAATGGCAGTCTCCTTCAGAAAACGGCCGTCAGTGCGGATACGGCTGTCCTCGGGAATTCCGTGGAGATAGCGGTCGGTCAGAAGTCCCTGCGCCAGAGGGCTGAAGGTAATAATACCGATGCCGTGAGCCGCCGCATAGTCTTTCAATCCATCTTTTTCAATATCTCTGACGAACATGGAATATTTTCTCTGGTTGATAATGAAAGGAGTTCCCAGTTCTTTGAACAATTCTGCTGCCGCAATGGTCTGCTCCTTATTGTAATTGGAGATTCCCACATACAATGCCTTACCGGATCTGACGATACCGTCCAGCGCCCGTACTGTCTCCTCCAGCGGTGTGTTGGGATCCGGTCTGTGATGATAATAAATATCTACGTAATCCAGTCCCATACGTTTCAGGCTCTGATCCAGACTGGCTACCAGATACTTTTTGCTGCCCCAGTTACCGTAAGGGCCGGGCCACATGTCGTAACCGGCCTTCGTGGAAATGACCAGTTCATCGCGGTACACTCCCAGATCCTTCTTCAGGATACGTCCGAAATTCTCTTCTGCCGCACCATATACCGGTCCGTAGTTATTCGCCAGGTCAAAGTGGGTAATACCGTGGTCAAAAGCGGTATGACACATGTCCAGCATGTTGTCAAAATTACCGTTGGATCCAAAATTGTGCCACAGTCCCAGAGAGACTGCCGGAAGCAGCAATCCGCTGGCACCGCAGCGATTGTACTTCATTTCTTCATATCTTTTTTCATCTGCCTGATACATAGAATCCTCCTTGTTTTAAATATCTTTTGCAGCTTTTATTATAAATTTATTGTTTCGCTGTTTCTATGTAAATTTCATAGAATAAAGTGCAATATCTTACAAATTATTTCTTACGTCCCACAATCTTCAGACGGCTGAAAAACAGATAATACACAATAAATGCGATACTGGTCACCGTCCAGGTCAGAGGGTAGCTGAATACGATGGTGATAATATCGTTTTTCAGAGGTACCGCCGTCAGGATCCATACCACACGCAGCACGCAAATACCAAGACAGCAGATAATCATGGGAATCCAGCTGTCGCCAATGCCGCGCAGCGTACCGGACAGAATCTCAATGGCAATGTAGGTAAAGTAGGTCGGTACCAGAAAATGCAGGATCCTCTCTCCGATCACTACCACCTGTGCATCTGTGGTAAACAGATTATAGCAGATGGCCGCATAATTATATAGGATCACGGACAGCAGTACGGTGGCTCCCGCAGTAATGCCCATACAGGTACGGACGCCCTTGTGTACACGGTCCATTTTCCCGGCACCGTAATTCTGTCCCACGAATGTGGTAACGGAAATACCAAAGGCATTGACGATCATCCAGAAGAGGCTGTCAATCTTGCTGTAGGCTGTCCATGCCGCCACCGTATCTGTTCCCAGTGCATTGACGCTGGACTGGATCAGGATATTGGAGGAAGTATACATCACCGACTGCAATCCGGCCGGAAGTCCGATCCGGAGGATGCGGTGGAACATCCGTCCGTCAAAACGGATCTTTTTCAGTTCCAGGCGATGCATGTCCGGGGTGCGCATCAGCACCCATAATACCAGCACAGCGCTGAGAGCCTGCGACAGGATCGTCGCCAGTGCGGCGCCTGCCACACCCATGTGAAGTCCGATGACGAACACAATATCCAGCACGATATTGGTCAGGCAGCTGGCAATCAGGAAATACAAGGGTCTTTTGGAATCGCCTACCGCCCGCAGAATACCGGCACCCATATTGTAGACCAGATTCCCGATAACGCCCAGAAAATAGATCCGGATGTAGGTCGTCGCCGGTCCCAGCACATCCTCCGGAGTCGCCATGGCCCGCAGTGCTGCCGGTGCCGCTGTGACACCCACGATCATCATGCCGATCCCCGCAACCAGACTGAAGGCAATGGCGGTGTGTACGGCATAGCCTACCATCTCGGCCCGCTTTGCTCCGTAATATTGGGAGATAATGACCGTGGCTCCGCTGGACAGTCCCACGAAGAATCCGACTAACAGCTGGATCAGTGTACCGGTTCCACCGCCCACAGCCGACAAGGCTTCTTTTCCCACAAAGCGGCCTACGATCACCGCGTCCGCCGCATTGTATAACTGTTGGAAAAAGGTTCCGAACAAAATCGGGAAAAAGAACAGGAGCAGCTGTTGCCAGATGACTCCCGTTACGATCTTGTTCTCTTTGACTGTAATATTTTCTGTCTGTTCCTGTATTTTTTTTGTATTCTCTTCCATGATAAAAGTTATCCCTCTGAAATTCTGTACTGCTACGATGATAGTATCATTTCCACCGTTCGTTTTCAAGAGGGCAATCTTATCCACAATTCCGGGCAGGAAAAACCCCGGGTGGTGGAAGCACCCGGGGTCCCTGTCTGCACCCGGATGAGTCGCAGCATCCGGGCACAGCCCTATGTATATACCAAATTGAGGGATTAGATAAAAGCTAAGTTAATAATCAAATAATGCCTACAGATTGTTCCGCGCTATGCGCTCTCACAATCCTTACTCCATTCGCATATTGCGAAGCTTACGCTCCGCTTTTATGCTCATGTCGTAATCGGGTTATAAATCCCTTAAGCCACTCCCGTGCACGCACGTCGTGTCTTAGGGATTATAACCCTGGCATTATTACTCGACATCCTGCAGAGCCGCGAAGTCTTCTTCGCCGGTACGGACCTTCACTACCTTGTCTACATTGTAGACGAAGATCTTGCCATCACCGATATGTCCGGTGTACAGAGCCTTCTTGGCAGCCTCGATTACGGTAGCTACGGGAATCTTGCTGACTACGACCTCAACCTTTACCTTAGGCAGCAGGGTCGCATCCATCTCAACTCCACGATACATCTCGCCGGCGCCCTTCTGTACGCCACAGCCCATAACCTGTGTCATGGTCATACCGGTAACACCCAGATCGTTCAGTGCTTTCTTCAAAGTCTCGAACCGGGCAAGCTTTGCAATAACCACTACTTTGTAGATTCCGGTTGCGGGAATTGCTGCCGGAACGGTCTCTACCTTTACTGCTGCTTCCTTCATGGTTGCGGAAGCTGCGTCATAATCACTTACACCAAGACTGGTATTCTCATTTACTTCCATGGTCATAGTGTTGGAAATATCCATAATGCTGAAGCCTGCATATGCGGAAGGAAGACCATGCTCGCAGGAATCCAGACCTACAATTTCCTCTTCCTCAGATACGCGTAAGCCAACGGTTGCCTTGATGATCAGGAATGCAATGGTAATGGTTACTGCAGTCCATGCTGCTACACTTACAAAACCTAACAGCTGTAAACCAAGCTGCTTGAATCCGCCGCCATAGAACAGACCTACAACGCTGTCGTTACCGGGTGCGGAAGTGGTTGCGAACAGACCGGTTGCAATGGTACCCCAGATACCGTTCAGGCAATGTACTGCAACTGCACCTACGGGATCATCAACATGTAACTTGTAATCCAGAAGCCATACACCGAATACTACCAGAAGTCCTGCAACTGCACCGATTACGATAGCACCGAAGCAGTCGGTCACATCACAGGGAGCAGTAATTGCTACCAGACCTGCCAGAGATGCATTCAGGCACATAGATACATCGGGTTTGCCATACTTGATCCAGGTAAAAATCATGCAGACTACGGTTGCAACTGCGGGAGCTACGGTCGTGGTAAGGAATACGGAACCTAACTGCTCTACGGAAGTACAAGCGGCACCGTTGAATCCATACCAGCCAAGCCACAGAATGAATACACCGAGACATCCGATCGGAAGGTTATGTCCGGGAAATGCATTTACTTTTACGATCTTACCACTCTTATCCTTATCGAACTTACCAATACGGGGTCCTAACAATTTTGCACCGATCAGTGCGGAAATACCACCTACCATGTGGATTGCACAGGATCCTGCGAAATCATGGAAGCCAAGCTGTGCCAGCCAGCCGCCGCCCCAGATCCAGTGAGCTTCGATGGGATAGATCAATGCGGAGATCACACCGGAGTAAATACAATAAGATAAGAATTTGGTTCTCTCTGCCATAGCACCGGATACGATGGTAGCTGTGGTAGCACAGAACACCAGGTTAAATACGAAATTTGAATAATCAAAATTCTCATAGGCGGTAAAGATATCCAGTCCGGGCTTACCGATCAGACCTACTACATCTTCACCAAGTAACAATCCAAAGCCAATCAGAATAAACACTACGGTACCGATACAGAAATCCATCAGATTCTTCATCAGGATATTACCGGCATTCTTGGCTCTGGTAAATCCGGTCTCCACCATTGCGAATCCTGCCTGCATCCAGAACACCAGGGCCGCACCGATCAGAAACCAGACTGCAAATAATTGACCGTCTACTGCGCTTAAGATTTCTTCTGTCATAACATTTTCCTCCTCACTCTTCGTGAAATATCTTCCACAATATTTCACAGGTGTAAAAAAATAGCGATACTATGGTCTCATCCTCCGAAGCCCCATTGCATCGCATCTTTTGGGTATAGCAGCTAACCTGTTTTCCACATACCCTTACGCTATTTTTGTCCGGCCACGCGCGTTGTGATTCTTCCGAACAAAAAAGGCACTACAGTTTTTATCTGTAGCGCCTTTGCTATGGTGAGAGTATAGCACCGTGTTTTTACAGTGTCAACCCGTTTTTTATAATTTCTTTATATTTTTTCGAGATTCCGAAGGAGTCTCTGGTATAAGATTCCTTTCCACGTTACCTGGTCCAACCGTTGAAAACCCAGGTTTTCCGCAAGGTGCAGGGATGTTTCGTTTCCGGGCATCACTAACATCTGCACTCTCTCAAATCCCAGTTCTACTTTCCCGTATTTTAATAATGCCCTGCACACCTCTGTGGCATATCCCTGTCTCTGCCAGGGAACACCGATGACGAAACCCAGTTCCGGATCCTCATAACCTTCGCGGTTGGAGAACCCCGCTCTGCCGATCACCTGTCCGGTGGCTTTGTCACAGATCGTCCAGACTCCGTAATTATAAAAGTAATACATATTTTCCGTATAGTCTTTCAAATAAGCTTCTTCCTGTGCCCGTTCCGGATACACCCCCTCCGTATACTGCGTCACGGAAGGCTCCGCATAGATCTCATAGAAGGCATCCAGATCCTCTACACCAGTCTCCCGGACAAGGCAGCGTTCCGTGGTCAGGATATCCCAGGGGATCCCCGCATATCTGCGATAGACCTTCTCCAGATAGTCCCCATCCAGTTCACCGATATCTTCACAGGCATACCGGACACCGGAAAAGTCCTGCTCTCTGTTATCTTCATGAAGCCATGCCAGCACCGGGTGCCCCTGACAAAGCAGTTCCTGTGCCCGCTGTCCCTGATCGGTGATCCAGAGTACTCCCTCGTCCGTTTCTGAATTTTGCTCCAAATTTTCTGAAAATATAATGTTTTCCGGAAGACCGGGGATACTCTCCGGCGTTACTTTTGTGTCTGCTATGATCTGCCGCAAAAAATACATCCGCTACAATTCTCCTCTTTACCTTTAACCAGAATAATGGTTATAATGTAACTATTCAGAACCCATTGCAAAATTGCTGCCTTGCAGCTTTCCTTTTGCTCATGTGGTTACCTCGCTATATAAATTCTGTCAAATATGCATTTCGATCCTATTTGACAGGATTTGTATAGATCTGAATAGCTACAAATATTATACACAAAGTTCTGACAGAAAGGAAACTATTATGGCAAAGAATCCTATTGTTACCATTACCATGAAAGACGGCGGTGTGATCAAATGTGAGCTTTATCCTGAAGTAGCACCCGAATCCGTTAACAATTTCATCAGTCTGATCAACAAGCATTTTTACGATGGCCTGATCTTCCACCGTGTGATCCGTGGTTTCATGATCCAGGGCGGATGTCCCGATGGCACCGGTATGGGTGGCCCCGGCTACAGCATCAAGGGTGAGTTTGCAGCCAACGGCGTGACCAACGATTTGAAGCATACCGAGGGTGTTCTGTCCATGGCAAGAGCCATGCATCCCGATTCTGCAGGCAGCCAGTTCTTCATCATGCACAAGACCAGCCCGCATCTGGATGGCTCCTACGCTGCTTTCGGTAAAGTTATCGAGGGTATGGACGTTGTAAACAAGATCGCTGAAACCCGCACCGATTACAGTGATCGTCCTCTGGAGGATCAGGTAATGGCAAGCGTTACCGTAGATACCTTCGGTGAGACCTATCCCGAACCCAACAAGCTGGACAGATAATTTTATCTCATTTCAAAAATAATGAACAACTCCCTGTTGCCCGTACGAATGTCAGCATTCCACGCACATCAGGGAGTTGTTCATATTTTGTTTACAAATCCTTCAAGGAATCTTCAATTCCACAACACGTTTTGGACATTTCTGTCTCATATACTATAACCATAGAAACAAACAAGACAAAACTTAAGCACACAACAGTTTCTTGTTTAAAAAACTTTTTCATAATAAATGCCAAGGATTAAAGTCCTTGGCATCCTCCCTTTTCAGGGGTATTTTCAACTATCGCAGTGCAATGGCCGCTCCGATGGTTATTTTTTGCCCTGACAGCCGGAACGGTCAAAAAAAGGTCTCCCACAATTGCGGGAGACCTTCTGCATTTCCATCTGTTATGTCAGAATTATTCAGCCTTACCAACAGATCCGAACAGTTCCATCTTCTCCTTAACAGTAGCCTTGATAGCTTCTGCGCCGGGAGCCAGGAGTTTACGAGGGTCGAAGCCCTTGCCTTCCAGATCCTTACCAGCTTCGATGTACTTACGGGTAGCATCGGCAAATGCCAACTGGCACTCGGTATTAACGTTGATCTTGGATACGCCCAGATCAATTGCTTTCTTGATCTGATCTGCGGGGATTCCGGTACCACCGTGCAGAACCAGAGGAAGCTCACCGGTCAGCTCCTGTACAGCTGCCAGAGTCTCGAAGCTTAAGCCCTTCCAGTTAGCGGGGTATTTACCATGGATGTTACCGATACCTGCTGCCAGGAAGTCAACACCCAGATCAGCGATGGATTTGCACTCCTTGGGATCAGCGCACTCGCCCATACCGATAACGCCATCTTCTTCGCCACCGATGGAACCAACCTCTGCCTCGATGGAAAGTCCCTTGCCGTGAGCAGCCTTAACCAGTTCCGTGGTCTTCTCTACGTTCTCAGCAATAGGATAGTGAGAACCATCAAACATGATGGAAGAGAAACCGGCTTCAATACACTTATAACAGCCTTCAAAAGAGCCATGATCCAGATGCAGAGCAACGGGAACATCAATGTCCAGATCCTTTAACAGTCCGTTGACCATACCAACGACTACATCATAACCGCCCATGTATTTGCCGGCACCTTCGGACACACCCAGAATAACGGGGGAACGAAGTTCCTTAGCGGTGAGCAGGATGGACTTTGTCCATTCCAGATTGTTGATGTTGAACTGACCTACTGCATAGTGGCCTGCTTTTGCCTTTTTGAGCATTTCTGTTGCGGATACTAACATTTTAATACCTCCATTTTATATACTCATTCTTGTACACCCGGATGTACAGGTGTATTTGATTAATATTGCCTAATCCAAACTATAGCACATTCTTTTCAAAAAGGGAACAGCTTATTGTTAAATTTTTACCAAATTTTATATTTTTATAAGACTTATTGCTCCACCCGGATATCTACACCCCGGCAGATATTCTCGATCACGACTTTCGTGTGAGTTCCGCCATATTCCCCATCCAGCGTCCAGGGCAGCGGCTCCGTGGATGTCATCTCCAGTTTTGATGTCCGGAAACAATACATTGCATTGGTATCGATATCACAGTTTAATAAAGATACCATAATATTATTCAATTCCATAGGGTTCTTGGGCCGTTTGATCAAAGTTACCTCAAACACGCCGTCGTCCAGCTTTACATTTTTACCGGTAATGCGCTTGAATCCACCTACGGACACGGAATTTGTCACCATACCGAAGATAAAATCATCCACAATGGTGGTATCCTCATAGGTGACCCGCATGGGGTAAGAGCGGATCGCAGGCAGGCGTTTCATGCCTTCCAGCAGATATGCCATATGTCCTAACACGTTTTTCATATCCTGCCCGGTCTCGTAGGAAACGTCCGTGAACAGTCCGAAGGCCGCGATATAGACAAACACATCTTCATTAAAGGATCCTACATCACAGGCAAAATCATTCCCGCTCACAATATTTTCCGCAGCCCGCACCATATTTTTCGGCAGTCCCAGGCTTCCTCCGAAATCGTTGGTGCTGCCGGCCGGGATATAACCGATGGGTGTGCGGAAACCGCTGTGGATCATACCGGTGACCACTTCATCCAGGGTTCCATCTCCGCCGCTGCACACCACGATATCATAATCTCTGCTTCGTGTCCGGGTCTTCTCCATGGCATCTTCACTTTTCTGCGTAGGATATACCGTGATCTCATAACCGCCTCTGGTGAACACGTCCAGAATATCCGCCAGCTTGTTGCGGATCTGTGCCTTTCCTGCTTTGGGATTGTAGATAAATAGCATCTTCTTCATAAATACTGCCCTCAAGATATACAAAACGGGACTAACAGAATTCTCCATCAGCCCCGCTTCTCCTCACGTTATGTTCTTAAGCTACCTGACCGCTCAAAAACTTTTCAATGTTGTCCACAGCGGTCTGCTCATCTGCACCCTCTGCAGTTACTGTAAGCTCTTCGCCTGCGCAAAGTCCCAGGCTCATCATACCCATAATACTCTTGGCATTGATCCGCTTATCGTCTACTTCAAAATAAATGTTGCTTTCGTACTTGCTGGCTTCCTGTACTAACAGTGCCACCGGTCTTGCATCCAGACCGTCTTCCAGTCTGACCATAATACTCCTTTTTGTCATAATTTTCCTCCTCTTTTACGTCCTGATTCTATCTGCAAGTTCGCTGAGTCTGCGCAGCCTGTGGTTCACACCGGACTTTCCCACGGGTGGATCCAGATATTCTCCCAGTTCCTTCAACGGAGCATCCGGATTCTCCAGTCTGACCTCCGCCATCTGGCTTAAGGGTTCCGGCAGATTCTCCAATCCGTAGTGATCCCGGATATAAATAATATCCTCTATCTGGCGGGTCGCCGCAGTCACCGTTTTGGTAATGTTGGCAGTCTCGCAGTTCACTCTCCGGTTCACAGAATTGCGCATTTCCTTTACAATTCTGAGATTTTCCAGCTTCATCAGGGCAACAGGTGCCTCGCATACATTCAGAATATCTACAATACCGGATCCTTCCTTCAGATAGACAACGTAATACTTCTTCCGAAGCACGATCTTGGCTTCTATGTCAAATCCCTGTATCACACTCTGTAGTTGTCTCGCTTTGTCCTCATCGGTGCATACAAATTCCAGGTGATAACTTTTCTGCGGATCGCTCATAGAACCAATGCAGAGAAAAGCTCCTCTTAAAAATGCCCTTTGACAGCAGGAATTTTTAATCAGCAGGGGGCTCACAGGCTCAGACAGATCCCCGATCTTGTCGATCACACTCCGCATCTGTTCCTCGCTGATTTTAACATCAGTATCTATATTATATGTTTTTTTCAATAATGTAAAGCCTTTTCTGACAACCGCCTCGTTTTCCGTCTGGAAACCGATCATGAAATCGCCCTCTGAAGAGCGTCCGTATTGTCCGCTAAAGTGCATGAGTGCTGCCAGTTCCGCAATCTGGCAATGTCTCGCCGGACTGATATGCTTCGTCAGTTCTTCCTTTACCTCGCTCGAAAATGACATGTCAGATTCCTTCTCTGGGTACATCCCGGTGGTACAGCTTGATACCGTAATGGCCTTCCGCCTTCATACGTTCGTATAACTTATTCGCCAGCGTAACGCTTCTGTGCTTACCTCCGGTACATCCGATGGCAATGACCAGACGGTATTTACCTTCTTTGATATAGTTCGGGATCAGGAACTGGATCATGTCCGTCAGCTTGTCCAGAAAGATTCCGGTCTCCGGAAAACTCATTACATAATCCTGCACCCCTTTATCATTACCGGTCTGAGGTTTCAGTTCTTCTATATAATACGGATTGGGTAAAAACCTTACATCAAAAACCAGATCTGCATCTGCCGGGATCCCGTGCTTGAATCCGAAGGACATGACCGTTACCATAAGGCTGTTGTATTCTTCGTTCTGTACAAAAATACGATCTAACTCTTCCTTCAGTTCCCGGACTAACAGATTGGAGGTATCGATAACATAATCCGAATTCTTTCGGATTGTGTCCAGGATCTTACGCTCCTTGTGAATACCGTCCTCCACTCTGCCGTCTGCGGCAAGAGGGTGCACACGTCTGGTCTCCTTATACCGTTTTATCAGAGCAGTATCGTCGGAGTCCATAAACAAAATCTCGAATTTGTAGCCTTTTTCTTTTAATTGCTGCAAAATGCGGGTCGCATCCGTGAAATTCTGGTCCGCCCTGACATCCAGTCCCAGAGCCACCTTACTGATCTCACTGCCCGGCATGGCAATCAGTTCCACGAACTTCTCCACAAGCGATACCGGCAGGTTATCCACGCAATAAAAGCCGGCATCCTCCAATAGCTTTAACGCCGTTCTCTTTCCTCCGCCACTCATACCTGTTACTACTACAAATCTCATATGCACCTCTCACCTGTAATTTCATGTTGCATACGTAACTATTCAGAATCACCTCTTCGAGGCTCTGAACAGTTACAGGAATTTAATCTCCGGTTCCAGATCGACGTGAAAACGTTTTTTCACCCTTCTCTGTACTTCCCAGATCACATCTTTTACATCTTCTGCGGTAGCATTGCCGGTATTGATGATAAAACCGCAATGCTTATCCGACACTTTAGCTCCTCCTACGGAATATCCGCGAAGCCCCGCCTCCATGATCAGCTGTCCGGCAAAATGTCCCTCGGGACGTTTAAAAGTACTGCCCGCACTGGGATATTCCAGTGGCTGTTTCTCTCTGCGGCGAAGCGCCAGTTCTTCCATTCTGGCTGCAATCTGTTCCGGGTCTCCGGGCTGCAGGCGGAAAGTCACTTTCGTCACTACAAAAGGCTGGTTCTGGATCACGCTGGTGCGATAACCGTACTCCATGGTGCTGTTATCCAGTTCCATAATCTCGCCACTACGGTTGACCACCGTTACCATCGTCACGACCTGGCTCATCTCTCCACCGTAGGCTCCGGCATTCATCACGGCTCCGCCGCCGATGGTACCGGGGATCCCCGCTGCGAATTCCAGTCCGGTCAGGCCATGCTCTTTTGCCGCCTTCGCCACCTGGCTCATCAGAGCCCCGGCCTCCGCCTCCAGACAGCAATCCTTCACTTCAATCTTACTCATATACCGGCCGATCACCAGAATGATCCCCGCATATCCGTTATCGCTTACCAGCAGATTGCTCCCGTTACCGATCACAGTATAGGGAACGTCCACCAGATGAAGATATTTCCGGATCCTGCTAAGCTGCTCCTCATTTTCCAGATAGATCAGGCAGTCCGCCGGGCCGCCGATCCGGAATGTCGTATGCAATTTCATCGGTTCCTGTAACAGAATTTTATCTGCCGGTACTATCTCTTTTAATGCTTCTATCACTGCTGCACTTATCATGTCAGGCCGCTCTTTCTTTTTGTTATAATTATGCCGCGGAAGCCTACTTTAATACCAGTGCCGCTGCGCCGTAGATTCCGGCATCATTACCCAGCGTAGCCAGTGCGAATTTCGCCTGTTTGCAGGGGCCGAAAGCATATCTCTTATAAGAAGGCTCTATGTACTGGAATAAAACATCTCCGGCCTTGGATACACCTCCGCCGATAACGAAGATCTGGGGATCTGCCACATTGGCTACTACGGCCAGTCCCTTGCCCAGATATTCGCCGAACTGTTCTGCGATCTCCACAGCTACCCTGTCTCCTGCTTTCACCGCATCAAACACGGTCTTTGCAGAGATTTCCCCGCCACGTAATACACTGGGAGCATCGTCCTTTGCCAGACGTCTGTTGGCCAGGCGGGTAATTCCGGTAGCGGATGCATACTGCTCCAGACAGCCCTTATTCTTGCATCCACAGACCTCCGTCTCATTATCTTCAATATGAATGTGTCCGATCTCACCGCCGGCACCGTTGGCACCGGTCAGAATCTTGCCATCGATAATGATGCCGCCGCCGACACCAGTTCCCAGAGTAACGGCTACCAGGCTGGAATAGCCTTTTCCTCCGCCCTGCCACATTTCGCCCAGAGCTGCCACATTGGCGTCGTTACCTGCCTTCACCGTTACGGGAAGATCCAGTTCCTTTTTCAGGGTCTCAGCCAGATCAAAAGAGCCCCATCCGATATTGACTGCACCGTTGACCATATAGCCGTCCGCATTGACTGCACCGGGAGCGCCAATTCCCACACCCACCAGTTCTGCTGCCGTAATGTTCTTCTCCTGCATCTTATTTTTAATGGATGCTGCGATATCCGGCAATACTCTCTCTCCGCCGTTATCCTTGACCGTGGGGATCTCCCACTTGTCCAGCACCTGTCCTTCCTCATTGAAAAGTCCTAATTTGACTGTGGTTCCTCCCACGTCTACCCCAAATACATACTTACTCATCGTCCTCGTCCTCCTCACGTCTTTTTGCCAGAGAGTTCTGTACACGGGTGTACAGTTCCTTCGCTGCGTTGTAGCCCATCTTCTTCTGGCGATGGTTGATAGCTGCGGTCTCACAGATGACCGCCAGATTACGACCGGGACGGATCGGAATATTGTGACATACTACCTTGTTCCCCAGATATTCGGTATAATTCTCTTCCAATCCCAGTCTGTCGTACTCTTTATCCTTATCCCAGTCTTCCAGACGGATGACCAGATCAATGGTCTGGGTGTCCTTTACAGACAATGCACCGAACAGTGCCTTGACATCCACGATACCGATACCGCGCAGTTCGATGAAATGCTTGGTAATATCCGGTGCGGAACCTACCAGCGTGTCATCGCTGACCTTACGGAGTTCTACCACGTCATCGGTTACCAGACGATGACCTCTTCGGATCAGTTCCAGAGCGGCCTCGGATTTACCGATGCCGCTTTCACCGGTGATCAGAACGCCTTCACCGTAGACATCCACCAGTACACCATGCACGGAGATACAGGGAGCCAGTTTGACATTCAACCAGCGGATGATCTCCGACATAAAGTCAGAAGTGGATTTTTTCGTAGACAATAAGGGAATCTGGTGACGGACCGCCGTCTCCAGAAAAATGGGATCCGGCTTCAGGTCCCGGCTGAATACGATACAGGGAATATCATATGCCATCAGCTTCTCATACGCTTCCTTACGGGTCTCATCCGTCATGCCTTCCATATAGGTATATTCCACAAATCCGACGATCTGTAATCTGGTGGCATCGAAATGCTCGAAATATCCGGCCAGCTGCAGTGCCGGACGGTTGATATCCGGCTGTGTGATCTTCACATGCTTCACATCGATCTCCGGTGTGAGATTTTCCAGTTTCATTTTCTCAATAACGCGGATCAAACTTACACTTGCCATACTAATCTCCATACCTTTCCGCGAAAAACCCACCCCTGCATTCTCCTGAAGGTTCCCCGCCTCATTATTGTATCGTAACTTTTGAAGTTACCACATTACTTATGATTGTACCACAGGCGGACGCGTCTGTGAAGCAAAAAAGGCCACGATTTCCTGTGCTGTACGTTCGTTCATTTCCGGAATTTCCATCAATTCTTCTACCGTTGCCTGCCGGATCTCCTGAAGCGACTTGAAGTGCCGCATCAGGGCCTTTCTCCGGGCCGGCCCCACTCCGGGAATATCGTCCAGCACGGACTTCACCTGGGTCTTGCTGCGCAGGGATCTATGATACTCAATGGCAAAACGATGGGCTTCATCCTGAATTCTGGTGATCAGCTTAAAGCCCTCGGAATGGGTGTCAATAGGAAGTTCAATATTATGGTAATACAGGCCTCTGGTACGGTGGTTGTCATCCTTCACCATGCCGCAGACCGGAATGTCAATCCCCAGTTCTTCCAGCACGGACAGGGCAATATTCACCTGTCCACGGCCGCCGTCCATCAGGATCAGATCCGGGAACTTCGTAAAACTGCCGTACTCCTGATCCATCTCCTGTTCTTCCAGTTCCCTGCTCTCTTCCATGCCATGGCGGAACCGTCTCGTCAGCACCTCCCGCATGCAGGCATAATCATCCGGGCCGGAGACACTCTTGATCTTGAACTTACGGTAATCGCTGCGCTTGGGCTTTCCTTTTTCATAGACCACCATGGAACCTACATTTTCGAAGCCGTTGATATTGGAAATATCGTAGGCTTCCATCCGGGCTGCACCGCCAAGCGGCAGCTGCAGCAGATCTGAGATTTCCTTCACCGCACCGATGGTACGGCCTTCCTCACGTTTTAACTTTTCTCTGTCCTGGGACAATACCAGCTTCGCGTTCTGTGCTGCCAGCTCCACCAGTTTTTCCTTGCTGCCGATCTTAGGCACCTTCAGATAGACCCTGCTGCCTTTTCGCTCCGACAGCCATTTCTCGATCAATTCCGCATCCTCGATCTCATATTGCAGCATCAGCTCTCTGGGGATAAATGGAGTCCCCGCATAGAACTGCTTTACAAAATCCTGTAAAATTGCCGGCTTGTTATTTTCCGGCACATGTGTCATATAGTAATGTTCCCTGCCGATCAGTTTGCCATCCCGCACGAAAAATACCTGTACCACCGCCTCGGTCTCATCCTGATACAGAGCAAGGATATCCTTGTCTTCACCAACGCCCTCCGTAATCTTCTGTTTCTGGGACACCTGTCTTACGCTGGAAAGCAGATCTCTGTATCTGGCGGCTTCCTCGAATTCCAGTTCCTCCGCCGCCTTGTTCATCTTCTCCTCCAGATCCTTCAGGATCGGACTGTAATTGCCGTTCAGGAATTCTAGGGCTCCCGCTACCTGTTTCCGGTATTCCTCCCTGCTCACATAGCCCTGACAGGGTGCCAGACACTGCTTGATATGATAATTCAGGCAGGGACGTTCCAGTCCGGTATCCCTCGGCAGCACCCGGCTGCAGGTACGCAGCTGGTACAGTTTGTTCAGCAGTTCAATGGTATCTTTCACCGCCGCAGCACTGGTATAGGGACCAAAATAGCGGGATTTATCCTTTTTCATGGTACGGGAAAACAGGATTCTGGGATAATCCTCCCCCACTGTCACCTTGATATAGGGGTAGGTCTTGTCATCCTTTAACAGCGTGTTATACTTCGGCGAATTCTCCTTGATCAGGTTATTCTCTAACACCAATGCTTCCAGTTCCGAATCCGTCACAATATATTCAAATCGGGCGATCAGGGACACCATCTGGTCAATGGCAGGGCCCCTGCCGATGTTTTCCCTAAAATATGACCTTACACGGTTGTGCAGGTTAATGGCTTTCCCGACATATAAGATGACATCCTTGTCATCCCGCATGATATAGACTCCCGGCTTCTTGGGGAGCTTTTTTAATTCTTCTTCGAAATTAAATCCCATGACTTCTCCTGTGGTCTATCACACTTTTATTATATTTCAACGATATTTTCAAGGCTGTACAGCTGTGTTTCATTCATCGCAGCACAATCCAAAATCTTCTGATCAAATCCGCTTTCTGAAAACAGTGCATAGTAAAACTTGGATTTTTCCTTCAAAGGTGTCAGTTTTGCCAGCGTATCAAGGTATTCAGAGTACGAAAAAGGTACCCCCTTGAATTTACACTCGCCAACCAGATACTCCTTGGCATCTTTGCCAATGCACAATAGATCGATTTCTGTTTCCGCAGTCCGCAATCCGTCAGACGCTTTTTCGTCACGCACAGTCGTTTTCCCCATCCATCGTCCCATCTTGGAATAGCGGAAGGGTAACTCATTTTTCTTCTGCAGCATACGGACAAATTCCCGACAGACATCTTCAAAAGCAAAAGAAGCGAACTCATGGAGGGCAGGTTTTACAACATATTCGTAAACGCCATCCACATCGCCATCTTCCAGTTGTGAATAGTTTGCAAAGCCAAAGGCATACCAGAAGCGAAAGAAATTATCCGTCAGACGATAAGTACCCCGACCGGTGTTCGCCCGTTCTTTGATTTTCGAATCCACAGAGAATTCGCGTTCTACAATTCCCAATTCCATCAAATTTTTCAGATAGACACTGGTCTTAGCAGTGTCTTCCAGCAATGACTTCTGGCTGATGTCGTTAAGTTTTGTATTACCCAATGCAACGGCTTCAATAATGGAATTATAGATTGGGGTTTCCCGCAGTTCTTGATGGAGCAGGAACTCTACCTCGCTGTATAAGATACAACCTTTAGTCAGGATATTTCTTTTGATGTTTTCATCGACAGACAGTTTTGGATTCCACTGGCGTAAATAATGAGGAATGCCGCCAAGGACAGCATACGTAAGCACCTTATCACGATCAGAATACTCCGGGAAAAACTTTATGGCATCGTAGAAGCCCATCTCTTTCATCTTGTAAATACCGGTAGCTCTGCCGTAGAGAGGATTTTTCTCCGACAATAGTTCCTTTTCGATAAAACTCATTGCGCTGCCACAGAGAATGATCATTACATTGCTGTCACGCAGTTCTGCATCCCAAAGATTTTGTAATATGGATGGAATGCTTTTGTTTCCACGGCACATATAAGGGAACTCGTCTATTACTAACAGTTTTTTCTGATTGCCATAAGGCAGGTCAAGCACTGCACGGAACGCTTTTTCCCAATCTGCGAACTCAGAAATATAATTCTTAGCCGGAATGTTCTCTTTGAACATTCGACTGGAAAAATTGCGAAGCTGCACAAGGTCGGTAGTCTGTGTACACGAGAAAAAGACATGCGGCTTATCCTTACAGAACTCACGCAATGTTTCCGTTTTTCCCACGCGCCGCCTACCATACAACACAATAAGCTGGCCTCGCTCCTCTGTATATTTATCCTGTAAGAATTTTAATTCAACCTCTCTGCCGATGAACATTGATGCACCTCCCAGACATTGCTAAATCTTGATTTAGTAAATCGTGATTTAGTAATATTATATTCAAAAATGATAGAAAAATCAATAGTTTCTCAAGCAGGAGCTGAAAATCACATTAAATATTTGATATTGCACAACCGGATGGATATAAAGTATACCTTTATCGTCGACCGGCCGTTTGTCTATGTGATCGAAGATCAGGATACGGGGATGATCCTGTTTGTGGGTCGGGGAAATGACCTGGTCAAGTAAGAGGAATTTGACCATCTTTCACCCGTCAGAGCGCATTCAGGGGGATACAAAGAAAAAGCGGTGTCCGCCAGCAACTGCAGACACCGTTTTTTCTTTATAAAAACGGCACCATATATACCGGAATATAATGAATTCCGTTTTCCCATTTATAATCCTTGGTATGAACAATATATTTGTCACGTATGCGATTACTAAACTTGTCGCAAAATACATCAAGTGATTTATGTGTTCTATAGTTACCTGATTTCACTTCGATCGGACAGATCTTATTTCCAACCGAAGTCAGAAAGTCAATCTCATACAAATGATTTGAGGTTTCACTTTCCATCGTATAATAAAACAAATTATTACCTTTTGCTGTCAGCATCTGTGCTACAACATTTTCATACAGATATCCTAAGTTTGTATCCAGTTTATCCGAAAGCAGCTTATTATATATAATATTCTCCGTGTAGTTTTTGTCCTTAAATGCCAAAGTGATAAACAAACCGACATCTGAAGTAAACAATTTATACCGTCCGGCCTCCTTTTCCAATGACATTCCCACAGCCGGATTATTTGCATGATATGCAATATTTACTGTATAAGAGCTTAGCATATCCGGAATCAACTCTCTTACCTTCTCAGAACGAATCCCTTCTCTTGCACTGGACAAGATGTATCTTGAAGCATTACTGCTGAGATTCGCAGGTATTGCATCATAAATATCGCCTGCGAGACCGGTTCCATCTATCTTTGTAAAATCTTCTTCATATAAATCTACAATTTCTCTCTTCGTTTCATCTACCACTTGCAGATTATTTTTCTCTCTATATGTTTCTACAGCCTGCGGCATTCCGCCAATCAGCATATACAGTCTGAAGATACGCATCAGATTTCTATGCATCACATTTCCTGCCGGTTTTTTATTTTTTAAGAGGTGCCTGATTGTTTCCGCTGATATTTCATCTCCTATTGCCCACAAAAACTCCTCAAAATCCATGGGAAACATAGATATTTTGTGTTCCTCGCTGGGAATCAAAATATCCTTTGTATTCCTTTTTATAGATAATAAAGAGCCTGTTTCAATATACTTATATCTCCCATCTGCGACGAGATACTTAATTGCCTGCCTGGCCTTTGGAAGCAGCTGGACTTCATCAAAAATAATTACCGACTCTTTCTCATACAGCCGGATTCCCGTTAGCTGCTGTAATTGTAAAAAGAAAAAGTCCAAGTCATACGTATCATCAAACAAATCAATAATCGCCTTACTGGTATGTGCAAAATCAATTAGAATATATGATTTAAACTCCTTTTTGGCAAACTCCTCAGCAATCGTTGATTTTCCAACTCGTCTTGCGCCCTTTATCAGGAGTGCATACCTGTCACTTCTGTTCTCCTTCCACTCACGTATTTCATTATATATTTTTCTTTTAAAAACCGGCTTATCCATATAGCATTCCACCTTCCCATCAAAAGTATAACGCAAATCCCCGTTCATGTAAACCCTATTATTGCGCAAATCCCCGTTCGTTTTTACTTATTTTCTACGCAAATCCCCATTATAAGTCTTAATCGTATTCTTTCCACTATAGCATATAACATACCCAGGATATAGATTCTCTGACCAATTTCTATATATTTTTAAGCTCAAAGATAAAAAAACAGCACACCCTTTTTCGAGTGTACTGTTTTTCTGTTCCTTATGGGTTCTTGCATCTAGCACATCTTAAAGCCCTTAGCCTTCAGACAGAGCTCTACTTCCTCGGGATCTGCGGTGTGCAGGATCATGACAGGAGTAGAAGAATCACGGTTGAAGGACAGATAGGTGTAGTCCACGTTAACATTGCTGTCTAACAACGCGGTCAGCAACGTATTCAGTGCACCGGGCTTGTCCTCGATCTCTACTGCCAGGACGTCCACGAAGCGACACAGATAGCCCTTCTCTGTGAGGACCTCTTTTGCCTTCTCGGGATCGGATACGACCATGCGGTTGATACCGTACTCGGCTCCATCGTTGGTCACGGAACCCCAGATATTGATGCCTGCCTCATAGAGGGCATTGGTCATGGCCTGCAGCGCTCCTTTTCTATTTTCAGCGTAAATAGATAACTGTTTTAACATTTTGGTATTACCTCCTCATTGCGATCTGACTGATAATGCAGTCTGTCCGGGAATCTCCCGACACTTTATTATGATAAAGCAATCTCACGAAATAATCAACCCAGAGTTATACTTTCCTGATTTTATTTTATCGCTTACATCCCAAAAATGACTTTAATCTAAACTCGAGTTTAAATTAAAGTCATTTTTCCATAATTTTTCTTGTTTGTGCCTCTCCAAAAGGCTTTATGTTTACAACATCACTATTTTCCGTTATGACAGTGTTCCGTGGGAGAACAGTCCAACCGGACCTTGTGGAGGATCCGTAGGATCCTTGGGATCTTTGGGATCTTTGGAATCTTTGGCATCCTTCGATTCTGCAGAAGTCTCAGTCTTGTTTTCAGGCTTTTCCACAGCTGCGTCACTCTGAGAAGCCTCGCCGACAGTTTCCCTCGTTGCATTCTCCGATGTTGTCTGCTCTTTTGCCTTCTGCAGACTGTCCTCAAAGGCAAGCGGCTGAAACGTAGGATCTGTGGAAGTCATGACCTGCTCACCGATCGTCACATCAATCGTTTTTCCCTTTGTAGCCTCCTCTGCTTTCGCTGCATCTGTTCCGGTGCTCTCTGTCTCAGCCTTTTTTGTCTCGGCATTTTGACCGACAGTACCTTCCGCTGCGTCCTTCTTCTCTTCCTCAGGCTCAGGCAATCCTTTTTCCTTGCGGAAGATCTCCATGAATTCCTTACCGGTAATGGTCTCACGTTCGATCAGGAACGCTGCCAGCTTATCCATCAGGTCTCTGTTCTCACGAAGCATCTGCAATGCCTGATCGTAGCTCTCCTTGATCATGGCAACCACTTCTTCATCAATGGCTGCTGCCGTTTCATCACTACAGTTCAGCGCGGTTCTTCCCTCCAGATACTGGCTCTCTACGGTAGCCAGACCCACGAGGCCGAAGCGCCTGCTCATACCATAACGGGTGATCATGTTGCGGGCGATGGCGGTAGCCTTTTCAATATCGTTGGCTGCTCCTGTGGTCACCGTATCGAACACCACTTCCTCAGCGGCACGACCGCCCACCAGACTTACCAGCATATCCCGAAGTTCTGCTTCGGTATTGAGGTATTTTTCCTCCTCCGGTACCTGCATGACATATCCCAGCGCACCCATGGTACGGGGGACGATGGTAATCTTCTGCACCGGCTCGGAATTTTTTTGCAGGGCACTGATCAGTGCATGACCAACCTCATGATAGGATACGATACGACGCTCCTCCTTGCTCATGATGCGGTCTTTTTTCTCCTTACCTACCAGCACCTGTTCCACTGCTGCGAACAGGTCCTTCTGGCTGACAAATTCTCTGCCTTCCTTGACGGCATTGATAGCAGCCTCGTTGATCATATTGGCGAGATCGGAACCTACCGCGCCGCTGGTTGCCAGCGCAATGGCATCCAGATCTACGGTTTCGTCCATCTTCACGTCCTTGGAATGTACCTTCAGGATCTCCACACGGCCCTTGAGATCCGGCTTGTCTACGATGATACGACGGTCAAAACGTCCGGGACGTAACAGCGCCTTGTCCAGAATCTCCGGACGGTTAGTCGCACCCAGGATCAGAATACCCTTGGAGCTGTCGAAGCCATCCATCTCAGACAGCAGCTGGTTCAGCGTCTGTTCTCTCTCTTCATTGCCTCCGCCGTACTTGGAATCACGGCTTCGTCCGATGGCATCGATCTCATCGATAAATACGATACAGGGTGCATTCTTGGTCGCTTCCTTAAACAGGTCGCGGACACGGCTGGCGCCCACACCTACATACAACTCGATAAAGTCGGAACCTGTCAGGGAGAAAAACGGCACGTGCGCCTCACCTGCCACCGCTTTGGCAAGCAAAGTCTTACCGGTTCCGGGAGGTCCCACTAACAGGGCTCCCTTGGGAAGTTTTGCGCCGATCTTGGAATATTTCTGGGGATTATGCAGGAAATCCACGACCTCCACCAGAGATTCCTTCGCTTCGTCTTCGCCGGCCACATCCTTAAAAGTAACACCGGTTTCCTTCTGTACATATACTTTGGCATTGCTCTTACCGACACCCATGGGGCCGCCGCTTCCGCCCATTCTGCGGAACAGGAATCCCGCCAGGATCCAGAGCAGTACCAGCGGAAGAATGAAGGTCAGCAGGAACTGGATTACCGCATCCAGAACATCACTGCTTACGCGGTTGCCTTCCACATCATGCTCCTGCAGTCTGGCTGTCAGTGTATCCATGTCCTCCATCAGCATCGTATAATATCCCGTCTTGGAGGTCGACATCGCCTTCTGGGTGATACCATAGAAATTAATATAACTGCCCGGTTCCGGTGTCGTGACCGCTTCCTGTTTCAGATAGACCGTGATCACACCGCTTTCTTTATTGACATCCACCGATGCCACCTTGTCCGCTTCCAGATCCTTCAGAAATTCGGTATAGGGCACTTCACTGCTCTTGTCGGTTCCGAACAAAGCATTGTAAAACATCAATGCAAAAAGAATGGTAACCACCGCCGAGAGGATCATCATCCACATATTGGGGCCCTTCTGCGGACGGTTGCCATTGCCGCCGTTAACGTTATTACCGTTGCTTCCGTTGTTCCCATTGCCGGGAGCACCGCCTCCATTTCCCCCGTTGCCGGGGCCATAGCCATTATTGTATGACTCGATTAATTTTCTCATGTCATCTCCATTTTCAGTATTTTCTAAAATTATTCGATTATTCCCTGTTATTCCTTTTCAACTGCTTCTGCCATACAGTCCGGATTCTGAGTAATCACATCTATTATAGAGATAACCTGTGCATAAATCAATAGTTCAAATATGAAAAAAGTCTGAACAATCCACGGAAACAACAAGTGCCCGGGAACCATATTTCCTACGGTTTCCGGACACCTGTCTGCAACAAACAACATAACAACAACCCATTATATACTCACGCCCTTCAGAATGACCTGACGGCGGTTCAAAGCCATATCCGCAATGACAATGTTGGCATATTTGCCTGCCTCCAGTGATCCGATCATGCTTTCCGCACCGATGCTGACTGCCGGATTGATGGTGGCTGCGCGGATGGGCATCATATTCCCCGCAGGCCTGCGTAGGATCTTTTTTCCCATCAGGAACATGGGTGTTTTTCAGAACTTTTTTGGTTCTGTTTGATTGTAACTTCATTATAGAAAAGGAACGCTTTGTTTAAAATTGCTCATTATGTGATTATTTGCTTAAAATTGTTAGATATAATAATGATTTCCAAAAAAATTTTTACTTTCCAGTAGATTTTTGGGGAACACTAAACTATAATAGAACATCATGGGATTTTAGTTGCAAAGATCCGCAGAGAAAGGTGTCAGCAATGTACAAGATAGGTTTTGACAATGATAAATACCTCAGCCTGCAGTCTGAGAAGATCAAGGAGCGTATCGCGAAATTCGGCGGCAAGCTGTATCTGGAGTTCGGAGGCAAGCTGTTCGATGATTATCACGCTTCCCGCGTTCTGCCCGGTTTCCATCCGGACAGTAAGATCAACATGCTGGCACAGCTGAAGGACGAGGCGGAGATCGTCATAGTCATTAATGCAGCAGATATCGAGAAGAATAAGGTTCGTTCCGATCTTGGCATTACTTATGATCTGGATGTGTTACGTCTGATCGATGCTTTCCGCGGCTATGGTCTGTATGTCGGCAGTGTGTGTCTGACCCGCTTCGCCGGACAGCCCAGTGCCATTGCTTATCAGAAAAAGCTGGAGTCTCTGGGAATGAAGGTATACCGCCATTATTCCATTCCCGGATATCCTTCCAATATTCCGTTCATCGTAAGTGATGAAGGTTACGGTAAAAATGATTATATTGAAACATCCCGCTCTCTGGTAGTCGTTACTGCTCCCGGACCCGGAAGCGGCAAGATGGCTACCTGTCTCTCCCAGCTGTATCATGAATACAAGAGAGGCATCAAGGCCGGTTATGCCAAGTATGAGACCTTCCCGATCTGGAACATTCCGTTAAAGCATCCGGTAAACTTGGCTTATGAAGCCGCTACCGCAGACTTAAACGATGTCAACATGATCGATCCCTTCCATCTGGAAGCTTACGGTGAAACCACAATCAACTACAATCGTGACGTGGAGATTTTCCCTGTAGTCAGCGCCATGTTCGAGAAGATCATGGGCAGCTGCCCTTACAAATCTCCTACTGACATGGGAGTCAATATGGCAGGCTTCGGTATCGTGGACGACGAAGCCGTCCGCGACGCCGCCAAGCAGGAAATCATCCGCCGCTACTACAACACTCTGTGCCAGAAGCGCCAGGGTACCGCCAGTGACGATCAGATCTTAAAGCTGGAGCTTCTGATGAAGCAGGCCGGTGTCACCATCGATGATCGTGCAGTAGTCAGCGCCGCCAATATCAAGGCAGAGACCACCGGGGAACCGGCAGCTGCGATCCAGCTTCCGGACGGCAGAGTCCTCACCGGACGTACCAGTACTCTGCTGGGTGCTTCTTCCGCATTATTACTGAATGCTCTCAAGGCTCTGGCCGGCATTCCGGACGAGGTACAACTGATCTCTCCCACCGCCATCGGACCTATTCAGGATCTGAAGACGAATTACCTGGGAAACCGCAATCCCAGATTGCATACGGATGAGACGCTGATCGCCCTTTCCATCTGTGCGGCTACGGATGCTACCGCGAAGGCCGCTGTAGAGCAGTTGAAGAATCTGAAAGGTTCCGAGGTGCACTCCAGCGTGATTCTGTCCCAGATCGACATGAATACCTTCCGCAAATTAGGTGTGAATCTGACATGCGAACCTCATTATCAGAACCAGAAGCTGTATCACAACTAAACATTTTGTCATTCTATTATAAATTATGGCAGTTATTGAGCGAAGGCGCTCCCCAAGGGGAGTCCCTCGCTCTTTTTATATGAATAACTATTCAGAAAACTCTGAAAGAGGATTTTACGAGCGGGTCTGAATAGTTACTATATCAAAAGGAGGAGAAAATTATGGCAGTAAAGTACGTGTTTGTGACCGGAGGAGTCGTATCCGGTCTGGGAAAAGGAATTACCGCAGCTTCCCTGGGAAGACTGTTAAAAGCAAGAGGTTACAAGGTAACCATGCAGAAATTCGACCCCTATATCAATATTGATCCCGGCACCATGAACCCCATTCAGCACGGCGAGGTATTCGTCACGGAGGACGGTACAGAGACCGATCTGGATCTGGGTCATTACGAGCGTTTTATTGATGAGAATCTGGATAAGAATTCCAATGTTACCACCGGTAAGGTATACTGGTCCGTATTGCAGAAGGAGCGCCGCGGTGACTATGGCGGAGGTACCGTTCAGGTCATTCCCCATATCACCAATGAGATCAAGAGCCGCTTTTACCGCAACTTTACCGATGATGAGACCCGCATCGCCATCATCGAGGTCGGCGGTACCGTAGGTGATATCGAAAGCCAGCCTTTCTTGGAGTCCATTCGTCAGTTCCAGCATGAGGTGGGCCACGACAATGCCATTCTGATCCACGTAACCCTGATTCCTTACCTGAGCGCTTCTCAGGAACTGAAGACCAAGCCTACTCAGGCCAGTGTTAAGGATCTGCAGGGCATGGGCATTCAGCCGGATATCATCGTCTGCAGAAGTGAGCATCCGCTGGATCAATCCATCAAGGACAAGATCGCGCTGTTCTGTAACGTACCTCAGAGTCATGTATTGCAGA
The DNA here is from genome assembly GCA_934394815.1 of uncultured Acetatifactor sp. Lineage (GTDB taxonomy): Bacteria > Bacillota > Clostridia > Lachnospirales > Lachnospiraceae > Acetatifactor. The sequence goes on along the minus strand of CAKRRD010000001.1, from coordinate 6,237 downwards.
ACCTGGATGTGGAATATCTGTATGAGGCTCCGTTAGCTATGGAAAAAGAGCATTTGGCACAGGTAGCCTGCGAATGCCTGCATCTGGATTGTCCGGAACCGGATCTGACAGACTGGAAGAAGATGGTGGAGGATCTGCGTCATCCCACCGATGAAGTGCAGATCGCTCTGGTCGGAAAATATGTCTCTCTGCATGATGCCTATATCAGTGTCGTGGAGGCTTTGAAGCATGGCGGTATCACCAATCATGCTACGGTGCATATCAAATGGATCGATTCCGAGACGGTAACGCCGGAAAATGTGGAAGAACTGTTAGGTGACTGCAACGGTGTCCTGGTACCCGGCGGCTTCGGTTCCCGGGGTATCGAAGGCAAGATCCTGGCGATTCAGTATGCAAGAACCCATGGGGTTCCCTTCCTGGGACTGTGTCTGGGAATGCAGCTTACAATCGTAGAATATGCAAGAAATGTTATCGGGTATACGGATGCCCACAGTGTGGAACTGGATCCTAACACCACACATCCTGTGATCGCTCTGATGCCGGATCAGAACGGTGTGGAGGATATCGGCGGCACCTTAAGACTGGGTGCATACCCTTGTGTACTGGATAAGGATTCCCGTGCCTACCAACTCTACGGACAGGAGAACATCTCCGAGAGACATCGTCATCGTTATGAGGTCAACAACGACTACCGTGCTGTCCTCACCGAAAATGGCCTGCGTCTCTCCGGCCTGTCCCCCGACGGACGTATCGTAGAGATGTGCGAACTCACCGAGCATCCCTTCTTCGTAGCCACCCAGGGACACCCCGAGCTCAAGTCCCGACCCAACAGACCCCATCCGCTGTTTAAGGGATTCGTGGAGGCGTCTTTGGAGAATAAGCACCGGAAGTAAATTGAAAGTTAAGCTGCACACAGGCAAAATAGGAACCGTGTTTACGAGCTTGCTCGGTTTTTACGAATGACGCAATATGAAATAAATGTGGCGCATCTTTTATGAATAGCGTTGCTACGAACTCCCGGATCAGCAGGCGGCCCTCCGGGAGTTCTGTTTGTATTTAAAACACCATTTTTCACTAAAAAAATACAAAAACATGAGATTTCGGCCTATTATAAGAGCTTATTTTCGCTAAAATAGGAAAAATAATAAAATCAGTACAAAAAATGTTTGATTTAGAAGTTTTTTTGTACTGATTTTGCTATTTTGATGCGATTTGCACCAAAGCAATAGAAATGGCTGCGGGCACTAACTCTCAATTTTGCAATCTTTACTATCAAAGCAGCAGATATGTCTATGGTGTACAAATATTATGAAAAAAGCTGAACTTCCTCTTACTTTTTATCATTTTGCAAATACATCAAAATTCCATGGATCACTCTGCCCAGGCATGCTCCTATCACCGCCCCGGCAATGGTGATTCCCCATATTTCCACATAGCGAAATCTGTTTGCCGAAAATGCCCACACGCATGCCGCAACGCCGCACAGAACAATCAATCCGATGTAAATATCTTTTATAGTCCTGTCCTCACACAAACTGTTGGACGGCATTGCGTCATTTCCCACCAGTTCATCAATGCTTATGTCAAATTGCTTTGATAAAAGAATTAATTGCTCCGGGTTCGGCGCCGTCTCTCCTAATTCCCAATTTGATATGGTCTACCTTGTAACATTGATTTTTTCATTACCCAGGCAAATGCCTTCGCCGTCCGCAGCCCCGGATCCCGAAAATGGTTTCCAGAGTTCCATTCCAGCGTACTGCGGATTCCACACTGTTGCAGCCACGCATGAGCCTCCCGGATACAGTCACCTACAGTAGCCATGACAGGATTCTTCGTCTTTTCCTCTTTGTCCCCCAGGCTTAAGTAAACTGCCCGGCTCCGATTCTCATGCTCCTTCATATAAGACAGAAACCCGTGGAACCACACCGAGGGCGATGCCGCCGCTATCCCCGCAAACCGATCCGTCTGATAAGATGCCCACAGAGAAAACAGCCCTGCAAGAGAATATCCTCCAAGATAATAAGTTTTACTATCATCCGAACATAAGCGCAAAATTTCTTCTAACAACGAGGCTGCACCCTCGCCAAAATCCTCATTTCCGAATACTGCGGGTGCTTTCCACGGAGACAGATCAAGGTTCCAGTCATCCACTTTCACCGCAATCATTTGAAAATCCAATGCTGTCAGTTTCCGGATCTGTGCCACTTCGCCCTCTATTTCCAGCAGATCATGATCCCCCACGGGCTGGATCAAAACAATAGGAGCCTCCGGATTCCCATATTTATATTTAGTCATGCCGTCCTCTTTCTCTATCAAATATCCTCTTTCTATCAAGTATCCATTCTATTTTATCAGTTTCAGAATCCTTTGCCTGTTATATCGCTGCATGATCACAAACATCATATCAAACACGGCCGCAAGGATTGATGTAATGATAAATGCCGGATATCCTCCCAGCCAATGGCCTGCCAGAATCGGTACAAAGCTGAGCACTACGATCGTCTCATGCCCCAGTTCCGCCTGACATGTGACCTGCGCTATTTCCTCCCAGGTGTGTTGTCTCGGATCAAACAGGCTGGGATTATATGTAGGCATGCGATTCTTCCATTTTTTCACACGCAGCTTTTCATATAATTTCATTTCGGATTTACTTACCTGATACCAGCGTTTTCTGTAATCTGCCCTGTTATGCATGATAGAATTATAGATAAATGCAACCACCCATCGCATGGTAAAATGATAAGCCGTGGTTCCACAGGTAATGGCAATCGTCAGCCAGATTCCTAAAAGCGTTTTTTGATATAAAATACCCGTTACAATGGTTCCGATCAGGAACACGACAGGCGCTGCCTTTAAAAATTTTATCATAGTTCATTCTCCGTTTTTTCCAATTTCAAACAACCGGTCAATCTCCTGCCAGTCCTTGCATCTCACAAATCTGTCATTGGGAAGCTCTGCCCGGCTGTTCCATGGCCGGTCGAACACGACTATCCTGCAGTTGTCAAAATGCATTACATGCTCAAATGCCGCCGGAGAATCCTCTACCGCAAAATCAAAGGTCATGTTGTAAAGTTCCGCCAATGTCATATTATATCTATAATCCTGTTTCGCTGTTTCGCGCCCGTATTTGTCTACGCAGAACAAGGGAACTCTTTCCAAATGATGTTCATCAAGCCATTGCCTCGATGGTTCGTAGGAATTGAACGGCCTTCCGGTAATGATAAAAACCTCGTGTCCCTGATCCACCCACTTATTAATTGCTTCGGAAGCCCCCGGCGTCTCCTCGTAATTCAGCAGATTTTCCGGCAAATGCCCCACTTTCATCAGAGCTTCATACTGCTCATCATTTAAATCAAATGATTTCTGCAAATTGAAAAACTGAACCTGCCGGTAAGGGACATCAATGCCGAACAGTTCTTTTGCGATTTTCGTAAAATATTCTGCGGTTTCACATAGTACATCGTCAAAATCTATGTAGATTTTCATTATTTCTTTTCTCCTATACCTTCGCATTATTCTTCTAATGCAAGGATTTTAATCTTTCAATTCTGCCTCAATCTCTTCAATTGTAGGCAAGCTTCCCTTAAATTCTTCTGGTATCAACTTAGATAATTCATAGCTGGATATTCCCAAAGGTTGACTTGTTGATTCCAGTGCATACTGTGCCTCGACTTTATCCATATCTTTACAGATTAACAATCCTAAAGTTGGATTATTTGTTATAGCTTTTCCTTGTCTTTCAAATAAATCCGTATCTAAAAAATTTACCAGGACATCACGAGACCAATTATTTTCTAGTGCTTTTCTCACATAAAACAATGCCTTATCCACATTGTTTTTACATTTGTCTATTATGTCCCCAAGGAATTCTAAAAACGATAGTCGAATCGTCCACAGCTTGTGGACGATTTCCGGCACAAGGATATTATTGCTTGCTCATTGTTGAAATATCTTTTCCAAGTTTCCAATAAAAACGTAGCATTTCATCATTTATTTTTACCGCTGCACGAATTTGGCTCCTTTTAAATTCATTTGATATTTCTGTTATCCAATCTTTGTATGATTCACCATCGACAATAACCAATTTCTCCATTATTTCATTCCCCTCTATAAATTATTTTTTTCCGTTTCACCACAACTTTTATCACCGCTCAAATCACCAATACCGCTCCCTTTATGGGAATGATATAGATGCCTCTTCTATCCAGATAAGCTACATTTTCTTCTTTTCCAAAAATTCTATGCAAATTAGCCTCCTTAGGTTCCGAATTACCTCTTAATAACAAGCCACTCTCCGTCCTCAATAACATATTGAAATTCCATTAACTCATCATCCAGCATTACTTCTATCAGATCCTCGAAATCCTCAACTAAGTTGACTTTGGAAAGTTCCCTCTCATCTATCCAATGCATGATTCCTTCCTCGGAACTGCGTAAGTCTCCCTCAAATTCCTCTGTTTCAAAGAGGAAAACGATATAGCGCCCTTCTTCCAGTGGGAATTGTTTAACTCCACATAGATGTGGATGGCTGATCGTTAATCCGGTTTCCTCCTGCATCTCTCTTATCACCGCATCCACGATGGATTCCCCCGGCTCGATATGACCTCCCGGAAGTGTATATCCCTTCCAGTCATTTTTTATTCTGTCCTGTAACAAGTATCTGCCATTTTTATGTATTAAGCATAAAACGGTAAGTTCGACGCTTTCTGTTCTCATTTACTTTCTCCTGCAATGTTTTCGACAATTTGGGAATTTCCACTCTTCCTACAAAGAATTTCCACGCTGCCATACCATTACATAGTCTTTTTCCCTGGTAACTTCATCCAATCCTTCTCGTTGGATTTCAAAACCTTCTCTTTGATAAAAGTGAATTGCACGTGTATTCTTTTGGTAAACATTTAAGTATAATTTCGTCTTTTTTTCTTTTACAAAATTCAACAGGAGCTTACCTATACCCTGCGACTGCATTTCATCACGGACAAAAATGCCTTCCATATATTCATCATTTAACCCTATAAAGCCTTCTATCTGGCAGTCATTCTCATACACATAGACCTCTGCCTGTGGCAACATTTCTTTCACTAAATCAATATTGTTTTTCCAATATTGACCCGGAATAAAATAATGTGCTTTTAAGTTGGTATCTAACCATATATCAACAACTCGTTCGATATCTGCTTTTTGTAATACTCTGATCATACTTCTTCAAACACCCTGTTCTGCTACAATTTACAAAACCACCTCGAAGATCGTCCCTCCAGCTGGATTGGACTTCACTGTAATACTGCCATCATGTACTCTTACAATTTCACGGACCAGGGCAAGTCCCAGTCCTACTCCACCAAGCTCCCGGCTTCTGGATTTATCCACCCGGAAAAACGGTTCAAACACGCGCTCCTTAAGTTCCTCAGGGATTCCGGCTCCCGTATCCTCCACTGACAGATACACATGTTTTTCCTTCCGGTCTGCGGTTACTGTGACCTGCCCGCCCGAATGATTATATTTTATGGCATTCTCAACAAGATTGTATACCAGCCGGTAAATAAGGATGTCACTTCCGACCATCGTTATATCCTTACATTTTCCGATCAGTCTTATATTTTTGCCCTCTGCGAGAGGTTCCAGATCCTCCAACACCTCATCCACCAGAGCATCTAAGATAATTTCATCATCCCGTCCTACCGTCTGAAGCTCACTCATGTCGAGAAGTGTCTTTACCATTTTGTTGAGTCTGTCGTTCTGTTCGGTAACCATCTTTATCATCTGTACCGTGTCTGCATCATTGTCCGGATGACTGTTGGAATGATACAGATCCAGCTGTACCTGCATCAGGGCCAATGGAGTCCGAAGCTCATGGGCTGCATTTGCAGTAAATTGTCTCTGTATCTCAAATGCAGCCGAGAGACGTTCCAGCATTCGGTTATACGAAACACTAAGCTGGTTCAGTTCCTTCACCTGGTTTTCTTCTATCCGTGAATCTGCCAGATTTTGCGCCTGTACCTTTTCGATCTTGTCAGAAAACTCTCTGATCGGTCTGAGTGCATGCCCACTTATAAAATAGGTCGCCACTCCACCCAGAAGAGCCAATACTGCTGAAATGATCAAGCTGTTTTTCCTGTAGTCCGCCTTATTATTATAAACCTGGACAGAAAAGTCATTAGCGAACTCATCCCACTTGTCCTCCGGAATGCTGATATATATTTCCTCCGCATCGTCCGGCTGATCATCTCCCCGTGT